>CAYUPJ010000022.1:4593-31993 GCA_964446635.1 uncultured Anaerolineae bacterium
GCGGAGGCGACTTGCAGCGCTACCAATTGACCGGCGGCGCGCTGGCGACGATCGCGGCCGGCGTCACCGGCTACCACGCCGAGGGCGCTCGGCCCTGCCCCGCCGGCGGCTGCGTGACGAAGTACGTGTTCATTGCCCAGGGCCGGCAGGTGGTGCGCTACAACAACGTGGACGGCTCCACCAGCGCCCCCATCTACACCAGCAGTGAGCCAGACGCCGAAATCTACGATCTCACCAGCGACGAGGACTGGGTGTTCGGCCTGGAGGAAGACCCGACGCCGAGCCCCAGCGACGTCGTGATCCGCTTCCGGCGCCAGGGCGGCGACGCGCGCCGGCTGTACCGGATGGACGCCGGCACCGTCCATGCCGCCGACTGCCTGGAGCTCTCCGGCAACCTCATCTACCTGAAATACGCGGGCGCGTTGCAGATGGCGAACAAGATCCCCGATTCCGTGCTGAAGACCAACCTGCGCATCACCGGCATGCTGGTCACCCAGGGCATCCAGAACCGCACCCAGCCTGTCGAACTGATCGAGAACCGGCGCACCTTTGTGCGGGTATTTGTGGCGTCAGACGGGCCGTTTGACGTGTCCGGCGTGACGGCCCACCTGGACGGTGCGTGGTGGTGGCCATGGGTTTCGGCTGGCCCCCTGGAGCCGATCAACGACAGTGGCAAGACGATCACCGTCCGTCAATTCCCCGATCCCAACAACCTGAACGACAGCTTCCTGTTCGAGCTGCCTTTGGACTGGACTACGCATGGCAGCCTCGCGTTGTACGCAGAGCTGAATCCCTATCATGCGCCGCCTGAGCCTGACTACGACGACAACGCAGACATCGCGGGCTCCTTCTTTCCGCGGCCTTCGCCGCGGATGGAGGTGCAGTTTGTTCTCTTCGACTACTCGTGGAACGGCGTGGACTACCGGCCGCGCGTAGACAAGGATCTGTTCCAGGCCTACTCGTGGATCCGGCGCGCCTATCCGCTGGCGAGCACGCCTGGCTACGCCGACGATCCTTCATCCGGTTTCCGGCCCTACCCGTACTGGGAGATCTATGATGCCGATTTGGGCGGCCACGTCAACCAGACTTCGCAGTTCTGCTACGACAACTACACCGCAAAGGGCAACGCGGGCTATCTTGAGTTTTGCGCCAGCTACTACACCAACGGCCTGTTGGGCGCGATGCGCACCGAATATGGTCTGCCGGCTAACCTGTTCATGTATGGGATGATCTCCGACGGGCTGAAGTTCCCGCGCGGCCAGGCCGACGGGCTGGGGATTTCCAGCGGGCCGGCGGGAAGTCCAAGGCCGGGCATCGGGAATTG
The DNA here is from genome assembly GCA_964446635.1 of uncultured Anaerolineae bacterium. Classification (GTDB taxonomy): domain Bacteria; phylum Chloroflexota; class Anaerolineae; order VGOG01; family VGOG01; genus CAYUPJ01. The sequence continues at coordinate 5,918 of CAYUPJ010000022.1, forward strand.
GGATACCGACGGCGCGTACAGCGACTGGTACGCCGCGCACGAGGTCGGCCACACCGCGGGTCGCTTGCATCCCGCGCAAGGCAATTGGTGTGGGCAGGGCGCCGATGACCACAACTACCCGTACTACGACGCCAAGATTGGCCCAGGCGACGGCAGCGTGGAGGGCTTTGACGCAGGCGATCCGACGTACGGGATCCCGCGAGCCGTCTACCCGGACAGCGTCTGGACCGACCTGATGAGTTACTGCGACAATGAATGGATCAGCGATCACAACTATGAGTGCATCTACGAGTTCCTCACGACCGGGACGAATACCGGCAATTGCACGACCGGCACGTTGGCCCAGTATTCATCGCCCGGCACAATGCCCGGAACAGCGGGGCATACGCTGAGCAGCGCCATCGCCTCGCCTGTCAGCGGCGACTGGTTGAACCTGTTCGGCCTGATCATGACCGACACGGGGCAGGCAAGCATCAGCTACCTCCGCCGGTTGAGCAGCGTCGTCAACATCCCGCCGCGCGAGCCTGGCCCTTACCGCATCCAATTGCTCGACACCAGTGGCGCCGTGCTGGCCGACTATCCTTTCACCGCGTACAGGCCGCAAAACGGCCCCCCGGCGCAGGTGAGCTTCAGCCAGGTCGTGACGTTCACAGCGGGCACGACTACAGTGCGGATCGTTGACGCGGCCGGGCGAGAAATGGACCGCAAGCCGATCAGCGCTCATCCGCCCACGGTTAGTAACGTGACGCTTCAGGGAGCGCCGGACCCCGCCACCGGCGTCGTCACCCTGGGCTGGAACGCCAGCGATCCCGACGGCGACCCGTTGCGCTTCGACGTGCTTTACAGTCGAGACGGGGGCGCCTCATTCCACCAGGTTCACTTGAACGTCGCCGAGACCAGCGTGCCGGTTGACACTGCGCAACTCGGCGGCAGCAACAATGCTATCCTGCGCGTCGTCGCCAGCGATGGCTCCCAGAGCGCCCAGGCCGACAGCGCACCCTTCACGGTGGTGAACAAGCCGCCGCAGGTGTACATCATCTCGCCCGCCGAGGGCACACAAGCTCACTACGGCCAGTTGGTCAATCTGAGCGGCGAAGCCCTCGATCTCCAGGACGGCGGCGTGAGCGGCGAGGAGCTGGTCTGGACCAACCAGAAGGGGCTCCTGGGCACCGGCAGCTTCCTCGCGCTGACCGACCTGCCCGTGGGCGTCAACTGGATCACGCTGACGGCCACCAACACGGTCAGCCTCTCGGCCAGCGCCAGCGTGACGGTCACGGTTGACGACGACCTGAACCTGCCCGGTCCCACCCTGTCGGTCGGCCCGCTGCAGATCGGCTGGCACGTCGCGCCCGGCACGACGCAGCCGCAGACCGCCACGTTGAGCGTCAGCAACGCCGGCAGCGGCGTCCTGACCTACACCATCAGCAGCAACGCCGCCTGGTTGACGGTCAACCCGACCGGCGGCGTCGCGCCCGCCACGGTCGTCCTGGCGGCTGACCCGACCGGCTTGCCCGATGGCACACTCAAGAAAGCGAACGTGGCGGTGAGTGGGGTGGGAGACACAGGCGGGCCGACGCAGGTCATCACCGTCCCGGTGAGCCTGTCGGTAGGGAACGTGTGGCCTGGAGTTGTTCACCGAAAGGTCTACCTGCCGGTGGTAATGCGCAACGCACGATAGGCGAAAGGGGGACTTGGGCCAACCTGACCATCAGGTCATCAATTGCTGGCCGAGATTTACGGCTGGTTCACCGAGGGGTTTGACACTCCGGACCTGAAGGAGGCGAAAGCATTGCTAGGGGCTTGACAGAAGGTCGAAGTGATGCTAGAATGTAAGAAAAGGCGAGTATCACCAAACCAGCCACTTTCCACACCTTGCGTCATTTCTCTGCAACACACTTGCTGGAAGATGGCGTGGATATTCGGTACATTCAAGAACTGCTTGGACATGGCAGTATTGAGACGACTGAGCGATATACGCACGTGACACAAAAAGGGATGGAGCGGATCAAGAGTCCGCTGGACAATCTCAAGTTGTAAGGAGGGAAGATGAACGATCCGTGAACGAGGTTGAGCGAGAATATGCCTTCCGTGTTACACGACACAAAAGTGGCGGGTAACACGGAACAGGGCCGTGTTAGGCGACACATTTGTGTCGCAGTACGTAAGTTCTCCGCCATGCCGTTGCAGCAGAAATGTCACGTACCTTGCGGAAAGGAGGAAACCATGAGCTGCCCATCATGTGGAAAGCAAATACCAGAGAATAGCACTTTTTGCCTACACTGTGGTACAAAGATTCGCAAAACGGATAAATCCCTTCCTATCTCTCGTCAATTCGAGGTTTCGCCTGAAGAGCCGCCTGATAAGCCGCGGCATACGCCCTTTCTCTCTCAATCCGCAGTGGCTGAATGGCGAGACTTGCTCGGTGGTTTGGAAGGTTGGTCGCCCTTTTTTACTCCCCCGCCACAGGACTTGGAGCTGTTCGGCAAATTGGATCCGCCTCTAGATGTGAACAAGGAGCAATTCATCTTCTGCCTAGCACTCATACCACGACACTGGAAAACGATAATACCGCCGCTGCCACCGTTCAGGGTAAGTCGGGTGACGATTAGAGGACAGGCAATTACGTTGGAACAAGGGTTCTGGGAAAACAAGCTTGCGTTTCTCCTTGGTACTGATTCGCGTTTGCTCGGGTATAACCCAAAAGCCAAGAAGTCAGCCCAAATTCTCTATGAAGAGATTGTATCACTCGATACACAGGATGACCACCTCATTTTGCATCTGAGGGATGGAAGCACTGCTGATCTTCACATGAAGATTTCTCGGCCTGGTCTTCTTGCGACAACGGCCGTTATGGGTGCTCCCACGGGTCTCGAAAAGGGAATGATTCTGGACAGAGAGAAGGCAAGAGCCAGTGACGCCCAATCGTTTGTAAGATTGTTCTCTCGATTTTTCGCAGAGATAATTGACCGAAATAGGCGTTCCTAGCGCAAAATGTACAACCTACATGCACGAGCGGAGAACACGCGCACGCCGACCACGCCACGTACGCGGCTTTTTGGCACAGGTGGTTGGCGCAATTGGAAGGCGGCTTCATTTCGCAATGCGGTTCGGGCGTGGTCGGCGTGCTGTAGCGTTTGGCGACATTCCTTTTCGACTCATCAGCACACCAACCGCGAGCGAAGTTGCGTAGGGCATCGGGTCATGAAAAAGATGAAAAGAAGTGCAAAGCTTGATAAAGAGGTAGCTCATCGTTTCAAGAAACTCGGCGATATCGGCGAAGAGCTGACCGAATCCCTTCTAAAAGGAAACGGCTTTGAAAATGTCCAAAACCTGAATCATCTCAAAAACAACTTTCCTTATGCTGATTTCTATGCTGAGAAGGATTGTGTCAGATACGTCATAAGCGTGAAGATACGAAACAAATATGAATTTACGCGCGATGGAACCAAGAGGCTAAACAGTCGCTACAAACTTGGGTCAAAATGCTACGAGTATGCTCAAATTGCAGAACGTCAATTTGATGCCCAAGCCGCGTGGTTGACAATCAGCCTGGATGCAAAAACGTATAGCGCGTACTTTGGTCTACTATCTTCATTGAATGGGAGTCGAGGCGTAAATATGTCGGAGAAAGCAATAGCCTCTTATCACTGCTTAGCCAAAGACATGCTGCATAGTTTCAACTACGCCGAATTGAAGAATGCCTATGAAATTGTAGGGGAGAGATGAACGCCGCCAAACACACGCACGCCGACCACGCCCCGTACGCGGCTTTCTGGCACAGGTGGTTGGCACAGTTGGAAGGTGTCTTCATTTCGCGCGGCGCGTCAGGCGTGGTCGGCGTGCTGTAGCGTTTCGCGTCATGCCCGCGCAACTCGAAGGTTGCAGGTCAACCGCAAGGCAGGCGCGGCAGTGCGGGGGAGTGTACCAGCAAATTTAGGAGTGAGATGCCCACGATTCTGTTTATCCGCGGCTGGCGATTGTTCTTCTACGCCAATGAACGAAATGAACCACCGCATATTCACGCTCGTAAAGGCGGCGTCGAGTGCAAATATTGGTTGCGTCCCGACACCTTTGATATTGAAGAAGTCTACGCTTACAATTTGAGCCCGGCTGATCGTCGGGCCATTCGGAGGATCATCTTTGAGCATTTCGAGTACATTATGGCTGAATACGAAGCATTTCATGCAGGAGTTAGCTAATGGACAAAATGCATAATGTTGGTTCAGTGCGAGTAGACAATGCCTTTCTCTATCTTACGGTTGACGGGCGGTCATATCGTATCCGTTGGGACAGCTGCTCGTCTCGATTGGCGAAAGCGACCCTGCGTCAGCGGAAGCGCCTTGAGGTCTCGCCGTCTGGATACGGTATCCACTGGCCGGAGATAGACGAGGATCTGGCTATTACACCATTGCTACAACTGGCCGAGATAGTTGTAACCGAGGAGCAATTGGTCGTCAGTCAACCCATAAGCGCAGGAGCTCCCGCCTAGCAGTGGTTGACCCGACAGTGCACAGATAGGCGTGAGACGAATACGCACGAACGCGAAACACACGCCCCACGACAGGCGGCGGAAGGGACGGTGCGCGGCAAAGAGAAGTGGACTGCCACCGCCCGTCGTGGGGCTTGAGCGTTAGCCGTCATGCCTTTGCAATCCGAGCGCGGTGGGCAAGCCGCAAGTCAGTTATCAGATTTCATTTGCTGAAGGAGGAAACGATATGCTTGTAAGTGTTCAGGGCGTATACCGGCATGGCCAGATTGAGTTGATGGAACAACCCAGTATGATACGTGACGAGACCCGCGTTGTTGTCACGTTTCTCGAATCTGGGTTGATTGATTTGCGAACACGTGGGGTGAATGAAGAGCAAGCGGCAGAACTGCGTGCGCGTCTTGCGACGTTCGCAGAAGATTGGGACAGCCCCGAGATGAGCATCTATGACAACTACGACGCAGCCAAAGCCAAACTATAAGCGCGGGGATGTGGTTCTGGTGCTATTTCCGCATTCGGATTTACGCACTGCCAAGCCGCGTCCCGCGCTGATTGTCCAAGCAGATAACCTTCAGACAGGACTGCCGCAAGTCATCGTGGCAATGATCACGAGCAAACTCTTTCGCGCCAATCATCCCAGCCGAGTTCTCATACGTCTATCCACGCCAGAAGGACAGCACTCTGGTTTACTCACGGACTCAGTGGTAATGACGGACAATCTGGCTACGATTACAGAAGTCGCAATTGAGTGTGTCATTGGAACATTGCCAATGAAAGATGTAGATCAGGCTTTACGGCACACGTTAGGCTTGTAAGTGCAGAAAGCGCAGACCGAACATGCACGAACGGCTAACACACGCCCCCCGACCACGCCACGTACGCGGCTTTCTGGCAAAGGTGGTTGGCATAGTTGGAAGTCGTCTTCATTTCGCACGCGGCTTCGGGCGTGGTCGGCGTGCTACAGCGTTTCCAGACATTCTGCATAGTTAGGAGATTAGGCGGCAGAACCACTAATCGCCAAAGCAAAGGAGGCAAAATGAGAGTCCAAAAATCAATCGAGATCACTGCACCACCCCAAAGAATATGGCCTTTCTTCGTTGAACCTGAAAAGGTCTTGCAGTGGTGCATTACTTTCAAGAGGTTCGAGTACACCAGCAATCAACGTAGCGGTGTGGGAACGCCTCTTTACATTGAGGAGCAAGCTGGTGGTCCGCTGATGAAGATGGATTTCAAAATCACAGAATGCAAAGAGAACGAAAAATTTGCCCTGCGAATGGTTTCAGGCACTGGTGTCAAGTCTTATGAGCAAAGCTGGTCGCTTGAGACTATCCCATCGGGTAGCCGATTTACTTTCTGGGAGGAGATTGAGCTTCCCTTTGGGGTCATCGGCAAGTTGCTTGGCCTCATTCTCGAACCGATGTCTGCGGGAACCGTTGACAAGATGCTGGTCAAACTCAAGACCTTGGCTGAAACCTGAAGAATGATACCGCGTGCGAGGCAGGCACTGGTTAAAGCTGTGTAAACTGAACGTCTGGAAACACGCACACGCCGACCACGCACGGTACGCGCGTTTTGGCGAAGGTGGTCGGCATAGTTGGAAGGCATTTTCATTTCGCGGGTCGGTTCGGGCGTGGTCGGCGTGCTACAGCGTTAGCGGACACGCCGTTGTAGCGGCCTATATCACCTTGTCACAGGACTGGGAATTACCCGGCGGAGAGAACCATTGCTGAAGATTGAGCCATTGGAGTAGCCAAATGTTGCACCGTATTGAAGCTGTCATCCCTTTGCCAGACCTTCACCTTAAGGTTATTTTCAAGGGCGGTGAGGTCAGGATTTTCAATGCCAGGCCCTATCTGACGGGACCCATATTCGCTCCGGTCACTCAGCCAGATTACTTTGTGCATGTGGATGTTGACGAAATAGCGGGTTCAATCTTCTGGCCTAATGGAGCGGACTGCTGCCCTGAGTTCGTTTACGAAATGTCCGAACCCGAATGTCCTGACCTATCAGCAGGTGATCAGCCCGTGCAGAGGAGATGAATTCTTGAAATCCGAATGGAAACACCCAGGCGGAAAACTCCGAGAACAAGGCGCAGGCAATCTCAGTGACACAGAACTGCTCGCAATTCTGGTCTCGACGGGGATTCGAAACAAGCCCGCCGTGAGAATAGCCGAGGAGGTGATTGAAAAGTTCGGTTCATTGGAAGGATTGGCAAACCAACCGCTCGAACGGCTATTGGAAATCAAAGGGCTGTCCGACGTGAAAATCACACGCATTGCTGCCGCGTATGAGTTAGCGCGGCGTCTGGCAGAACGAAGGTTGCCTAAGTGAAGAAGCAGACGAAACTCACTGAAAAGTCCGCGCGCATTCCCGAAACTCGTGAGACATACTGGGTTGAGAGTATCGCCGCGTATTTGCACGATGTTCAAGCGCAGAATAGCGAATCGGCGCGCTCGCATCGCTTTGCCATGCTCCTCCAAGCACTCTTTGGCGTCGAACCGGGATTCGTCGAGACGTACACAACGGGCATCGAAAAGTACTTGAAGATCAAGGGCAAGGATCGCATTCTCAAAGGCAAAGCCGACAATCTGTTTGGCAATGTCGTGATCGAGTTTGAAGCCAGTCTTGCAAGGACTGGCGAAGATGCCGAAGATCAACTCCGCCGTTACGTCGCGATCCTCTGGTCACAGGAATCTGCGGAGGCGCGAACGCCGTACCTGTGCATCGCCGCTGATGGCGTGCAGTTTGTGACCTATTCCCCGACACTCGCCGCTCCAACCGCACGCGACGTGTCACCCGATGCGGTGCAACTCCAGGTGCTTGAGAAAGCCGATTGGACCAAGTGGCAGCCCCACGAAATCTACTACTGGCTCGACCGCTACTTTCTCCGCAAAGAAATCCTTCATCCGACCAGCGAAACGATTGTGCGCGATTTTGGCGTCAAGAGTCACGCGTTCCAAGCGACGACGCGCGCATTACTGGCATTGTGGGGAGAAATCAAAGCGCGCAGCGCGTTCTCCGTTGTCTTCGATAGTTGGGACAAGTATCTGCGCGTGGTGTACGGAACCCAGGTCGCCGGCGACGAACTGTTCATCCGTCACACCTACCTTGCCACGCTTGCCAAACTGATGGCGTGGATGCGCATCACGGAAAGCGCAAGTCTGCCTGACGACGCGCAGATTGTCGAAATGCTCGAAGGAGGATTGTTCAAGAAGCAAGGGATTGAGAATTTTATCGAAGAGGATTTCTTTTCGTGGCTGGCGCGCGAAGGCGCGGTCAAAGTCGGTGTTGGCTCGGTGCGCTGGCTGTTTAGTCTGCTGCAAAACTACAATCTGCGTGAACTCTCCGAAGATGTTTTGAAATCGCTTTATCAGGAATTGGTTGACCCCGAAGCGCGTCACGACTTGGGCGAGTTCTACACGCCCGACTGGCTGGCGCATCGCACTGTCCGCAAACTCCTCGACACAAATCCGCGCGGCGCGACGCTCGATCCTACCTGCGGCTCTGGCACATTCATCTATCTGACGATTCGTGAAAAGCGCGAACGGTTGCACGATTCGGCGCAGACCTTGCGGCACATTCTCGATTCTGTGTACGGCGCGGACATTCACCCGCTTGCCGTCATCATTGCCAAGACGAATTACATTCTCGCGCTGGGCGATTTGCTGAAAAAGCGCAAGGGCGCGATCACGATTCCGATCTATCTTGCCAACACCATCCGCCTGCCTGATCGCGAGGTCAAGCCGACGTTGTGGATGCAAGTGCCAAGTTATCGCGTGGAACTGGATGACCGAGAGGCGCATCTGCCCGAACCGCTGTTTGAGAACCTGCCGCTCTTCGACCAAGCCATCGAATTGGCGAAAGATTTCGCGCTCCAAAGCAAGGGCAAGCGCATTGCGCCCGAACCGTTCCGCAATTTTCTCGCGGCGCAGGGGTTCCCGAACACGGGCGACGCCGCGCTGGTGCAATCGCTCTTTAGCGTCGCAGATACGCTGAAGAAGTTTATTGACATTGACCGCGACACGATTTGGGCGTTTGTCTTGAAAAATATCTTCAAGCCGCTTTTTTTCAAACGCAAATTCGATTTCATCGTCGGCAACCCGCCGTGGATTGCGTATCATTTCATCGAGCAGCCGGCGTACCAGACGTTTCTCAAGAAACAGATCACGGAGAACTATCGTCTGCTCACGGGGCACGGCGAGTTGATTACGCACATTGAGATTGCGACGCTGTTTCTTGTGCGCGCGGCAGATCTGTACCTCAAGAGCGGTGGGACGATTGCGTTCGTTCTGCCCAAGAGTTTGTTCAGCGCAGACCAACACGACGGATTGCGCAAGCGCGCATTCAAATTCAGCGAAGATTCGATGCAAAGTCTTTTCTGGCGTGAAGTCTGGGACTGCGAGAACGTCACGCCGCTGTTCAACGTGCCATCGTGCGTGTTGATTGCAGACAAGCGCGAAGTGGAGGCGGAGGACAGAGCGAAGCATGCCGTGCCTTTGCGTGGACAGATCTTGCGCGGCAAATTGGAACGCAAGAACGCGACGCTCGCGGAATCAGAAGACGCGCTGTCAATTGAAAACGTAGAACTCTCGCTCCACACGCGCGGCAAGCGTTCGTATTGGGCAACCGGCGACCAAACACGCGCGCAAGCGGCAAGTTACTACAAGGCAAAATTCGCGCAAGGCGCGACGATTGTGCCGCGCTCGTTCTGGTTTGTGCAGGTCAAGCCCTCTCCGCTTGGCTTCAACCCCGATTTGCCACCGCTTGAAACAGCAGAGCGCGCGAGACAACAAGCGAAAGACGCGTACAAAACCGTGTTTTTCAAAGACACTGTTGAAAGGCGCTTTCTCTACGCGACGCTCCTCTCGACCGATTTGCTCCCATTCGGTCATCTCAATTATCGCCTCGTTGTGTTGCCGATTGAGCCGGAGGAAGAACACTACAAACTGATTGACGCGAACGACGCGCGCAAGCGCGGCTATCTGAATTTGGCGCGATGGCTGGAGAAAGCCGAAAAGGAATGGACGAGGCGGCGCGGCGTGAAGGCAGAAAGAATCGACGTGCTGGGATGGTTGGATTACAGACACAAACTGACTAAGCAAAATACGCAGGTGAAGTATCGCGTAGTCTATCCCGATGTAAATAGGATTATGTTTGCCACTGTGATTGAACTCGATGAGCATATCAGGTTTGGCATTGCAGGGCAGACACTGACAGCGAAACCTTTTGTTGTTGACTACACAATGTATTTCCTTGAAACAAACAACAAAAGTGAGGCCATGTTTGTCGCAGCAGTTTTGAATTCTCAGGTCATAGATAGAAATTTGGAACCTTTCAGACGCAAAGACCAGAAAACACATCCGCACGTTGTCAAAAAGATTTTTGATGTTGCGCCCATCCCCAAATTCGACGCGGCAAATCCAACGCACAAGCGGCTCGCGGAACTCGGCAAAGAGTGTAGCGCCAAGGTAGACAGGTGGTTGGCAAGCGGCGGCGTGGGCAAGATCGTCAGCATCGGCAAATTGCGCGGCATGGTGCGCGCGATGTTGAAAGAGGAATTGCAGGAAATTGATGCGTTGGTCAAGGAGATTCTGGGATAAGTGGAGTCGCCGCGTCGGCAAACATACGCCGCACGCCATTGGCAGATGGGAAGTTGATTTCCCAGAGCGGCGTAGCGATTCTGCCAACGGCGTGAGGCTCAAGCGTTCCGCCATGCCGCATAGTTGGTAACGGCACTTTGCACAGAAGCCCATTTAGCGGTAGATATAATGTTTGAGATCGAGTTTACACCAGAAGCCGAACAGGACTTGAAATGGTTTCGCAAGAATGAGCAAAACATAATTCTTGACGGTATTGAAGCGCAACTTCGTTACGAGCCGACGGTTGAGACACACAACCGAAAGCAATTGCGTCCCAATCAAACGGCAGAATGGGAACTGAGAGTAGGCAAGTTTCGAGTATTCTACGATGTGGATGACCAGATGCATATTGTGTCCATTGAGGCCATTGGTCTCAAGATTGGCAGCAACGTGTTCTTCAGAGGAAAGGAGCGGGAGTTATGAGAGCAATGACCATCTCTGCGGAATCTGAGACGTTGAATGACTTGTTGAAGAAAGCACGTCGCCAAGACCTGATTTTGCAATCTGCCGATGGCGAGCAGTTCGTGTTGGCTAGAGTGACGGACATGCAGGCTTTCTATGTCGGCAACAGCGATGACTTTGAGCAGGAAATCGTGATGGCGCGCCAGAACAAGAAACTGATGAAGTTTCTTGATGAACGCGGTGCTGCAAGGGAGACAGGTCAGGGTATACCGTTAGACGAAGTAAGGCGACGGCTCGGTCTGTCGTAAAGAAACGAACGAGAACGCACGGCGGTAAACACATGCCTTGCGACCACCCGCCGCATCGCCGCCGAGCGTTTGGCGAACCCAACCGTGTTTCCCGCTGCCAAGCACGGGCGGCGCAAGGCTTTAGCGTTCCTGACATGCGCGCTTGAAGGCGTAGTCCCACGACCAGAGAATCGTCAATGATTCAGCACCCAATCCTCATCCTGAATGACCCCGCCGTTCGTGCCGCACTCAAGCAGGCATGGCAAGAATCAAAGCCTGGAGTCAGCAGGATGAAGGAGGATTTCTATGGCAGCCACATTAACAGCCGAAGTGCTACAAGACCACGTTGCCGTATCACTGGCACGCACAATGGCAACTGCAAACAAGCGCGCGCGTGAATTGGGTGTGGATGTGATTCAGAGTCTCATTACTATCACGCAACATATTTCCAACGGCACTTTGCTTTGGCGGGTAAACTATGGACCGAGAGAATACGTGGGGCGTCGCGGCGGTGATTTGATTATCGAAGTAGACCCGTTTGATGCAAGCATCAGACAAGTACTTCGAGGGCAGTGATAACCAAGCACACGTCAGGAAACACCCGCACGCCGAACCATGCCGCGCGGTTGGTTGGATGGACACGCGGGTTTGTCCAAGAACAAGTGGCTGGCACGCCAAGCGCGGCGTGGCGGCGTGCTGAAGCGTTCCGCCATGCCGCCGTGTTCGGAAGCCCGCGATTCACAAGGAGATGAACAAATGGACGAGATTAGCGAGGAGGCTCAAGCGCGTGGTCTAACGCCTGAAATATTGGAGTCACTACTCAATGCCAACTGACTTGCGCTTCGTCTTCGATACCAGTGCTATCGTCAGCGCGGTACTACTAAAACAGTCAGTAGTGCGTCAAGCATTCGACAAAGCCGTTGAACAAGGAAAGTTGCTGGTCTCGCAGGCAACGGTAGAAGAAGTCAACGAGGTCTTGCGGCGCAAAGGTTTTGACAAATACGTATTCGGGGGATACCTATCCTGACGCCTCGCCAGTTCTTGGATTACTCGTGGAAAAAACCGACTAGCGGGACGCAGAACTGAAAAAGCACGAGCGGAGAACACACGCACGCCGACCACGCCATCCTTCGCTGCGCTCAGGATAAACTCCCGCGGCTTTCTGGCGCAGGTGGTTGGCATAGTTGGAAGGTGGTTGCATTTCGCGTGGCACTTCGGGCGTGGTCGGCGTGCTACGGCGTTCCCCGTCATGCCGTTTGCAGTCGCGTTTGACACTCCATCCCGAAGGTAGTATAATTGTGGTATGAAAACTAAGACTTCTATCACCCTGTCCGAAGATGTTGTCAAAGACATGGATAAACTATCAGGGCAGTATAAGAACCGCTCTGAATTTATCGAACTGGCTTTGCGTAACTACATCGCTCAATTGATTCGCAAAGAGCGAAACGCGAGAGACTTGGAGATTATTAACCAGTGTGCTGACCGTCTCAACGAAGAAGCACTTGATGTTCTTGCGTATCAGGTGGTCTGGTGAAATGCGGTGAACTCTATCGGGTCACTCACCCATCCATGAGAGACCCCAAGAAATCGCGAGTCTTTGTGGTCGTCAGTCGCCAAGTACTGATAGACTCCCGCTTTTCCACCGTCATCTGTGCTCCTGTCTATTCGGTCCACGACGGTCTTTCGACTCAAGTACTCGTCGGTATAGACGAGGGCTTGAAACATGACAGCAGTATCCACTGTGATGAATTGGTCAGTATCCCCAAGTCTGCCCTGACGAATTTCGTCGGCAAACTCTCTCCTCAAAAAATCGAAGCGCTCAGCAGGGCTCTTCGCATCGCTCTGGACATCTCAGACTGATTGAATCCAAGAATCGAACTCTAACACGCACGAACGGGGAACACTCGCACGCCGACCACGCCATCCTTCGCTGCGCTGAGGATAAACTCCCGAGGCTTTTGGCGAAGGTGGTTGGCACAGCTGACACGTGCCGAAAGGAAGGCATATGAAGAAAAAACTTCAGAGTGAAATGAATGATGAACTTCGTTCGGAATACGATTTGCGAGAACTACTCAAAGGTGCTACCCGAGGGAAATACGTGGAGCGGTTCCGCGCTGGCACGAATTTAGTGTTACTGGACCCTGATGTGGCAGAGGCGTTTCCGAACGAGCAAGCAGTAAATGACGCGTTGCGCTTGGTACTCCAGTTGACCAAGATTCCAGAGAGCAGGAAGGGAACGGTCAAAGCGTAACGAATTGAACGCCGCCAAACACCCGCCCCCCGACAACGGCATATGATATAATCAGATTTGATTGAAATCGCTGATCAAAACGCTAGAGGGCATTATGGCGAACAACCGAGCCCCTCAGGAGTTGGTAGAGAGGATAGCCGGAGGCAACGTCGTTCTGTTCCTGGGCTCTGAAACGGTGGTCCGCACCGAGACGGGCCAGGTTAGACCCAGTTGGCCTGAAATCGCCTCGCTGCTGGCCCGGCGGTGTGGCTACTCGGAGCCGGACATGTCTCTGGCCAAGGTGGCTCAGTATTTTGAGATGACTGAGGGACGCCATGCCCTCATCACCGCCATCGCCGACATCATGGCTGCCCCCTCCTATGTCCCCACACCGGTGCACCAGCTCATCGCCCAACTCCCCATCCAATTCATTGTGACCACCAATATGGATACCCTTCTGGAGCAAGCCCTGCGGGCCGCCGGACGCTGGCCTCAGGTGGTGGTGACCATCACCGACGCCGCCGGGCTGGATGTGGAAAAGACCAGCGTGGTCAAGCTGTTCGGCGACATCGAGCGAAGGGAGATCGTACTCACTGAGGACGATCATTACCAATACGAGCAGCGCTCGCCCATGATGGCCGAGCTGATCCGACAGCAGTTGGTAGCCAGCACTTTGCTTTTTGTTGACTGCGACCTGGACGATACCCGTCTCAAAAGCCTGTGTGCCCAGGTGACTCAGCGACTGGGAAGGCTCAAAGGCCGCAGCTACGCTGTGGATCCCAACCCGTCTGATTACTGCCGACGATTCTGGGAGGACAAGGAGACCTACATCATCGAAGCCGAGGCCGAAATCTTCCTGAGTGACCTGCTGGAGGCCCTGAGGGCCTACGAAGCCAGCATCGTCGAAGAGCGGCCTGAGGTTGCACTGCGGGGCCGCCCCTTCAAGCGCCTGGACTACTACACCGAAGAGGATGCGGACATCTTCTACGGTCGGGAGGGTGAAACTCAACAGCTCATCTCCAGCATCATGGCCCATCAACTCCTGGTTCTGGTGGGCGCCTCTGGCACAGGCAAAACCTCGCTGCTCCTGGCGGGGGCTAAGCCGGCCCTGGAGCGGGGCGAGTGCCTGGTGGCCTACACCAGGGTGATGGGCGATCCCCTGGCTGACCTCCGAAGCTCTATCGGGGAGGCGGTGGGCGCACCCCTGGGCCCTGACTCCCTGCGAGACCAGTTGGCAGCCCTGGAAGCAGGGCCAGACCTGGTCGTCTTCTTAGACCAGTTCGAGGAATTCTTCCTGCCCAAGTTTGGCCAGGCCGTGCAGCAGTCCTTCGTAGGCGAGTTGGCCCGTTGCCTGGAGAGCCGCTCCGTCCGCACCTGCTTCGTCCTCAGTCTGCGCAGTGAGGCCCTCGTCAACCTCCTGAGCTTCAAATCCGAGATTCCCTACATTATGAACAACACCCTGGAGTTGCAGCCACTGACCCAAGAGCAGGCGGCTCGCGCTATCGCCCAACCGTTAAAGCGCTTCGGTGTCGCCCTGGAGGAGGGCTTGCTGGAGCGAATCGTGGATGATCTGAATGGGGAGGGCATCAACCCGCCTCAGTTGCAGATCGTCTGCGACCGCCTGTACGACCGGGTTTTGCGCGAGCCGAAGCCGGAGATCACCCTGGCCATCTACGAGGAGCTGGGCGGCGCGGACACGATCCTGGTGGAGTATCTGGACGAGGAGTTGGGCAAGCTGGACGAGGCCCAGGGCCGGCTGGCCCGAGTGGTGTTGCAAGCCCTGGTCACTGCGGCCGGCACCAAAGAGCCTCGATCCCTGCCCCAAATCACTGAGAGAACGGGTCTGGCTGGTGAGGAACTCGAAGGCATCCTGGGCGAGCTGGACCGTCTGCGCCTGGTGCGGGCCCTGAAGTCCGATGGCGAGGTGCGCTACGAGCTGGTTCATGACTACTTGGCAGAGCGCGTCTCCAGTTGGCTGGACGAACGGGCGCGGCGAGTGGAGCGAGTGCGCGGGGTGCTGGACCGTGGCCTCTCCGACTGGCAGCACAGCGGAGAGTTGCTGGACCTGAGCCGGGTGAAGGAGGTCTACGCCCTGCGAGACGACCTGGGCGATCCGGGGCCTGAGAAAAACACCCTGCTCTTGCGCAGCGCGGCCCGCTACGAGTACGAAATGGACTACTGGCTGAGCCGCGTGCCTGAGATGGACGAGCGGGTGGCCTGCTTAACCGAGGTGCTGGCGCCCAAGTGGATCGCAGAGGAGAGAATCCATGCCATACACTCTCTGAGCCGCATCAAAACCGCTGAGGTCGCCCGCACGTTGCAACAGGTGGCCTTAGAGGACGACGATGCTCCGGTTCGGCAGGCCGCTGCCGTGGGCCTGGCTCACACGGGTGAGGGTGAGGCGGTTGAGGAGCTGGCGCAAGTCGCATGGCAGGCCAGCGGAAACCAGCGGACGAGAGCTGTGGAAGCCCTGGCCTGGGTATGGGATACCAATGCGGTCCTATTGCCGGACTTGGGCTGGCCTCTATACGAGAAGGTCGCCCGCCGAGTAGCCCGCATCCGGCTGAGCCGCGCGAGAGGCTCGATTCGGTCTGCAACCGTGGGTGGGGCTGTAGGTGGGGCGGTGGGGTTTGCATTGGGGCTGGTACCAGCAGCGTGCCTAAACATAGCGCAATTGTATGGTGCGATGTGGGGGATCGCTATGGCTCCTCTTGCCATTGCCCTCTTTGGCATTTTGGGCTTGATAGCTGGCGCTCTGGTAGCCTTGGGGATCACCACAGGGCAAGCTCTGAGCCCTGGGCGACGAGTGCTGGCGCCCACCTTAGGCGGGGCTGTTGGGGGAGCTATTGGCTTCGCGGCAGGATTGGGGCTTTACGCGGTGGCCATCTGGCGATCTGTCTCGATGGTGATGCCACCCGTTGCCCTGGCAGGCGCATTGCTGGCCTGTGGCATAGCTATCGCGGCGGGGATCAACAGATCGCCCCTGGCCAGATTGGTGGGCGGAGTTTTGGGTGGTACTCTGGGCTTTGGCTTGCTTGCCGTGAGGGAGACGATACCAGAAATGAATCTTTTCCTCTCACTAGCCGCCGGACCGATCGTGGGCCTGGCCATCGCCTACGGCATCGCCCGGAGCGAAGTACCTGGAGCCAGTTGAGGAGTGTGCATAGCTTTTTGGGGGGTGGGAGGTAGGCCATGACGGGCAAACGGTTAGCGCAGGTACTATGCCTGGTGCTGTTGGCTTTGACGGTGGGAGCCTGTCGTCGCACGCCGACCCCGACGGCCACCCCAACACCGGTGACCAACACACCGATACCAACCGTAGTCACTGCCACACCAACTCCCACGCCCAGTCGTCCGGCCGATCTTTGGACGGAGCGTGACTTGGTACAGTGCCGCCATCCAGGCGAGGCTGTCATAGAGGTACCTGTCAACCAGCATGAGCCCGTGGGCACTGACGACGAGATCAACACCGATGAGGACGGCCTGGGCATCCTGACCTTCGCTGACTTCTTGAGGGTGGAGATTTTTCGCCAGACAGGGCTACAGGTGAAGGCCGCGCCCGACCCCGATGCCCCTCCCATCGTCAAGCTCTATCTGGCCTTGGGGACGACGCTTCAGGAGCTGCAGAAGCGAGCAGGGGAGCGAGTGGTCGTCACCACCGAGACCGGTTGGGCGACGATCACCAGTGTGTCCACCAAATATCTGATCTCCGTGGACGAAGATGGGGTCACCTCGGTGGTTGTGTACGAAGGAGAGGCGAAGATAGAGGCTCAGCAGCGGGTAGTAACCCTCCAATCTGGCCAGGCGACCTTTGTGGAACCTCACCAGGCGCCTCGGCCTCCCATGGATACTGAGATGGGAGCGGTAGATGATTGGGTAGGTGGAGCACGCGCGGCTGAGGACGTGGGGTCTATCAAGCCTGTTATCTTCCCCACGGTAGCTGCTCCCACCTCTACCAGCACGCCTACAGCGACTCGAACGCCGAGAGCCACCCCGACAGCGACGTCCACCGCCACGCCAGCGGGTGTAGCCGTCGACCTGACGGTGCAAAGCATAGATCGCATTGGTGTCAACTGTGTTAGCGGAACCTGTACAACTACCGTGATTTTCACCATTGCCAACGTTGGAACGGCTTCGGCCGGCCCGTTCAAGGTGTTCATTAGGGGCGACCCGGGGCTGGGGCAACAGAAGACTGTAGGCATCAGCAGTCTTGCCGCCGGCGCGAAAATAACGCTCGAGGAGTCTCTGCCTTCAGATGGCAACTGTTACGACCCCAACTGCACCGTGTGCATCACTGTGGATTCAGGAGGACAGGTAGTCGAATCTAACGAAGGAAACAACGAGCTGTGCGAGACCTGGCTCGGATAGTTAAATAAAACTGCAGGAGGTGGATCATGACTGTCAGACGAATAGCGCGAATTATTTGCCTGGTGTCACTGGCTCTGGCTGCGGTAGCTTGTGGACCCACACCGACTCCTACACCTGGCCCTGGGGCCAGGCTTTGGGTCGAGCGTGACCAGGTACAGTTGCAACATCCGGACGAGCCTATCATAGCGACGCTTGTTGGCCAGCATGAGCCAGTGCGTACTGGTGATGAGATCAACAGCGGTGACAACGGCCTGGGCATCCTGACCTTCGCTGACTCCTTGAGGGTGGAAGTTTTTCCAAGTACAAGATTGCAGGTGAAGGCAGCGCCTGATCTTGAGGCCCCTTCCACCATGAAGCTCTATCTCCACTCAGGAACAATGCTTCAGGAGTTACAACGCCAGGCGGATCAGCCGGTGGAGGTAACTATGGAGACAGAGTGGGCGACGATCCGGGCCGCGCCCAAAGCATGTCTCGTCTCTGTGGACGACAATGGGGTTACTTGGGTAGTAGTGCTTCTTGGTGAGGCAGAAGTGGAGGCCCAAGGTACGAAGGTGGTTCTCCGAACTGGCCAGGCGACATGGGTGGAGCCCCACAAGCCGCCGCGCTCCCCGATTACTGTTGGCTTATGGGCTATAGAAGACTGGCTGGATGGGGCACAGGCGGACGCAGCGATGCCCTCTGTCCAGACAGTTATTGCAACCTTGACACCCACACCGACTTCTACAAACACATCTACACCAACTCCAACGCCGACACCCACTTCGACACCAACTCCGACATCCACTCCGACCCCAACTCCGACGCCTACTCCGACATCCACTCCGACACCAACGTCAACTCTCATACCAGGGAAGGTGCATTTGATCTCTGATCTGGAGATCTCCAATCGCAGACCGCTGGTTGGAGAGAGTGTAAAGGCAATTTTTTCGGTGCGCAACGACGGGCAACAAACCTTCGAAGCCGTGAAGTTCTTAGTCAAGGGCCGAGGTCCTGGCGACTCCATGCAGGATTTCCGCCCGATAGATAACTTCTCACTAGATCCTGGAGCTGAGCGCACCTATTCAGAATACAGGAGCTTCTCCGCCCCCGGCCGGTACTGGTTCACGCCGTACTACAGCCCGGATGGCGTCAACGAATGGCATGATATAACCTGGCCCGATGGCCGAACTAGCTATGTATACATCAACGTCGTCCCGGATTACCCACCGCAGGCGACGATATCCGTAGAGTCGTCAAGGATCTATAAAAAGGCTGAGGTGGTGATAAAAGTGACGGCTAGCGACGATATCGGCCTTCAATCCGTTCGGTGGTGGAGCGAGGGCACAGGAGATGAGTCCTTGAGCCAGGGGGGAGAGTTTGTCTATGATGGAGGAGTAGGATCATTTGATAAAAGCTGGTCCCGGACATGGACAGGCAACAAGGGCGAGTTCACTATTCACGCTCAAGCCCGCGACACGGCTGGCCAGCTATCCAGCATAGCGAGCACGGTGATCACCGTGCTGCCCACGGATAAGTTTTCTCTTTCGATTGGTGGTGAGCCTTTCAATGATACCTCGGTGCAAGTGGCCATGGGATCGGCTATCAACTGGGCCGTACTCCAAGAAGAAATCGGGGAAGTACGGTTGGTGGACTTCGACTCAGGAGAGACTTTGGCTGGCCCCACGAAACCGGCATACGACTCGGATTTGGCGAGAAGGCTTCTAGCTCAAACTGACTACAGTCGTTTTGACACAGTGCTACTGTATGACTCGGGGGATGAACCAACCGCTGAACTGGCCGAAGCGATAGTCAACTACCTTAGCGCAGTGAACATTAGCGCCGAGCGCCGCGGAGTTGCCTCAGCCGATGCTCGTACTAAGTTCTCCACCATGATTGCCACTGGCGAAAGCGGTTTGCTCATTGAGCGACGGTAATGTACGATGCAGATTCCAAACGAACTGATCGAGCAAATCCAAAAGGGTAACGTGGTCCTATTCTGCGGGGCGGGCATCTCCATAGGCCCAGGAGGGCTGCCCAGTGGCTGGCAATTGACCCAGGAACTGGCCGAACGGGCAGAACTGGGAGACGTGAGCGGGATGGGGCTGCCTGAGGTGGCCCAGGCTTACGAGCTGAGGCTGGGCTACCAGAGCCTCATCCAATACGCGATCAACCGCATTGACGATCCCAAGTACTTGCCCATGCGCACCCATGAGCTCATCGCCGCCCTGCCCTTCAACAAGGTCATCACCACCAACTGGGACAACCTGTTGGAGGAGGCCCTGCGGCAGGCTCGCAAGTCCTTCGTCAAGGTGGTGCGAGACCCTGACATCGCCTTCACCGACGAGCAGAAAGTGCTCCTCATCAAGCTGCACGGCTCCATAGAGCAGAAGGACACCGTCGTCATCACCGGCGATGATTACTACGACGTCTTCTATCGCCTGCCTGAGATCGCTAAAGTAGTCGGCTCCTACTTCGCCACCAAGACCCTTCTCTTCCTGGGCTTCGGCCTGGCCGACGAGGACTGCAAGCGGCTCTACCACGAGGTAGTGCGCCACCTCGGTCGCCACAAGCGCCGCGCCTACGCCGTGCAGCTCCGCCCTCGCGAATTGGACGTCAAGTACTGGGAGCAGAAGAACGTCCAGGTCATTGACGCGGATGCGACAGAGTTCTTGGAAGAAATCGAGCGGCGTCTGACTTCTGAAAACGAGAGTATAATTGGAGCTAGCGACGATGGGAATTCCAGGTGAATCACTTTTTTATGAGCTCGGCAAAATACTTCTGTCCAAAGCAAAAGACTGTTGGAAAGGGCGCACTCAAGATCAGTACATCAATGCTCTCCGAAAAGCACAGGAAGCGTTTCGGGATGAGAGAATCCTCCGCTTCTTGGAGTGGAAGTATCAGGGTGAGCAGATCCTTGAAAGATGTGGCTATAGATATCCTGTAGCCATCTATCAAGCTCCCGAGATTCAAAAAGGAATTGTCGACTCTGTTCTAGGCTCGCTTCACCGATATATCCCTCCGGATGATGATTTCATAGTTTGGGATGCAAAATATCGAAGCCTCATATCACCCTTAGAGCTATTGTTGGAATCACCAACCATGGATAGGCTAACATATACTATGAGATCACTCGTTACGGATGGCAAATTGCAGCTCGAGTGCGAATTGGGGTCATACTTTCGAGCTTTAGACACATGTGATGCCCTCGAATGGGAAATACTATCCAATGCGACTCAGCTTGTAGGAAAGGATGAGAGCGCTTTTCGAGCCTTTGATGCAAAACTGCCTCTGAGAAAAAGTCTACATGACGCAGTTGCCAATCCTGTAATAGATGGAACTGGCAGAAGCGCTGCCATAGGCATATCCACCTTGATAGCCTTCAACGACGGTTCTCGCTTCCAACTCCTGATCAGAAGGCGATCCGAGCGTGGTGTGGCAGTGCATGCGGGACTCCTTCATGTCATCCCGTCGTTTATGTTCCAACCAGCAACTGTCAACATCCCAGAGGAGTTCTCTGTCCAGCACAATATATTCCGGGAATATCTGGAAGAGCTCTTTAGCAGGTCTGAACCGGAGGATACTGAGGGTGACTATAGGTACTTCTATGGCGATCCAAGGTTAAAATACCTTAGAGCTCTTATTTCAGTTGACAAAGTCAAGCTTCTCCTCACAGGCGTAGCAGTTAATCTCTTGAATCTTCGTCCAGAGATATGTACCCTCTTACTCATACAAAGTCCGGAATGGTACGAGAAGAGCTCTGAGGAACCTCAACTGCGATGGCATTTCAATGAGGAATTCGCTAGTATCTTGAATCGACCTAACAGGCCAGAGGAACTCGTAGGTAGAGTGCCGCTATCCCAGAAGGATATGGAATTGCTACAGAGTGGCTTTGTATACCCTTCTCGAACTGTCCCTTCTGGAGCAGCGGCGTTTTGGTTGGGCGTAGATACATTGCGTAGCATTTTCCGTGATCTGTAAAGAGCTTCCAATGTGACAGCCCCGCCGGCCTCACGCACCACTTCTGGTTTGACGGAGGATAAGTGACGGAAACACCTTTCGCTGAACTGGCCAGCCTGGGCGAACAATTGGAGAGAACCACCAGCCGCCTGGAGCTGGCCAGTCTGTTGGCCGAGTTCCTGCGGAAGCTGGACCCCGCAGAGATTCCGGCCGCTGTACGACTGACCATCGGCCAGGTCTTCCCCGAATGGGACGGACGGGCCCTGAACCTGAGCTGGAAGGCGGCGATGAAGGTGGTGGGTGGGTTGGCCAGCCCCGCGGACGCTGATCGCCAGGCCATCTTCGCTGAGGCAGAGGACACGGGGGAGGCAGTGCGGATGCTGCTGGAGCGGTCCCGGATTGAGCCGCCCCAGCGTCCGCCCCTCACCATCTTGGACGTGTATCGAGCTTTTGAAGAGATCGCCGCCGCCACAGGGCCAGGTTCGCGCCAGCGGAAAGAGAAGCTCTTGCAAGGCTTGCTGGTGCGAGCCACGCCCGTGGAGGCTAAATACATCGTCAAGGATGTCATCGCCGAGATGCGCCACGGGGTGGGGGAAGGGATCATGCTGGAGGCCATCGCCCAGGCGGCAGGGGTCAATCCCAAACTGGTCAGACGAGCAAACATGCTCTGGGGCGACCTGGGCGAGGCAGCCCTGGTGGCTCTGACCGAGGGGGAGGCGGCGCTGAAGCAGGCCACGGTGCGCCTCTTCCGCCCCCTCAAACCCATGCTGGCCCAGACCGCCGAGGACCTTGCCGAAGCCTTCGATCGGTACAAAGGCAGGGTAGCCCTGGAATACAAGCTCGACGGAGCGCGCGTCCAGATTCATAAGCAGGGCACTGAGGTCAAAATCTACTCCCGCCACCTCGCTGATGTGACCGCCAGCCTGCCCGACGTGGTGGAAGAGATCAGGACCGGGTTACAAGCTCGCGAAGCTATCGTGGAGGGCGAGGCCGTTGCGGTAGACGCCCAGGGTCGGCCTCTCCCTTTCCAGCATCTGATGCGGCGCTTTCGCCGGGTACACGATGTGGCGGCCATGGTGCGGGAGATACCCCTTCAGCTTCACCTGTTCGATCTCCTCTTCGCTGACGGCCACAGTCTGATAGATACAGCCTGTGAAAAACGCTGGCAGGCTCTGGAGGAAATCGTCGGAGCCCTTAGCCTGGTGCCTCGATTGATCCCTCAGACATTGGAGGAGGGTAAGGGGTTCGCTGAACAGGCTTATCGGGCCGGGCACGAGGGGGGGATGGCCAAGGACCTGGCCAGCAAATACACGCCGGGGGTGCGGGGCAGGGCCTGGCTGAAGCTGAAGCACGTTCTCAGTCTTGATCTGGTGATCGTCGCTGCCGACTGGGGCTACGGGCGGCGTCACGGGTGGCTCTCCAATTACCACCTGGCCGCTAGCGACGAGGGGACGGGGGAGTACTTGGAGGTGGGCAAGACCTTCAAGGGCCCCACCGACCAGGAGTTCCAGGAGATGACCCAGCGGCTACTGGCCCTGGAACGTTACCGCCACGGCGGTACCGTCTTCGTCGAGCCGCGGGTGGTGGTTGAAGTCCTGTTCAACGAGCTGCAGGAGAGCTCTCAGTACAAATCCGGCCTGGCCCTGCGCTTCGCCCGCCTCGCCCGCGTCCGCGAGGACAAAAGCCCCGCTGAAGCCGATACCATTCAGACCCTGCGCCAGCTTTACGAAAGACAGTTCGAGTACAAGGGACGGCGTGAAGCGTGAAAACGTGATGCGTGAAAAGTAATTCACGTTTTACGCTTCACGTTTCACGTTTTAGTTTGGGGATAGGAGGACGATGGACCGTAGACCAATCATCGCTATCACTATGGGGGATGCGGCGGGGGTGGGGCCGGAGATCGTGGTCAAGGCCCTGGCTCTTGAAGAGATGTACACCCTCTGCCGGCCTCTGGTCGTGGGAGACGCGGGCGTGCTGGCCCGGGCCAGCCAGGTGCTGGGGCTGCGTCTGGATTTGCACCCCATCGCCGACGTGAAGGGTGGTCGCTTCGAGCCGGGAAGCATTGACGTGCTCGATCTGGCCAACGTTGACCTCGCCAGGCTGAGGGTAGGGGAGGTTTCCGCCATGGCCGGCAAGGCGGCCGTGGAATATGTGCTCAAGGCGGGCCAGTTGGCCCTGTCTGGTGAGGTCCAGGGCATCGCTACTGCCCCCCTCAACAAAGAAGCCATGCAGTTGGGCGGCTACGATTACATCGGTCACACGGAGATCCTGGCCGACCTGGCCGGCGCTCCGCGCTGCACGACCATGCTCATCAGCGGCTCTTTGCGTGTGGTCCACGTCACCCGACACATCCCCCTGCGCCAGGTGGCGGACGCTATCACCAAGGAGCGGGTGTTGGAGACCATCCAGCTCACCGCCGAGGGCCTGCAGGGGATGGGCGTCGTCGAGCCGCGCCTGGGCGTAGCGGCCTTGAACCCTCACGGTGGGGAAGGTGGTTTGCTGGGCCGCGAGGAGATCGAGGAGATCGCGCCAGCAGTGGAGACGGCCCAGGCCATGAGGATTGACGCCAGAGGGCCGTACCCGGCCGACTCCATCTTCTTTCGCGCCATCGCTGGGGAATTTGACGCCGTGGTGGCCATGTACCACGACCAGGGGCACATCCCGGTGAAAACACACGGCTTTGAAAGGAGCGTGACGGTGACTCTGGGGCTGCCCATCGTGCGCACTTCGGTGGATCACGGAACGGCTTTCGACATCGCCTGGCAGGGCCTGGCCAGCCCGCTGAGCCTCATCGAGGCCATCAAGCTGGCAGCCGAAATGGCGAGGAGAGCCGGGGTTCGATGACCTACCCAGGATATTTGCAGAAGAGGTTGCTCATCGCCTGATCGTCAACGCCCACAGGAAGCGCGTATCCAAGCAGCGCATCTCTGGTGGGGAGCCGATGCTCTGCCGAGAGCATCTCCTCAGCGTGTTAGACCTGCTCAGGCTGCAAGCAGCGGGGTGGGAGATATTTTGATCTGGTTTTGCATCAATCATGGGTCATTTGAACTGTGAGCACCGTCTCGCCCAGGGTCAACTCATCGCCGTCCTGGAGGGGCGTTGGCTCGGAGATCAGTCGGCCGTTGACCAGCGTGCCGTTGGAACTGCCCAGGTCGGTGATTTCGTAGCCGGCGTCCCGTCGCCGGAGCTCAGCGTGTCGTGCCGACACAACGGGCACGTCAATCACGATGTCGCTGGCGGGGTCGCGGCCGAGGACAAGGCTATCGCGTTCCAGTGGGAAATCGCGTGTCCACTGGGGCGTGCTGATCCGCAGCACCGGGGCGCTGGGAGCGATGAATTCCACGGTGCGCGGCAGAGGCGATGCTTGTCCTTGAGCGGAGCGAAGGAGTGGCGCGGCCATAGCTCCGAGCTTGTCCTGAGGCGAAGCGAAGGAGCGGAACCGCAACTCAAAGCTGCCGATATGGATGACATCCCCATCGGCCAGGAGGCGGGCTGTGCGAGGTGGCAACTCGGTGTCGTTCACGCGCGTGCCGTTGGAACTACCCAGGTCGGTGATGAGGTAGCGGTCGCCTTGGCGGGCAAGGCGGGCGTGGTAGCGCGAGATGGCTGGTTCATTCAGGACGAGGGCGTTGTCCGGGGCGCGGCCGATGCCCACGAGGTCACGGTCGAGCAGGAACTGCTGGCTGGTGCCGCTACTGCTATGGATTTCGAGTCGGGCTGAAGGTGTAGCCATGGATCGCCTCCCAGTTGGCGCAGGCTTTGACTCAGTCCCAGGCGTAGCCCTCGTCCAGCCAGCCGTGGTGGTTCTTCATGAGTCTCTTGAGCACTTGATAGCTGGTTGCTCATTCTTGCCAATTTGCCTGGTTTGTGCTATACTATAAGCCGAAGCGGAACGTAAGGCCAGGCAGGGTAGGAAGGCAGTCTATCTGTTCTCCCCGGCTCGCGAAGCCGGAGCGTGCCCTCCTGGGAGTTCCGTTTTATTATTTCTCTCCCAACCATCGCTGTTTGATGTGATGCCAGCTTTCCACTGCTTCTGCAACGACCTTTGCCTCCAACCGACAATAGGCTTGCTCCCCCTGTTTGTGCCAATCGTAGGCGCTCCCAGCCACGAAGTCGGCCAGTTGCACCAAGATGTTGCGTTGGCTGTCCACGTGACTGATGGTGAGGATTCCGGCTTCTGGCCACTGGCGATGAATGAACGTGTCAACAACAGCACGCTGTGCAGGGGCGGTGAAATGCCGATCTACCGCCAATACCATGTTGGGATACACGTTCCAGCAAAGCTGCAATAGCTCGCAAGCCAGGATAGCGTAGTTGACTGGCGTGTCAGCGATGCGACGTCCTTCTTTCCTCACCACCAACACAAAGAGTTCTACATCGGCTTCTGCCAGATTATCGAGCGCAGTGGCGCGGATACGTTGACTGGCATTGCTCCATTTGAGTTCCGCAGGTTGTTTGCGACGGCGACCAAGCCGCTTTCCTGACTTCAGCGATGCTCGACGGATGATGTTCTTCAGAGCGTTCGGGTTTGAGGTGACCACTGCCGCCATGCTGAAGAAGTCGGTAGAATCGGTGAGAGATCCTGCTTCGTCTAGACCTGCATGGACGATGAGGAGCGGCGATGCTTGGAGCATCGGTTTAGTGACCTTTCCTGGTTGCTATTTAATTTAATTGGTAACTGCTCAGGCATACCAGGACTTTGACGTTTTGCTAACGCAAAACTGACGG
>CAYUPJ010000023.1:0-29988 GCA_964446635.1 uncultured Anaerolineae bacterium
CGGCTATCCGCAACCGCAAGGGGGGCATCGTGGGCCTCACCTGTCGCGTGGGGCGCGCTGTCTACGGCACCATTGACATCATCCGAGATATCATTGAGTCGGGCAAGAGCCTCCTTCTCCTGGGCCGGCCAGGGGTGGGCAAGACGACGATGTTACGGGAGACGGCCCGCGTGTTAGCCGAAAAGAAGCGGGTGGTCATCGTTGATACCTCCAATGAGATCGCTGGTGACGGCGACATTCCCCACCCTGCCATCGGCCGGGCGCGACGCATGCAGGTAGCTACCCCCTCCCTCCAGCACGAGGTGATGATCGAAGCCGTGGAAAACCACATGCCAGAGGTGATCATCATAGATGAGATCGGCAGGGAGTTAGAGGCAGTCGCTGCTCGCACCATTGCCGAGCGAGGGGTGCAGCTCATCGGCACGGCCCACGGCAATACTTTGGACAACTTGATGCTGAACCCGACCTTAGCCGACTTAGTAGGTGGGATTCAGAGCGTTACCCTTAGCGACGAGGAGGCCCGGCGACGGGGCACCCAGAAATCTATTCTGGAGCGCAAGGCCCCGCCCACCTTCGATGTGGTGGTGGAGATCCAGGATCGGCAGCGTTTGGCAGTGCACCACGATGTGGCGGCTGCCGTGGATGCTATCCTGAGGGGACGCTCTCTCCCGGCCGAGATCCGTTATCGCGATGAGCAGGGGAAGGTACAAATCGAGGAAGCAACACTCCCATCCCTCAACTTGGAGGAAAGGCCCATTCGCCCTCCATCTAAGCCCGCTGCTCCCCTGGCCGCCTTGCATGTGTATCCCTATGGCATAGCCCGCAATCACTTGGATCAAGCTGCCAGCCGCCTCCGCCTTCCCGTAGTCGTCGTAGATGACCTGGAACAGGCCGAGGTGGTCATCACACTGAAACAATACTATCGCAAGCGGCCCCGAGTCATTGCCGATGCAGAGGAGGAGGGCATTTCCATCTATGTCCTGCGCTCCAACACCATCAAGCAGATGGAGAATTGTCTAGCAGATATCTTCGGCCTGGAAGGGGAGGAAATTGACCCTTTCGCCATAGCCATGCGGGAGACCCAAGAGGCCATTCAAAAGGTGACGGCTGGTGCTAAATCGGTAAATCTCTCCCCGCAGAATGCCTACATCCGTCGCCAGCAACACCAGATGGCCCGACAAGCGAACCTCGTCTCTCACAGCTATGGCAAGGAGCCGAGGCGGAGGGTGAGGATTTATCGGGAGTGAGACCAATGTCTACTATAACGGTTAAGGAAAGTTACATGGACACCTTGCGCTTATTCGGCGAGGTAGATGAGTTGCTCGATGAGGCTGTAGAGCAATACTTGATTGACCGTATTGTCGAGCGTATCAAGCGAGCGAGAGCAGAGGTTCAAGCATTTGAGAAGCTCTACGGGATGGGTTACGCTACTTTCGCAGAGCGCGTCCAGCTTGATGCGAACTACTACGATCAAGTCAACCAAAGCAATCCATTGTGGGAACAGGATATGCTGACCTGGGAGTACTGGGATGCGGAGGCACGAGAGTGGACAGAGAAGCTCGACGACATTTTGAGCAAATCTTGACACTGGCCCATCAAAGCTTCTCTGATGTCCAAGTCAGGTTCTACGACATCTCTGCTCGGAGAGCGATCCTCAAAGTGACAGGCGCTTATGGCGACAAGAGAGTAGAAATCACTGAGATTCTCACTCCACAAGTCCGTAAGTATTCCTACTACCTTCTGCGTTCTGGCCTTGTACTTCTGGGCCTTGACAATTCTGCAGATAGACAAGCATTACGGCTTAAATACGGGGTTGAATTCGCCCAACACTTGCACGAACCCATTCCTCAAAGGATATTTTATATCTTCAAATCCTCCCAGAACGTCCCGCTAAGGTAGAAGAGACTAAGTACGGCCGCGGGGTTCTCCCTGATGTGAGGATGAGGTTCGATATCGAGGGGGCCGGCCTCAAAAACGCCACTCTACGGGAGGTGCTCATCTGGGCATATCAGCGCTATGTGCTCAAGCCCCTGGTGGTCCCAGCAAGGGAAACCATTCTTGCAACTCAGCAAGGAATGTGAGGTTGCTTTTTGAAGAGAGGACACTGGTTTGAGCTTGTTCATCACCTTTGAGGGTCCCGAGGGCAGCGGCAAGACGACGCAGATAGAGCTTTTGAAAGATTATCTTGAGGAGAGGGGCTACTCTGTACTGGCTAGCCGTGAGCCAGGAGGGACCAGCATCGGCAATCAAATCCGAGCCATCCTCCTTGATCCCTGCAACACCGAGATGCTGCCCGCCAGCGAGGCCCTGCTCTTCTCCGCGGCGCGGGCTCAAATCGTTCATCAGGTCATCCGTCCCCACCTGGCACGAGGTGGCATCGTCCTCTGCGATCGCTACGCCGATTCGACCCTGGCCTACCAGGGCTACGGCCATGGTCTGGGCCTGGAGATGCTGCAAGGCATCACTGCCCTCGCCACTGGAGGGCTGAAACCAGATTTGACAATTTATTTGGATATTGACGTCGAGGAGGGATTGCAACGCAAGCTGGTGGCGCATGAAACGGGCAAGGCAGAATGGAACCGGTTGGATCAACAGGAGATAGCCTTCCACCGCCGGGTGAGGGACGGCTATCTGCAGATGGCGGCCGGGGAACCAGAGCGGTGGCTGGTGATTGACGCCACGCAACCCTTGGAGGCTATTCAGGCATTGATCGGGGCCAGGGTGGAAGCAAAGTTGCTTGGGTTGAGTAGCCGCCTGGGTTGAGTAGCGAAGCGTATCGAAGCCAGGCGTATCGAAACCGACACTTCGACAAGCTCAGTGCAAGCGCCGGATGTAGTGGCTAAAGGGGGTGATGGACGAGATGAAATTGATTATGAGTATCGTGAACGGTGACGATGCCAGGGGATTGGTCGAGGCTTTGCTAAGGAATGGGCATCGGGCTACGCTGGTCAGCACGACCGGGGGTTTCTTGCGCAAGGGAAACACCACGATCTGTGTGGGCGCCGAGGATGAAAAAGTAGACGAAGTGCTGAAGTTGATCGAGGAGAACTGTCACACCAGAACCGAGTACGTGAACCCTTTACCGCCCATGATGGAGGCAGGAGAACTGTATATGCCTACTCCTGTGGAGGTGCAGGTAGGCGGCGCGACGGTCTTCGTGGTGGACGTGGAGCGCTACGAGAAGTTCTAGCCGCTAGAACTCGGCCTCAGCACCTAGCTCGCCTCCCAGGTCGGGAATGGCCTCCTCGATCTCCTCCGGACTCTGCCCGGTCTCCAGCCTGTCTATGACCTCACCAAACTCCGGCCCCAAGTCCTCGCCCATCTCCTGGCTCATCTTCCGCATCCAGCGAGCCATTGATTTGGGATCGTTCTCATCCAGGCCAGCCAGGCTGCTGGGATCGGCCAGGTCCTCCAGGCGACTCTCCTCGGACCTGACCACAGCGACGCGAGACATCAGGCGAGTGAGATTCTCGCTGCCACAGCGAGGGCAGCACGGGTGCGTCGCCCCAATCTCTGAGAAACTCCGCCAGAAGATGGTCACCCGCCGCCTACACTCATTGCAACGATACTCATAAATCGGCAAAGCCATCACCCCCCATTAAGGTATCATCTGTAATTATAGCTCAAACCGCTCTCAGAATCAAGTAAGAAAACGGAGATGTCAGACTCAGTAGAACAAAATCCTTATCACATCGAATCCAATCCTTTATTGGTCGTTATCTCCGGTCCCTCAGGGGTAGGCAAAGACGCCACGGTGAAGCGCATGGAGGAAATGGGTTACCCGTTTCACTTCGTGGTCACGGCCACCACCCGGCCCAGAAGACCCAGTGAGGTGGACGGGGTGGATTATCATTTCGTTTCCAAGCAGGAGTTCGCCGAGATGCTGGAAAAAGGCGAGCTCCTTGAACACGCCATCGTCTACGGCCAACACAAGGGCATCCCCAAGAAGCAGGTACTGGAGGCCCTGGAAAGCGGCAAGGACGTGATCATGCGTATTGACGTGCAGGGCGCAGCTACCATTCGCGAACTCGTGCCCGAGGCCGTCTTTATCTTCCTTGCCGCGTCCTCAGAAGAAGAGTTGATCTGCCGGCTGAAAAACCGCAAGACTGAGACATCAGAGAGCTTGGAGAGACGTATTGCCACAGCTCGGGAGGAAATGAAACGCTTGGGCGAGTTCGACTACGTAGTGGTTAACCGAGATGGTCATCTTAATGATACAGTGCGGACCATCGCCGCTATCATTACCGCCGAAAAGTGCAAAGTAAAACACTTGTGTTGAGCCTGTCGAAACAGCGGAAGTCAGCGAATCAGCGAATCGGCGAATGAGCGAATGAGCGAAAGGAGGCATTCGATGAGAGAAGTAAAAGCAGGAAGTATCCGGCAGTCTGTGATCGCCGGCAGTTGGTATCCCGCCCAGCCCGATGTCTTGCGTCGGACGCTGGAGGGCTATTTGGCAGACGTCGAAAAGGTGGAACTGGAAGGGGAGTTGAAGGCTCTCATCAGCCCCCACGCTGGCTACGCCTATTCCGGTCCCACGGCAGCCTACGCCTATAAGCAGTTGGAGGACGGCCCTGCTTTCGATACCGTGGCTGTCCTCTCGCCTTCCCACCAGGCGTACCTGGGCCGTTTCGCCGTCACCAAAGCGGACTACTATGAGACCCCACTGGGGCTGGTGGAAGTGGATGCCGAGCTGGTCGAAGCCCTGGGCAAAGAGGTGACGCTGAACCGCGTCGGGCACGACGGTGAACACTCGTTGGAGATCCAACTCCCCTTCCTCCAGCAGGTTCTGGGCCCCTTCACCCTGCTGCCGGTGATGTTGGGGGAGCCCCTCAGCAATGACCGGAGTCTGGCGACTTGCCGCGAGCTGAGCACGGCTCTGGCTAAGCTGCTGCGCGACAGTAAAGCGCTTCTCGTTGCCAGCACCGACCTGTCCCATCTCTACGACTACAACGATGTCGTGCGCCACGATAGAGTAATGGTCGAGTTGGTGGAGCGCTTCGACATTGAGAGCTTGGCCCGCGCCCTTATGGAAGGCCGCTGCCAGGCCTGCGGTGGGGCTCCGGTCGTGGCTGCGCTCCTGACCGCGCAAGCTTTGGGCGCGAACCGGGCCAAGGTGCTCCACCACACCAACTCGGGCGATGTGACCGGCAACCGCCGGCCCGGCAGCTACACTGTTGGCTACATGGCAGCAGCCATTTATCAGGCGTAGCTATTCATCTGCTCCGGCGGGATTCCTTCGACAGGCTCAGGACAAGTGCCAAATCCCGCCGCTTCGGTGCTCAGACACACTGCCGGCCGCCGGATCTGGCGATCCAGCGGGAGCAGGCGAGTGGTTACCAGGCTTATGTTTCGACAGGCTCAACACAAGGCCGGTTTAATACCATGATCTATGCTGAGGTAGTCGTCAATACCACCATCCGGCGAAAAATAATCTCAGGCCTGGAAGAAGGTCCCCAGGGCAAAGACAGCCCATTGGGCCTCACCTTTCATTATTCCATCCCTGCTCCTTTGCGAGATGAAGTGGCCATCGGTCAACTGATCCAAGTGCCCTTTGGACCCCGTCGTCTGCAGGGTATCGTGGTGGGCTTGACCGACAGCGCCCCGGTGTTTGACACCAGGGATATCGAAGAGATCGTTGACCCTGAGCCCGTTGTCTCGCCCGCACAGATCGAGCTGGCTCGCTGGATGAGCGGCTACTATCTTGCCCCCCTCATTGACTGCCTGCGCTTGATGTTGCCCCCTGGCCTGGAGCAACGCGCTGTGCTCACCGTGGAGTTGAGCGAATCGGCGAACCAGCGAATCAGCGAATCAGCGAACCAGCGAATCAGCGAATCAGCGAACCAGCAAATCAGCGAATCGGCGAATGAGCGAATCAGCGAAAATCTGACGCGAGAACAGCGCGTGGTGATCGAGTTCTTGCGCCGGGAGGGCAAGCAGCGAGTGAAAGACCTGGCGCGGTCACTCAAGATGGATGACCCGTTCCCGATCATAGACCAACTGGCTCGCAGAGGGGTGATCATCAAACGCTCGGAACTCGAGAAACCACGGGTGAGACCCAAGAGGGCCCGCTTCGTTCGCCTTGTTGCCAACGAGGAGAGAATAGCTCAGGCTATTCCTCAATTGGGGCATTCATCTAAGCAGGCCGATGTGCTAGAGTTTCTATCCAGTAGCGGGGACCACCTACCCGCCCTGTCCGATGCCTGTGTCAAAGTCGGCTGCTCCGAAGCCCCTGTCCGCGCCCTGGCCGAGAAGGGCCTGGTGCAGATTACCGAAAGGCGCACCCTTATCGCGCCTCTGCTCTCGCCCAGAGCTATCGTCCAAGCCATCGCCGAGGACCTGCGTCAGGCTCCCAAACAGGCGGCCGCTTTGGCCTATTTGCGTGACTACCCCGAGCCGGTGGAGTTGTCGCAGTTTTACACAGACGCAAGTTGTTCCTCTTCTGTGCTGAGGGAACTGGAGCGGAAAGGCTACATCCAGCGCTTCGATGAGGAGCCGGTGGTCATTCTGCAGATCACTCCAGATCAGATGATGGGCAAGATCGTCGAACTGCGCGAGGCCCAGAAGCAGGTCGAGGTGTTGAATTTTCTCCGAGGCGAGGAGGGTGCCATCTGGATAAGTTGGGTCTACGCTGAGACGGGCTGCAACCTGAGCACGCTGAGGGACCTGTCCGACCATGGTCTGATCAGCCTGGAGGAAGAGGAGGTCTGGCGCGACCCGCTGGAGGGGCGGGAATTCGTCCTCGATGTGCCGCCGAAGCTGACGCCCGACCAGGAGGCCGTTTGGCAGGTAATAAGTCAACAAGTAACGAGTAATGAGGGCCAATCCCCCGTTACTCGTCACTCGTCACTCGTCACTCTACTTCACGGCGTCACTGGCAGTGGCAAAACCGAGATCTACCTGCGCGCCCTGGATGCGGTACTCAAGCAGGGCAAGCAAGCCATCGTTTTGGTGCCTGAGATCAGCCTCACCCCGCAGACCATCCGCCGCTTTGCCGCTCGCTTCCCTGGCCGCCTGGCCATCATCCACAGTCAGCTATCGCTGGGCGAGCGCTACGACACCTGGCGGCGCATCCGGGCCGGAGACGTGGACGTGGCCATCGGCCCACGTTCAGCCCTCTTTGCCCCCCTAAGCCGCCTGGGCCTCATCGTCATGGACGAGGAACACGAGGGCTCCTACAAACAGGAGATGACCCCTCGCTATCACGCCCGCCAGGTGGCGGTGAAGCTGGCTGAGCTGACAGGAGCAATGATCATTCTGGGCAGCGCCACCCCGGACGTGGTCTCCTACTACCGCGCTCAGCGGAGAGAGTACCAATTGCTGTGCCTGCCGAAGCGGATCATGGGCCACCGGCGGCGCATCGAGGAGCAGCGGGCCAGGTACCAGGTATCAGGTATCAGGTATCAGGCGCTGGGAGAAGGGTATGAGGAGACCCTCTACACCAACTTGCCGCCGGTGCGAATTGTTGACATGCGCGAGGAGCTGAAGGCCGGCAATCGCGAGATCTTTAGCCACGACCTTCAGGCAGCCATGTTGGAAACTCTGGATCAAGACCAGCAAGCCATTCTCTTCCTCAACCGTCGCGGTGCAGCTACCTTCGTTATATGCCGTGATTGTGGCCACGTCCTCAGGTGTCGCCGTTGTGAGGTGCCTCTGACCTATCACATCCGCCAGCATGGCACGGGGGAACCTCAACTGGTCTGCCACCACTGCAACCGGCACGAGCCGATGCCCCAATTCTGCCCCAACTGTGGGAGCAGGCGCATCAAGTTCTTCGGCATTGGCACCCAAAAGGTGGAAGCTACCGTTCAGCGGCTATTCCCGCAGGCTCGCATCCTGCGCTGGGACCGGGACACCACCGGCGGCAAATGGTCGCACGAGGCGTTCCTGCAAAGCTTCATCGAACACCAGGCCGATGTCCTCATTGGCACCCAGATGATCGCCAAGGGGCTGGACCTGCCCCTGGTGACCCTGGTGGGGGTGGTCGCTGCGGATACGGCCCTGCACCTGCCGGACTTCTGGGCCAGCGAGCGCACCTTCCAGCTCCTGACCCAGGTGGCTGGCCGGGCTGGGCGCAGCATCCTGGGTGGCCAGGTTATCATCCAGACGTACACGCCTGAGCACTACGCCATTCAGATGGCCAGCCGACACGACTACGACGGCTTCTACGAGAAGGAGCTGGCCTTCCGACGAGAGCACGGCTACCCTCCCTTCGCTAAGTTAGCCAAATTGGTCTATGTTCATTCCAGCCAAAAACGTTGCCAGGAGGAAGCCGAGCGGTTACACCGCATCTTGGACAACAAAATAGCTCGCCTGGGACTGGCCAGCGTAGATCTCATCGGACCAGCCCCCTGTTTCTTTGGCCGCCTGAGGGGTAAGTATCGTTGGCAGATCGTGGTGCGCGCCTCCGATCCCCAGGCCCTCCTCCACAATGTCGTCTTCCCCCGAGGCTGGCGCGTAGACATAGACCCTGTGAGCACACTGTGATTATCATGTTTTCACGCATCACGTCTTCACGTTTCACGTTCATCACTCTCATCGTGTTGGGGATAGTGCTCCTGGCCATAGGGCTGGGCAAGGGTTATATTGATACGCAGGCCCACCCCCCCCTCTTTCCCCCCCCTGATAGGGGAGGGATGACAGCCACGCCTTCGGCCACGCCCATCCCTCTAACTTTCACGCCTGCCCCTCTGACGGCTGCCATTACCTTTACCCCAAACGCCGTGCTCCCAACACTTCGACAAGGCTCAGTACAAGCCTCGACAGCCGCGTTCTCATCAACTCCTAGCAACACATCACCAATACTTCGACTGAGCTCAGTACAGGCTTCGACAGCCACGCCATCCCCAACCGCAATCCCGATACTTCACTTTGACAAGGCTCAGTACAAGCGGCTGAGCTCAGTACAAGCCTCGACGCCCACGGTGACCCATTCACCCACACCCACTCCCTCAGGCCCGCCTCCTGCCGGTGCCCCACCGGATCGTATCGTGATCCCTGTCATCGGCTTGGATGCCCCGGTCGTCCCCGTGGGGTGGACGGTTACGGATGAAGGCGCTGTCTGGGATTCGGCCGACTATGCCGCCGGCTGGCACCAGGGCTCCGCCTACCCAGGTCACGTCGGCAACATTGTCCTCTCAGGGCATCACAACATCAAGGGCAAGATCTTTCGATACTTGATTGACCTCGAGCCTGACGACGAAGTGTTCCTCTATGTAGGAAAGATGGCTTATCACTACGTTGTCACTGAGAAGCACCTGTTTGAGGAAAAGGGCAAGCCCGAAGAAGTGCGCCGTGCCAATGCCCAATGGATTGCCCCCACCGATGATGAGCGTCTCACCTTAGTCACCTGCTGGCCCTACACTTCCAACACCCACCGGCTGATCATCGTAGCAAAACCGGTTTGGAAATTAGAGATTAGAAATTAGATATTGGATATTGGTTTCCAGTATCCAATATCTAATATCCTGTGGAAGGAGAACCCGATGAACATCTTAGAAATACCTCTCATCGCCAGGATACGCCGCAGCCATGCCCTGGAGCACGCCACCATCCACGTTTTGACCCAGCGCAACCCTCGATATAATCTGGCAGGACGCACCACAGCCAGTGGCTTCTATCTTTATGGAGAGGTGGAGACAGAGGAGATAGCCGCCGCTGTCTCCGAGGCTCTGGCCCGTCTGCGGAGAGGGGAACACAACCTGGCTGTCCATCCCCGCTGTGGCACCAATTTAGCCGCTGCTGGGGTGCTGGCTGGCCTTTCCTCTTTCGTGGCCATGTCGGGGCGCTCCCGGTCGCGCCTGGCCAAGCTGCCCCAGGTTGTCTTGGCTGCCACCATCGCCGTGATCGCAGCCCAGCCCCTGGGCCTGGCCCTACAGAAGCACGTTACCACCCTGCCAGAGGTGGAGGGGGTGACCATTGAGGGGATCACGCGCCAGCCTTGTACTGAGCCTTGTCGAAGTAACAGAGGCCAAGTAGTCGTCCACCGCGTAGACCTCGGTCAGCAGTCTACTACGCACGCGTAATGTGGGAGGAGCCATGTTTTATCTATTCCACGGCGAGGACGAGTTCTCTCGCTCTGAAACCCTGGCTGATTTCAAGAAAAAGATGGGGGACCCAGGCTTAGCCGAGTTGAATACCACCGCCTTCGATGGCAGCAAGGTCACTTTAGGAGAGCTTCAACATGCCTGCGATTCCGTGCCCTTTATGACCGACCGGCGTCTGGTCATCGTGGAGGGACTTCTCACCCGCCTCGAACCAAAGGGGAAAGATGAGAAGCGATCTGCCTGGCAGAAGGAGTATTTGGAGGGGTTGACTCAATACCTACCACACCTCCCTGAGACAACGCGCCTGGTCTTCGTGGAGAACAAGTCCATCAACAAGAACCATCCTGTTCACCGACTGGCCCTGGCCGAGGAGGGCGGGCACGTCAGGGAGTTCGAGCCTCCCCAGGGAAGGCAGTTGAATCGTTGGATCGAAGAACAGGTGAGGAAGAAGGGGGGACAAATCGAGGCCGCGGCCATCGAAACACTGGCTGCCTTCGCGGGCAACGACCTACGGCTACTGGATCAGGAAATCGAGAAGCTCATCGCCTATGCAAATTGGGCGCGTCCCATCAGCGAGGACGACGTTCGCTTGCTGGTCAGCTCCGTGCAGGAGGCCAATATCTTCGAGATGGTAGATGCTTTGGGGCAGCGCGATGGTCAGCGGGCGGCCAAACTGTTGCACCAGTTGTTAGACGCGGGCGAGCACCCCCTGGCGTTGCTGGGCATGATCGTCCGCCAGTTCAGGATCCTGATCCAGGTCAAAGAACTGACCGGGCGGGGCCTGAGCCAGCAGGAAATGGCCACCAGGCTGAGGCTCCATCACTTCGTCGTCAAGAAGGCGACGCGCCAGGCGATGAACTTCTCCATGGATCAGTTGGAGACCATCTATGGGAGGTTGTTAGAAACCGACGTGGCCATCAAGACAGGACAGATGGACGAGGTGCTGGCCTTGGACATGCTGGTGGTGGGGTTGAGTGGGTAGCGGGCGGCAATCCCCTCTCATCACCTCGATTCTGGCGGCCTGCGCAGACTGCATTCGGGAGCGGCCCGAGGAGGTGCTGCCACGCATCCAGAAAATGCAGGCCGAGACGCGGCTGGAATTCGATCTGCCGACCGAGCCGCCGCATGATCCCCAGGGCGTGCATTGTCCCCTTTGCGCCAACGAGTGCAGCATCCCAGAGGGTGAGCGCGGTTTCTGCGGCCTCAGGGAGAACCGAGGGGGCAAACTGATCCATCTGGCGGGAACGGCCAAGAAGGGCATCCTACATTGGTATTACGACCCCTTGCCTACCAACTGCGTGGCCGATTGGGTTTGTCCAGGGCGCACCAGGTACGGCTACAAGAACCTGGCGGTATTTTACGGAGCCTGCTCCCTGAACTGCCTGTTCTGTCAGAACTGGCATTATCACCAGATGTCGCCCAAGGGCAGGGGCATGAGCGCGCAGGAGCTGGCCGACAAGGCCGATGCTCGCACCTACTGCGTCTGCTATTTCGGCGGCGACCCCACGCCTCAGATGCCTCATGCCCTGGCCACTTCGCACATCCTGGCTGACCGAGGCGTTCGCATCTGCTGGGAGACCAACGGC
The DNA here is from genome assembly GCA_964446635.1 of uncultured Anaerolineae bacterium. Classification (GTDB taxonomy): domain Bacteria; phylum Chloroflexota; class Anaerolineae; order VGOG01; family VGOG01; genus CAYUPJ01. The sequence continues at coordinate 11,630 of CAYUPJ010000023.1, forward strand.
ACCATGCAGCCCAAGCTGCTGGAGAAGGCGGTGCAACTGTCGCTGGAGACCGGCGGCTGCATCAAGTTTGACCTCAAGGCTTACGACGAGAACCTCCACCTGGCTTTGACAGGCGTGTCCAACAGAAGGACGCTGGAGAACTTCGCCCACGCCGCCAGGCACATACTTCGACAAGGCTCAGTACAAGTTCCAGAGCGCCCTGAACCCCCGCTGGTCGTGGCCAGCACCCTGCTGGTGCCCGGCTACGTTGACGTCGAAGAAGTTAGCGAGATCGCCTCCTTCATCGCTTCTCTGAACCCCGCTATTCCCTACGCTCTACTGGGATTCCATCCCCACTTCTACATGCCCGATTTGCCCCGCACCTCGGTGCGCCACGCCGACGAAGCCGAGGCCGCCGCCCGCGCCGCCGGCCTGACCAACGTGCGTATTGGCAACCGCCACCTGCTGTCACGAGCTTACTGAATTAACAGGTAACGATCTCTTGGCCAATGGGATCTTGGCTATTGCCAAATGAGCTGAACTGTGATATACTCTATACTTAGCCAAATAGAAAAGGGATTACAGAGTAGCCGCTCTGGTAATCCCAACACCTACTCCTGATAGGCCCAGGAGCAAGGCTTGAGGAATTATAGCACAAAGCCGCTTCCTGGGCAAGTAGGGGGGAGCAGCTTTTATACTTCTGAGGAAGACAGAGACATCGGCCCATGTCAGCCGGTGGGATTTGGCGCGAAATTGCAGCCCGCTGGACAATTTGCAGTTAGGAGGGCATCATGAATGATCCTTGATCGAGTGGGTAATCCGGTGGAGAAGGGATTTTCCTCTTCCTGGATTCCCGAACCTTTCGGTTCGTGAAAGATGGGACGGATTCGCAGTCCTCTCGACACACTCGATTTACCTTCGGAAGGATAGCGGAGAAAGGAGGTGTGCAAAAGCGAAACAAAAGTTACGGGAATCCAACATACATTCGTATGCTTTACGAACATTTCGGTTCGTAGAATGTAAGTTCTCCGCCATGCCATCGCGAACCACCAGCCGTTCGTCATCCAGAATAAGGAGTTGTCCTTGTGCCAGAAATTAGTAGGTTTCTCGGAATCGTGATTGGAATGTACTACAAAGAGGAACACCCAGTACCTCACTTTCATGCCATCTATAGTGGTGAGAGGGCAAGTTTCTCCATCTCGGACCTGCGGCTCATTGAGGGGCGTCTGCCGAAACGTATCGTCTCGTTGGTGCTTGAGTGGGCTTTTGAGCACCGTGACGAGCTGATGGAGGATTGGGAACTTGCGCAGACAAAAAAGCCCCTTAAATGGATAGAACCATTGGTATAGGAGGTTGCTTATGCATGTCGTGAGGAACGTCACCTACGTATCTGACTACAAACTGTTGTTGTCGTTCGATGACGGCAGCGTACGATTGGTTGATTTGGCCGAGGAATTGGACGGCGAAATCTTCGAGCCGCTGAAAGACATTGACTACTTCAAGAAGGTTCGTGTGAATCCAGACCTCGATACGATTGTCTGGGAAAACGGCGCCGATATGTGTCCTGACTTTTTGTACAAAGTAGGTGTGGAAGTCACACAACGAGTATTAGCGGCATAGACTTCGCAATCAAAGAGACGGTGCACGAGCGGAGAACACACGCCCCCCGACAACGGCACGCGCGCGGTTTTCTGGCGCGGTTCGTTTGCGAAAGGCAACGCATCTGCACATCGGAGCGTGCCGTTGCGGGGCGCTTTAGCGTTTGCTGAAACCTCTTTCCAAAGACGAGGCGTGTTTTCGCAAGTGCTGGTAGAATAAGACTGACGTTGACGCTTGGAGACCCAATGGCATTCATCTTTCAATGGGACAAGAAGAAAGCCCGACGGAATCTCAGAGACCACAAGGTTTCATTTGAAGAGGCATCTACCGTTTTTGGTGACACGCTCTCTCGAACGATTGATGATCCCCTCCATTCTGAGGATGAAGACCGCTATGTCATCATCGGACAATCTGCTCGAGGACGTTGCGCGTGTCGCGACACCAACAGAAAGGAAAGATTATGAAGAAGGCAGTTGAAATTCGACATGACCCAGACATGCTGGACGAATACGACTTCAGCAAGGGCGTACGCGGCAAGTATGCGAAACGCTATGCCGAAGGCACGAATATCGTCGTCCTTGCGCCCGATGTCGCCGAAGTCTTCCCTGATTCGGAATCGGTCAACGAGGCACTACGTGTCTTGGTCAAAGTCGCTCGCCTCGACGCAAAGAAAAGCAAAGCAACAACTTGGAATGAGCAATGAGAGCAACCTGTTCACTTGCCAATTTTCATAGTATAATCACTGCCAAAGGAGGTTCGTATGCCTGTTGTTCAAGTTGAAGCCCAAGTGCCGACCGACGAATTGTTGAAGGCGGTAGGAAAATTGAGCCAACCTGACTTGGAACAGTTTGTCTTTCAGGTCATTGCCTTGCGCGCAAGGCGGCAAGCACCAAGTTTGCCACGCACCGAATCCGAACTATTGCTCAAAATCAATGAGGGCATCCCATCGGATATTCAGAAACGGTACAACGAACTGATTGCAAAACGGCAGGCAGAGGCATTGACGCCTGACGAATATGAAGAGCTGCTTCAGATGACACAGCAAGTCGAGAAACTGGAAGTGCGTCGTGTGGAATATTTGGCAGAACTCGCGCGCTTGCGTGGAATGTCGTTGACCGCGCTAATGGAAAATTTGGGAATTCGACCACCCGCCTATGCCTGAACAACGCGTTACTGCCGCACAAAAACAAACCGTGCTTGAACGCGCCCGCGGTTGTTGCGAGTACTGTAAAAGCCAAGCGCGTTTTGCGACTCAATCTTTCTCTACCGAACATATCGTTCCGCGTCGTTTGGGCGGAGAAACCTCACTCGATAATCTCGCGCTCGCGTGTCAGGGATGTAACAACCACAAGTACACCAAGGCAGAAGCGCGCGACCCCGTGTCGGATAGTATCGTCCCACTCTTTCATCCGCGACAACAACGCTGGCACGACCATTTTGCGTGGAGCGATGATTTTACTCTTGTTGTTGGACTCACGCCCACAGGACGAGCCACAATCCAAGCACTCCATTTGAACCGCGAGGAACTCGTCAACTTGCGACGCGTATTATATACGATGGGTGGACATCCACCCGCAGAGATTGACTGAACTCGAACGGACATCGGAAAACACTCGCAGGGCGACAATGCGGCGCAGGCGTGTCCAACAAAGGGGCACTGGAGAACTTTGCCCGCGCTGCCAGGCACATTCCGGCGCGTCCTGAGCCCCCGCTGGTCGTAGCCAGCACCCTGCTGGTGCCGGGTTACGTGGACACCAAAGAAGTCAGCAACATCGCCTCCTTCATTGCCTCCTTCGACCCCGACATTCCCTACGCTCTACTGGGATTCCATCCCCACTTCTACATGCCCGATCTGCCCCGCACCTCGGTGCGCCACGCCGAAGAAGCCGAGGCCGCCGCCCGCGCCAACGGCCTGACCAACGTGCGCATTGGCAACCGCCACCTGCTGTCACGGGCTTATTGACCCCTGCACTTGCTGGGGTATGCGGTGCGAACAGGGATAGAACAGACTCTGGCCACGGTCTCCCTGGTGACGAAGGTGTACGAGCAGGTTAGCTACGCTCCGACTTCGCCGGACCCGGCCCTGATGCATCGGGCATGGCAGGAGGGACAGCGTCTCCGCTGGCAGCTTTGGGGGTTGCGGGCGCTGTCCAATGGTTCAAGCGGGGTAGATCTACATTACCGGGGGCAAATCACCAAAAACTGGCTAACAGAGTATTGACAGCGCTGGCCTCTTGTGGTATACTCTTGGTAGAAGTTAGCCACCCTATTGTGGGATACAGTCAAGTCTCTGGAGAGGAGCGGCATTATGAGACTTGGCATGGGATCGAGAAATACATGTAGTTCAAGTGATGAGGCCAATATGGAAGGCTTCAGTATCTGTGCGCCAACGCGGGGATAGCTTTGTGCCTGCCGTTGGCGCTTTTGCTGAGCAGGAGGTTCTGATAATGAAACGGTTTTTGATCGTCTTAGCCTTTGTCAGTTTTATCGCAGGTCTTGCTGTTGGCTTGAATACCTTGCCCCTTCCTACGGCGCCCGTGGTTGCCTATGCCCAAGGGACAGAAATAGTGGTTGATGACCTTGATCCTGGGTTCTACAGGAATCCAGGAGGGGCATGGTATGCAGCCAATTGCGGGTACAACAGCCACATTTACTACACCTACAGTACCAACAATCCGAGCCTAAGCGACACCTGGGGAAAATGGACGCCTAATCTCCCTTCCTCAGGAGCATACCAGGCCTTTGTCCACATCCCCTGCTGCAGCGCTGGAGCGTACACTGCCAAGTACCAGGTCTATCATAGCGAGGGGTCTACAGTTGTGACCATCAACCAGCAGAACTATTGTGACGAGTGGGTTCTCCTTGGCACTTTCAACTTTGTTGCTGGCACCAGTGGCTACGTCAAACTGACCGATCTCACTGATGATACCGACTCACGCCCCGTCGGCTTCGATGCGATTAAGTGGACTGGTACAACCGGACAGCAAGTTGAGGGTTTCCTTGCGGACACACTTCAAGGCTGTGGAGGTTGGGGCCTACTGGACTGCGATTACAACTTGATCATTGGTATAGAGTGGCCTGAGTCTCAGGATATTCCTTACTGCGGAGTAGTAGGAAGAGACCTGGTCTATGCTTGGGTGAGAGTGGAGGGTGAAGAGGTAGTTCGCCCAAATGGTTGCAGAGTGATCGTGCCGGATGTTGTCACCGTAGTTAATCCAGCCTCCCCATGTACTTGTGGTGGAACTACTCCGACACCTACCCCAACGTCCACTCGAACGCCGACTCGCACACCTATACATACCCCAACGTCCACTCGAACGCCGACACCGACGCCGACTAGGACTCCAACTCCTCCTCCCCTTGCAGATCTTAAGCTAAGCTATGTAAGTTTCGTGCCCGCTACACCTACGGCGTTTGAGCCCACCTCTTTGATCCTATCAGTAACCAACGTGGGCAATGCGCGCTACGAGGCTTTGGACGGTCACTATAAGGTGAGGGTTGAATTTGAAGATAGCACGATTTTCTTACCTTCCCCTGAGGTGTTTGTCTTTGACACAGAGGTTGCCCAAAGCCTACCTAGGCTTTATCCTCAGAGGCTAGGGTCCCTTAATCCAAGAGATAGTACAACTGTCACGGTGTCAAATGTGCGATTTCCAACCGCCGGACAGGGCACAATTACAGTTTGGTTTACTCCAAAGCACAATGATGCTGACCTGAGCAACAATCATATAGAGACACAGATTTCGGTTATGGAGACCTCCCACGGTTGGCTATACTGTGTGGGTTTTGTTGTGAAATCGGCTAGTATCATAATCCTGGCTCCGACGTCGCCGCAGCTAGCATTAGCTTCTGCTAGCATACTAGATTTGGCACAGGATGTCTTCCTATGCGGAGATGACGATAGATGTGTTCTAGATAGGTGTGCTGATTTCGTTAACTTCAAGATTATAGAATTGGGAATCCCAGATCCAGCAAAATTAGTATTGCAGATCATAAAAACATTCATTGAGATCCTTCGCGATTTGTGGCGATGTTTATCGTGGCTGACGCAATTCATCGCTGAGCTGTTTGCAAGGCTGAATAGCCAAGGAATAGAGGTCAACGCTGTTATAGGATTATCGCCGGTTCATATTCTCGTAACGGATGGGCAGGGTAGACGGGTAGGATTCTTAGATAATGGTGCAATCGTTCGGGAAATTGACGGGTCCCAGGTTGTAAGTCGGGATGGCACAAAATTCGTACTTTATCCTGGAAGTGATACCGCTAACGTTAGAGTGAAAGGCACTGCTAGCGGCACATTTGATTTAGAACTGGCTCTTTCCAGAGGCGAAGGAAGTACCGCAAAAGTTTCGTATCTTGGCGTTCCGGTGACCTTAGCCACAATCAACACAATTGACGCTCGCGATCAAAACTATATCATGAATGTAGATGCAAATGGGGATGGCATAGTAGATTCAACCAGGCCGCCTGACTCTATAACAATCGTGACCTCAGTTGCCCTCCAACCAAGCTGGAACTTGAGCTCCCTTCCCCTGGTTCCCACAGATACCTCCATCGAAACTGTCCTCTCTTCGATTTCTGGGAGTTATGATTTAGTCTACGCTTACGACGGCTGCGACACGGCCGATCCCTGGAAGAGGTACGATGTCAATGCCCCACCCTACGCCAACGATTTGACCAACCTGGATGGGAAAATGGGCATCTGGATCAGAGTCGCTGATAGTCCCACTCTCAGCGTTTCGGGACAGGTACCCACCAGAACTGACATCCGACTGTGTGAGGGGTGGAACTTAGTGGGTTACCCATCAACTCAAGCTAAGTCAATTACAAATGCCCTATCCTCAATAGAAGGGAAATACGCGCTCGTCTATGCCTATGATGCTTCGGATACGGCAGACCCTTGGAAGAAGTATGATGTCAATGCTCCACCCTACGCCAATGACCTGACAGAAATGCGCTCTGGGCTGGGATATTGGATCAAGGTCAGCGAGGATTGTTTGCTGACTGTCAGCAACTAAAGGGAATCAGAGATGAAAGACGCTATCAGAATAGCAAGTGTACTAATAGCAGCAATGGTACTCCTAACATTATCGCCGGCAACGGCAGAGGCTGTGCCGCCAATACCATCAAGCTTCTACGGCACCGTGAAACTCAATGGATCTAATGTGCCTGATGGTACAAAGGTCTCAGCTTGGATTGGAGGGGGCAAATATAGCGAAACAGAAACTGAAACCTGGCAAGGGGATTCTGTTTACTCCATCGAGGTGCCCGGAGACGATCCAGAGACTCCTGGAAAGGATGGGGGAGTAGAGGGAGAGACGATAGTTTTCAAAATAGCAAGTTATACAGCGGACCAGACTGGGACCTGGCATAGCGGCACAAACGTGGAACTCAATCTCACTGCTGTAGAAGGCACCGTTACAGTAACCCCAACTAGCACTTTCACACCCACACCAACCAATACGCCTACCAGAACACCGACCCCTACCCCTACGGGTATGCCAACCGCTACGGCTACTCCAAAGCCAGGGGCACCTAAGATCTTCCTGCCCTACATTGTCAAACAAGGTCCGCCATGTGGTTGGAACGACCCGGATGACAACGAGCCCGGCAATGACCATTGGAAAAGCCCCGATGTTCCCTACGGGTCAGGGCTCTTCATAGATCGGACCTTTTGGTCCCTCACCCAGCTAGAGGGTCAAGAAGGCAACGACCCCGACTGGTTCAAGTGGAGGGTGGACTGGACCGGCACCCACTGGTTATGGACACAGAATCTGGATCCCAGCAGCCTTCGCATTTGGCTCTTGATCTTTCAAGCCATTGGAGACTCCCTGGTCCCAATAGCCTTTGGCGAGGCCTACGGGTCAGGGCAACTCGGCGTTTGGCTAGAACAAGGTCAACAGTATTACGTTCTGGTCAGCAACCTCACCTCCTCGGAGGTAGGCTGTTACAGCCTCTGGCTGCAACCGTGAGAAAATGCACCGAAGCGCCAACCTGGCCGCAGATCAACGCCTTTGCCCTCTCCACAGCATCAGAAGGGCAGGGAAGTCCTGCTATTGCTTATGACACGACAGAGACGCAACCTGGATCGACATACTGGATCAAAGTCAGCGAAGATTGCGTGTTAACTGTCAGCAACTAAAGGGAGGTAGAGATGAAAGATGCTATCAGAATAACGAGTGTGCTAATAGCAGCGATGGTGCTCCTAACATTATCACCGACAGCGGCAGAGGCCGTGCCGCCGATACCATCAAGCTTCTACGGCACTGTGAAACTCAATGGATCTAATGTGCCTGATGGTACAAAGGTCTCAGCTTGGATTGGAGGGGTGAAATACACCGAAACAGAAACCACCACCTGGGGAGGGAATTCTGTCTACTCCATTGATGTGCCCGGAGACGACCCAGAGACTCCTGAGAAGGATGGAGGAGTAGAGGGAGAGACGATAGTCTTCAAAATAGCAGGTCATACGGCGAACCAGACTGGGACCTGGCATAGCGGCACAAACGTGGAACTCAATCTCACTGCTGCAGAAGGCACCGTTACAGTAACTCCAACTAGCACTTTCACGCCCACACCAACCAATACGCCTGGCAGAACACCGACCCCCACCCCCACGAGTCCACGGCCTACACCGACGCTGACACCAACCGGCACACGCACGCCTGTCCAACCTTGGTTTAGAATTTATCTCCCCCTTATCCTGAAGCAACCCCCAGCCGGCCTCACCATCTCCGGCCGCGTGACTGATAACACAGGCACCTCTGTCTCCGGCGCCTTCGTGAGCGCCACCGGCCCGGTCAACGCCTCCACTACCACGGGCAGCGACGGCCGCTATACCTTATCCGACCTGCCCGCCGGCACATACAGCGTTCACATTGCCAGGGCGGGCTATACCAGCCTCCCTGCCCGGAACGTGACCGTACCACCCAATGCGACTAACGTGGACTTCGTGTTATATGTCCTGACCTTCGAGTTTGAGGGCGCGGCTCACTCAGCCGCCGAGGGGGCTTTCACCAAACCCATCATCTCCCTGCCCGGTGGTGTGTTCACGGGCCCCGTTGTCTGGACCGAAGGCGAGGGTTGCACGCTGAGTGAGATCCCACCGGCCACTTCGCCCAACCAGATCGCCCTTGTGCAACGGGGCAATTGCCTCTTTCTCACCAAGGGGCAGAACGCCGAGGCCCGAGGCTATGCAGGCTTCGTGGTTGCCAACGACGCAGACCACGGTGACGGCTTGATCATCATGATCAGCTACGGCGGCGAGACGATCGACATCCCGGGCGTCTTTGTTGGGTTCTCCACTGGTGAGGTTATGAAAGCCTCCTCTCCCAACGGCATCCTATATGCCCGCACCCTTACCAATCTAGGTCCTCTGCCCGACAAATTCCTCTTCGCCTTCGGCTCCCAGGGCAGCGGCGACGGGCAATTCAACTCTCCTACGGGTGTGGTGGTAGCATCCAGCGGTACGATATACGTGGCCGATAACTTGAACCATCGCATCCAGTACTTTTCGCCTACCGGCCAGTTCTTAGGAAAGTGGGGTACATACGGCAGCGGGGACGGGGAATTCGACAACGCCTTGGACGTGGCGGTAGCCCCCGACGGCACGGTGTACGTGCTGGACGCCGAGAACCGCCGCATCCAGTACTTCTCTCCTACAGGCCAGTTCCTAGGAAAGTGGGGCACCCGAGGTTTCGGTGACGGCCAGTTCGATTTCGCTCCAGGCGTGGCAGTGGCCCCTGAGAGTATGGTCTATGTAACCGATTGCTCGGACATGCCGTTGGATAATCCGAATCGTCGCATCCAACGTTTCTCTGCCACGGGTCAGTTCCTGGGGAAGTGGGGCACATTCGGCAGCGGGGATGGGCAGTTTAGCTGTCCCGTCGGCGTAGCAGTGGCCCTAGATGGCACAGTCTATGTGACGGATGGTAACCGCATCCAGCGCTTCAGCGCCACAGGTCAGTTTCTGGGCAAGTGGGGTTCTTACGGTGGCAGTGATGGGCAGCTCTCCGTTCCTGATGGCGTGACAGTAGCCCCCGACGGCACGGTGTACGTGGCAGAGAGAGGAAACGCCCGCATCCAGCGCTTCAGCGCCACAGGCCAGTTCCTGGGCAAGTGGGGAAGCAGAGGCAGCGGCGATGGGCAGTTCGTAGGGCCTACTGACGTGGCGGTGGCCCCCGATGGCACGGTGTATGTGGCAGACACCTACAATTACCGCATCCAGGCGTTTGGAACTGCCCGTTCGAACCCTTGGCGTGGCGAGTAGCACTTGCCGACCGCTGGCTGGCACAGCGGCGCGTGTTCATCTAATAGACCCAGGCCAGCACCTACGGCGCAAGAATCTCCCTTAAAATACTTCTTTTGGGTATGTAGACGAAATACTTCGTTAAATTGGAAGTCAGCCAATGGGGCATGGTTCAGAATCCTGGGAAGTTAGATTTACACTTTTCGACGGGTCAGAATTTTTTTTCCTTGCAAATGGCCTCGAAATGACCATTTTGCGCCCGAAATGGTGCCCAAAACGTGCGATTTCTGGCACCATTGCCTTGGCGTGAATTCGTGCGCTACAAAAGTGTCAATCTAACTTGAACCATGCCGCCAATGGTTAGGCAGCTCACCACATCAGTTATCCAGGGATTTGTAGTCGGTAGACAAGTTTACCAATGAGAATAGCATGCACAACATTGTCGTCTTTGTCTTCATCATTGCGGTAGGTATTATTGTAGCACCAACTCTTATACAATTCGTGTTGGGTTGGCTTTTAAAAGGTGTATTGCCACAAAGGCCAAAGCTCCGGCACATAATCGCTGGTGTTGTGGTGTGCATTGTATTGATTGCCATTGCTGTTTGGGCCTATTTCTGGCTAGAGTTGAATACTCAAAGATCGGCAGTGACACCAACAGCCACGCCAACCACCACTCCCACTGCTACATCAACGCCAACAGCGTCACCCACAGCCACACCAACTGAGACACCAATTCCTAATCCAAGTGCAAGGATAATAGAAGAGCCTACTTTTAAATTTGTGGAGGGCACCACCAAACTTGAGGTGTGTGTTAAAGTGATGAACACTGGCAATACCTCTCTTATTGCTTCTATGCCTCCACCCGGCTATACATATCGGGAAGGTGAAATCTTCCAGCAAAGTGTTGCTGGTACATTCAGAGTAGGAGTAGACTACGCACATCGGGAGCGCAATGTTATAGAATATCCTTATAGGTGGGGGTTGGGGCGAACCCTTCAGCCAGGCCAGTCAACTACGGTGATAGGGTTCATTGAACTTAAGACATCCCGAAGGTCTGACTATTGGGTTGGACTGGTTCAAGAAGGAGTTAGATGGTTTGAGACGGGAGTCGAACGAAGGTCAATTGTGCCACCGACAGAGGAGTTTATAGAGATCGTTATGATAGTGGTGGTCATAGTGGCGGGAGTTGTAGTGTTCTTGAAGATCGGCTTAGGAGTGTACTCGTGGCTACTGCGTGTATGTCGATCCATACTAGATCGGCCCAAACGTGGTCGTGACATAGCCAAACTGAAAGAGACCATATCCAATCATCTGCGAGGTAGTGGAATAGTTTGTGAATTTTGCTTATCGAGCTGGTCAAAACTTGGATACGATGTGATCTCTGAACTCAATACGTACGATGTGGAACATCCAGAGGTAAAACTAGGCACTTTTACCCCCCCAAGATACGATTGGGAGGTGGAACAGTTTGAGGACAAGATATATAACCATCTTCGACGCAATCATTTTTCGAGAGGTAGAATTCCTTGCGATACAGTACATTTCTTATACTGCTCGAAGAACCCTTGAACATGTAGTCATGGTGACTCATGTGGAAAACTAGTGTTATGCAGATGTTACGCTGCATGTTGCGCGTGGCTGCCGGTGAGGGAGCGATCTACGCTTGCTCACGCAGCAACGCCTGGGCGCGCTCGATTTGCTGGCGGACGGTGACCGTGGCTGTGCCGCCGTAGGAGTCCCTGGCCTCCACCGAGCGCCGGTGATCGAACACCGCATAGAGGTCGGCGTCAAAGGCATCAGAGATGGCCTGGAACTCGGCCAGGGGCAGCTCGCGCAGCGGCAAACCCAGTGTTTCGGCTCGCCGTACCGCCCGGCCTACTAGCTCGTGACTCTGGCGGAAGGGAACGCTGCGGCGCACCAGGTAGTCGGCCAGGTCGGTGGCCAGCATGGCGTCGTCGAGCGCTGTGGCTATGGCTTCGGCGTTGACCTTCAAGGTGCCCACTACTCTGGCGTAGTTATACCCCCGGTCCGTCCGGCGACGGGCTGGGGGTTTTGCTTCTGGAGGCGCAATGTGTTAGAATATGTACAACAAGTAAGAGGAGGGTTGCCCTTGCGCGACGACGGGTGGAGCGATGAACGGGAATGGGCGCGCTGTGAGGAAATCGTGCGCCGGGCGCTGGAGGAGGATATCGGCTCGGGGGATGTGACCACGCTATGGATCGTGTCGCCGGCGGCCCGGCTCCGCGGCCGCTTTCTTGTCAAGAAGGCAGGAGTGGTGGCCGGACTGCTGGTGGCCGGGCTGGTTTTCGAGTTGCTGGACCCCGGCGTCCGCTTCCGGCCCCTGGTGGCTGATGGGACTGCGGTGTTTCCCGGCGATGTAGTGGCCGAGGTGGAGGGGCCTGGTCGAGCTATCCTGAGCGGGGAGCGGATCGCGCTCAACTTCTTACAACGGATGTCGGGGATCGCCACGCTAACCCGCCGCTATGTGGAGGCAGTGGCTGGAACCAGGGCAGTCATTTTGGACACCCGCAAGACAGCCCCCGGTCTGCGCCTCCTGGACAAGTGGGCCGTGTGCCTGGGGGGAGGCCAGAACCACCGCATGGGCCTCTACGACATGGTGCTGATCAAGGACAACCACATTGCCGCGGCTGGCGGGATCACGGAGGCGATGGGACGAATCAGCGAATCAGCGAATCAGCGAAGGCGCGAACTGGCGATTGAGGTGGAGGTGAAAAACTTGGAGGAGCTAGAGGAAGCGTTGGCGCTGGCCCGCCAGCCGGGGCTGACGGGTCAGCCGGGGCTGGGGGTAGACCGGATCATGTTGGATAACATGGACCTGGCTGCGCTGCGCCAGGCGGTGGAGGTAACAGCCGGACGGGCGGAACTGGAGGCCTCCGGCGGTGTAGCCCTGGAGACTGTGGCCGCCATCGCTGCCACGGGAGTGGACTACATCTCGGTGGGGGCACTGACCCACTCAGTCAAAGCGCTGGACATCAGTTTGGAAATTGAGGGAGAGCCGGATGTTGCCTGACGAATACCGAACTCTGCCCGAGCCCGAGCTCCTGGCTCGTATCGCCGCAGCCAAAGAGAAACTCGGCCCTGACCTGGTGATCCTGGGCCATCATTATCAGCGGGACGAGGTGATCCAGTTCGCCGATCACCGCGGCGACTCGTTGGAGCTGTCGCGGATCGCTGCGGCGCAGCGCGAGGCCAGGTACATCGTCTTCTGCGGGGTGGATTTCATGGCCGAGACGGCGGCCATGCTCTGCGATCCCTCGCAAACGGTGCTGTTGCCGGCGGTGGAGGCATCATGCCCCATGGCCGGCATGGCTGACGTGGGCGACGCTCTCACGGCCTGGGACACGCTGACGGCGCGATGGGGCGAGGATGCCCTGCTACCCATCACTTATCAGAATTCCACCGCCGCGCTGAAGGCGTTCTGCGGGCGGCGAGGTGGGGCGGTCTGCACTTCGGCCAATGCCCAGCGGGTCTTCCGCTGGGCGCTGGATCAAGGGCGGCGGATCCTCTTCTTTCCCGATGAATGGTTAGGGCGCAACATGGCCCTGGCCCTGGGGATCCCGCCGCAGCGGATCGCCGTCTGGGACCCAGCCGAGCTGGACGGCGGTTGCCCTGACGTCGGCCAGGCGCAGGTAGTGGTCTGGAAAGGGTATTGCCACGTCCACACCTTCTTCACTGTGGAGCACGTGCGGGCAGTGCGGGAGCAGTATGGGGACATCACCGTCGTCGTCCACCCCGAATGTCGGGTCGAGGTGGTCCGGGCGGCCGATCTCAACGGCTCCACCTCGTTCATCCTGCGAGCTGTGCGCGACGCATCCCCCGGCAGCCAGTGGGCGGTGGGGACCGAGATCAACATGGTGGCCCGGCTGGCCCAGGAATACCCGGACAGGACAGTAGTACCCCTGGCTCGCTCCCTATGTGGGGCGATGTACCGCACCAATCTTCACAACCTGCTCTACACTTTGGAGGAACTGCTCCACGGCCGGTTCGTGGGGCAGGTGCAGGTGCCGGCCGACACGACCCACTGGGCCAACCTGGCGCTGGAACGGATGTTACGACTATGACCAATACTTCGACAGGCTCAGTACAGGTTACTCAATGAGATTCGCTCATTCGCTGATTCGCTCATTCTCTGGTCATTCAGACCAGGTGATGGCCGACGTTCTCATCATTGGCAGCGGCATCGCCGGGGCGGTAGCTGCGCTGCGCCTGGCGGAGGATCCGGCCATCCAGGTCACGGTGGTGACCAGCACCCACGACCCCCACGAGTCCAGCACCTTTTACGCCCAGGGTGGGATCATCGCCCGCGGCCCCGAGGATTCGGCTGAGTTGCTGGTTCAGGACATCCTGCGAGCCGGCGCGGGGGTGAATAACCCGGTTGCTGTGCGCATCCTGGCCGAGGAGGGGCCGCGCCTTCTGCGGGAGGTACTGCTGGAACGGCTGGGGGTCGCCTTCAGTGAGACAGTCCCTTCGGCAAGCCCTTCGGCAAGGCTCAGGACAGGGCTCAGGACAGGTGGGGGGGAGCTGGAGTACATTCGCGAAGCGGCCCATTCCACCGAGCGCATCCTGCACGCCGCCGACGCCACTGGCCGGGTTATCGAGGAGCGGCTGATCGAAGCGCTGCAGGCATGCCCTAGCGTCACCCTCCTCTCGGAGCACACCGCTGTGGACCTGTTGACCCCAGCCCACCACTCCCGCAATCCCCTGGCGATCTACGACCCGGTCTCCTGCGTAGGCGCCTACATCTTCGACCAGCGCCGGGGGCGAGTGATCACCTGCCTGGCTCGCAAGACCATCCTGGCCAGCGGCGGCTTGGGTCAGATCTACCTGCACACCACCAACCCTGAGCAAGCCCGCGGAGATGGACTGGCCATGGCCCACCGGGCAGGGGCGCGCATCATCCAGGCCGAATACGTCCAGTTCCATCCCACCGCCTTCTACCACCGCGATGCGCCTCGTTTCCTCATCTCCGAGGCGGTGCGGGGGGAGGGCGCGCGGCTAGTGGATGAAGAGGGCCGGGCGTTCATGCAGAAGTACGACCCGGAGTGGAAGGACCTGGCCCCGCGTGACGTGGTGGCCCGTAGCATCCATCGGGAGATGCTGGAGACCAAAGCCCCTTGTGTCTACCTCGATTTGCGCTCTTACCTGGCGGCCGACGAGATCAGGAGGCGTTTTCCCAACATCCATGCCCAGTGTCTGGCCTACGGTATTGACATCACCAAGGACCTGATCCCGGTGGTGCCGGCGGCCCACTATCTCTGTGGGGGGGTCTGGGTAGATGAATGGGGTCGTACCTCGTTACGCCATCTGTATGCCGCCGGCGAGATCTCTTGCACCGGCGTGCACGGGGCCAACCGGCTGGGAAGTGCCTCGCTACTGGAGGGCCTGGTCTGGGGCAGCCGGGCGGCACTGGACATCCGTCGCACCCTTCGGCAAGGCTCAGGACAGGCCCTGGGCGAGCCACTGGAGGTGGACCTAGCCGATATTCCCCTGTGGGTGGACACCGGCCTCTATCTGCCTGACCCGGCCCTGGTCCGTCAGGACATGGACACCATCAAACGCATCATGTGGAACTATGTGGGGCTGGTGCGCAGCGCCCGGCGGCTGGAACGGGCCATTGACGACCTGAGTCACTTGCAGGTGGAGATTGACAAATTCTATCGAGCCACCAGGCTGACCGACGGTCTGATCGGGTTGCGCAACAGCGTGCTGGTGGGCTTGATCGTTGCCCGTGCCGCCTGGGAGAACAAAGTGAGTCGGGGCTGCCACTATCGCGAGGATTAAAAAGGTGACGGGCACTTCCGAAGTGCCCGTCACCTGCAAGCTATCAATCTCTCAGTTTTCGTCCAACAATTGTCGTGCTCTCTCCATCTGCTCCCGCACGGCCACCGTTGCTGTGCCGCCGCAGGTGTCCTTCGCCTCAACCGAGCGCCGGTGGTCGAACACCGCGTAGAGGTCAGCGTCAAAGGCATCAGAGATAGCCTGGAACTCGGCCAGGGGCAGCTCGCGCAGTGGCAGGCCCAGCGTTTCGGCCCGCCGCACCGCCCGGCCGACCAGCTCGTGGCTCTGGCGGAAGGGAACGCCGCGACGCACCAGGTAGTCGGCCAAGTCGGTGGCCAGCATGGCGTCGTCCAGTGCCGTGGCCATGGCTTCGGCGTTGACCTTCAGGGTGCGCACCACACCCGCCGCCACCGGCAGCGCCAGTTTCAGGGTGTCCAAGGCGTCGAACAGCGGCTCCTTGTCCTCCTGCAGGTCCTTGTTGTAGCCCGCAGGCAGCCCCTTGAGCACCGTCAGCAAGGCCACCAGATGCCCCACCATGCGCCCCGCCTTGCCCCGCAGCAGCTCCAGCGAATCGGGGTTCTTCTTCTGCGGCATCAGGCTGGAGCCGGTAGCGTAAGCCTCGTCCAGCTCCACGAAGCCGAACTCCACCGACGACCATAAGATCAAGTCCTCGGCCAGGCGGCTGAGGTGCGTTTGCAGCAGCGCGGCCCAGAACAGGAACTCGGCCACGAAATCGCGGTCCGAGACGGCGTCTATGCTATTCTCGCAGACCGCCAGGAAGCCCAGCTCAGCGGCCAGGAGGTGGCGATCAATGCCCAGGGAGTGGCCGGCCAGCGCGCCCGCGCCCAGCGGCAGCACGGCGACCCGCTCCTCCAGGTCATCCAGCCGCTCCCGATCCCGCTGCAGCATCCAGAAGTAGCTCATCAGCCAGTGACTGAAGAGCACCGGTTGCGCCCGCTGCAAGTGCGTGTACCCAGGCATGATGATGTCCAGATGCTGCTCCGCCTTGACGAGGATGGCTTCCTGTAGCTCGCCGAGCTGTTGACGCAGGCCCAGGATCTCCCGCATCAGGTAAAGGCGCAGGTCGGTAGCCACCTGATCGTTGCGGCTGCGCCCGGTGTGTAGTTTGCCCGCTACTCCTTGCCCTGAGCCCGTCGAAGGGTCACCGACTAGTTCTCCCAGTCGTCGCTCGACGGCGGTATGGATGTCCTCGTCCGAGGGCTTGATCTCGAACTGGCCGGCCTCAAACTCCCGCGCCACCGCCTCCAACCCCTGGATGAGCCGCTCCCGCTCGTCGGCGGTGAGCAGCCCGGCCCGCTCCAGCGCCCTGGCATAGGCCATGCTACCCTCAATGTCGGCCGCCCACAGCCGCAAATCGAAGCCGATGGAGGCATTGAAGCGCTTCATCAGCTCATCAGTGGCTTTCTCAAACCGTCCACCCCACAGTTTCTCACCCATCGCACCTCACGCTTCACGCATCACGCCCTTGTGTTGAGCCTGTCGAAACACTTGTGTTGAGCCTGTCGAAACATCAGTCCCGCTTGAACTTGCTGTAGTTGGGCGAGCGATAGCTGGAGATTCCCAATCCTTCAATGTCTAGCAGCGCCTTGACCTTCAGCGGCAGGCCGAAGAGATTGATGAAGCCCTCGGCATCCTCCTGGTCATAGACGTCCTCTTCGCCGAAGGTGGCATAGTCCTCCCGGTAGAGGCTGTAGGGAGACTTGCGTCCGACTACCGTGCCGCTTCCCTTGAACAGCTTGACCCGCACGGTGCCGGTGACGGTCTCCTGCGTCTGGCGCACGAAGGCATCCAGCGCCTCCCGCAGCGGCGTGAACCACTGGCCGTAGTAGACCAGCTCCGCGTAGCGCTGGGCGACGACGTCCTTGTAGTGCAGCGTCTCCCGGTCGAGGCAAATGCTCTCCAGGGCGCGGTGGGCGGTGTAGAGGATGGTACCGCCAGGGGTCTCGTACACGCCGCGCGACTTCATCCCCACCAGACGGTTTTCTACCAGATCCGCCCGCCCCACACCGTGCGCGCCGCCCAACTCGTTCAGTCGGGTCAGTAGTTCCACCGCGCCGCAGGCCACGCCATCAATGCGCTTGGGGATGCCCTCCTTGAAGTCAATCTCCAGGTAGAGCGGCTCGTCGGGCGCGGCCTCAGGTGCCACAGAGAGCACGAACATCTCCTCTTCCGGCTCCTGCCAGGGGTCTTCCAGGATGCCGCCCTCGTGGCTCAGGTGCCAGATGTTGCGGTCGCGGCTGTAGATGGAGCGCTCGGTGGCTGCCACCGGCACGTGGTGGGCTGCGGCGTAGGCCAGGGCATCCTCCCGCGAGCGGATGTCCCATTCCCGCCAGGGGGCGATGACCTCCAGCCGGGGGTTTAGGGCCTTGTAGGTCAGCTCGAAGCGCACCTGGTCGTTGCCCTTGCCGGTGCAGCCGTGGGCCACGGCGTCGGCCCCTTCTAGTTCGGCGACTTCCACCTGCCGCCTGGCGATGAGCGGGCGGGCGAAAGACGTGCCCAGCAGATACTGCCGTTCGTAGATGGCCCCGGCCATCATGGTGGGGAAGGCATACTCCATCAGGAACTCTTCGCGCAGGTCCTCGATGTAGGCTTTGCTGGCTCCCGTGGAGAGAGCCTTCTCCTCCAGTCCTTCCAGTTCCTCTCCCTGGCCCAGGTCGGCGGTGAAGGTGACCACCTCACAGCCGTAGCGTTCCTTCAGCCAGACCAGGATGAC
>CAYUPJ010000024.1:0-1572 GCA_964446635.1 uncultured Anaerolineae bacterium
GCTGGAGCAGGAGGTTGCGCAGGTTGGTGGCAAAGACCTTGATGGCGTGGTCGTCGGCCTCATCGGTACTGGTGCCTCTCAGCTCACGCTCGATGGAAGGGGCAACGAGTCGCTTGTAGCCATCGGCGGCAGCCTCTCGCACCTGGGGGGCAAAAATGGAGCGCTCGTTTTTCAGGTAGCGGCCTTCGGCCTCAGCCACGATGTCGTTCACTGGCGCTTCCACTTTGAATTTGAGCGCACCCTCTTTCTCCCCCCGGTTGATGGCCAGCAGGCGGTGGGGCGGCATGGCCTTCAGCGGCTCGGAGTATTCGTAGTACATCTGGTACTTGCCCTGGGGATCGAGGGAAGCGTCGGCCACGGCGCAGACCAGCAGGCCCTTGTCGAAGGTACGCTCTCGCACCGCTTTGCGCAGATCGGCGTCTTCGGAGACCACCTCGGCCACGATGTCCCGCGCTCCGGCGTAGGCGTACTCGACAGTGGGCACCTCTTCGCTCAGGTAATGCTGGGCGAAGTCTTCCAGCATCCCCTCGGTGACCTCCTGGGCCAGGATGAGGTCGGCCAGTGGCTCCAGTCCCCGCTCCCTGGCGACGGTAGCCCGTGTGCGCCGCTTGGGCTTGTAGGGCAGGTAGAGGTCCTCCACCTCTTGCAGTACCATAGCCGTCCGTATCCTGGCCTCCAGCTCCGGCGTCAGCTTGCCCTGCTCGGCGATGCTCTTCAGCACCGTTTCTTTGCGCTCCTCAAGGTGGCGCAGGTATTTCAGGCGGGCCTCGATAGTCCTGAGCTGCTCTTCATCCAGCCCGCCGGTGACCTCCTTGCGGTATCGGGCGATGAAAGGCATGGTGTTATCCTCGTCAAACAACTGGACAGTGCTGGCGACTTGATCGGCCTTGAGGCTCAGTTCTTGGGCGATGGTGGTGATGATGAGATGTTCGGTCATGGTTTCTCCTGGGGATGGCAGCAGCGGATGGGAGCGAATAAGCGGATAGAGCACTCGGCTTCTGTGAAATAAAACAGAAGCCGAGACTTGTCTCGACTTCTCTGCCGGCTTTGCCAAGTCGCTTTGGCCTTAATGCTACCCCAACCGCATCAATCGCTCCGCGCAACTTTGCCTGAGTTCTTCATCCGTGCCCTCGGCGAGATACTTATCGTACTCCTCCCTGGCCTTCTCCCCCTCCCCCTTGGCCTCGTGAAGCAGCCCCAAGGCATAGTGAGCGGCGGCCAAATCCGGGTTCTTATCCAAGGCTTCTCTGAGGTCGGTAACGGCTTCCTCAATACGGGAGCTATCAACTTCTGGAGCTTGAACCCTTCCATAGAGGGCCAGAGCCTCCTGTATTTGGCCTTTCAACATACAGAACAGGGCCAAGTTGCCAATCAGAACAAATTCATTGGGCACTAGCTTGAGTGCCTGCTCAGTTAGCACAATGGCTTCCTCCAAGCGGCCCCAATCATAATAGAGCCAGCCAAGATTCCCATATCCCCAGGCAAGGTTGGGGTCCAGTTCGATGGCTTTGCAGTAAGCCGCCTCCGCTTCCTCGTAACGCTTGAGGTCGGAAAGAAGGTTGCCCAGGCCAT
>CAYUPJ010000024.1:1672-29662 GCA_964446635.1 uncultured Anaerolineae bacterium
GTCCAGCTCGATGGCCTTGCGATAGGCCGCCTCCGCTTCCTCGTAACGCTTGAGGTCGGAAAGAAGGTTGCCCAGGCCATTGTGCGGGTAGGCGACGTTGGGGTCCAGCTCGATGGCCTTGCGATAGGCCGCCTCCGCTTCCTCGTAACGCTTGAGGCCATCAAGCAATAGTGCCTCGTTAGAGCGGTATCCAGCAAAATCGGGGTCGAGCTCAATCGCTTTTTGGATAGCTTGCAATCCTTCCTCGTATTTACCCAAGCGGTATAATGCACCACCCTGACTATTGTAATCCTCCTCCTCTCCTTCCTCTATGGCAAAAGCGCGACCGTAGAGTCCGGCGGCCTCAGCCCAATGGTTCAAATCGTAATGAACAGAGGCCAACGAGCGCAAAAATTCAGCCTCCTGAGGAGCTAATTCTACTGCCTTTTCATAAGCTTCTACTGCCTTGTCCAGTTGTCCTTGGTTACGGTAGGCCGTCCCAAGTGTTTGCCAGGCCAGGAGATTATCGGGATCATACTCAGCAGCTTTCTCCAGCCAACCTATTTGCTCTTCATTACGACCCAGGTCACCTAACACAGTAGCCAGAAGCTGGTAGGCTTCGATTTGGCTAGGGTCTAGTTCTACAGCACGTCGGAGGGCATCAACCGCCTGCTCACGCAGCGCATGGATCTTCTCTCGCTTGCGCGCGCGTTGCGCCTGCTCACTAAGCACTGTCCCCAATCCAAAATAGGCTACAGCATAGCCTGGGTCAAGGTTCAGGGCATCACGAAAAGCCCGCAGCGCTTTATCTGCCACTCCAGCTTCGCGCAAGGCCATGCCCAGGTTGAGATAGGCGGCTTTCAGGTTGGCCAGGACCGTCGGATTCAGTTCTTTCGACATAGCTATCGCCTTTTGGTCCTCTCCTCGAAGGAGATGATTCTGCTACTCTGCCCTTCAGTACCCGTAGGTCTCAGAACGCGAGCTGCTTCCCGTTTCTTAACGGCTGCGAGTTCCTCCGTCACTTCCTCGCTTATCCGTTGCGTGCTCACCTTACTCAGTTCTAACCTGGCTCTCATCTCTATCGCTCGTGCCAGCGACAGAACCGTCTCCTCTCTGAACGGTTGCCGGACCGCAGTTTCCAAGGAGCGAGCTAAGCTCAACGTTATCTCCTTTTCGGGTTCGAAGGTGGTGGCTGCTTGCAGTGTCTCCTGGAAAGCCCTTACCAGACGACACACGGCAGACACAGGCATACTGGATACTACGTAGCAACCCAGGTGTTCCAATATGTGATCCAGCCGCACGTAGTCCAGGGGGTCTCCAGTCAGTGCCCGCTCCAATTCCTGGCTGGCAATCATTCCTTCTACTTTGTTTACTTCTTCCTCCAGGCCATGCTCCTGGAAAATGGCCCAGGCTTGGTTTAGCAAACTCTCGGCTCGCGGCCATTGATGGCGCAGGGCGGCGACTCGGGCCCGCTCGCGCAGGAGATAGGCCCATACCACAGTTGTACCTTCTTCCCCATCCTCCAACCCTTCCTCGAAAGCCGCCAGGTCCAGGTGCTTCTCGATCTTCGCCAACCGGGCCTCGCGGTCGGGAGCATCCGGTTCTCGCTCCAGTTTGTCCAGCATGTTATGAGCCCCGATGTAGTTAGCGCTGAGGGGGCGGACACGTACCGGGACAGCTCTAGGCTGGAAGGCGCTAACTTCGTTTACCAAGTCCTTCCGTTTCTCCATGTCAGCGGTTAGGGTATAGTAGAGAGGGCGGCGACCTCGGCCAGTGCCTGGCACGGTCTCCTGGCTCTTGACCACGTAGCCATCCCGTACCAGCCGCTGCACCACCGTCTCCACGCTCTTGCGATTAAGCCCCGTCAGCTTAGCCACCTGGTCAATGGTGAAACGTTCACGGGCAACTATGAACTGCTTAACCTTGAAGGTCACTTCCCCAGACACCGTCATCTTCCTCCCCCTTTGAGATCAAGTGCAATAGAGTATACACGCGAATTTATTTCTTGTCAAATGAAGGAAAATTAAATCAATGAAGCCAGTAGCTCATCAATAGTCGGATTAGCCTGGACCAATCGTCGCAAACCGGCTTCATCATCATGCCGGCGGTAGTGGTCAACTTGCCGGACAAACTCAGTGTGCGAATCGTCTGCTCCAAAATCGTCAAAGGAACACAGGGCTAACTGAGCACTGAGGGAACGGAAGGTCTCGGTATCTCTATCCAGCACCTGCAAATGAAACCATTTTGCCAGGTCGTAGCCCTTTTGCATCAGATAGTTGTCAGGGCCTTGCTTCGTTACTGTGATGTAATGATCCAGTGCCTCAAAACGTATTGCCTCGTGGCCTAG
Source organism: uncultured Anaerolineae bacterium (assembly GCA_964446635.1). Lineage (GTDB taxonomy): Bacteria > Chloroflexota > Anaerolineae > VGOG01 > VGOG01 > CAYUPJ01. The sequence continues at coordinate 3,999 of CAYUPJ010000024.1, forward strand.
AAAAGTGGGCTCATTCAGCCGCTCCCAATAAAGGTCAAAGGCGGTGTAAATCAGCCAGCCGTCTTCAAAACTGCCTCGAAACACGTGCGGTCTCCGGAACTGGTCTGCGTACATAGGTGCGGTATGAAGATGGGCTAGATACTCGTGGAGGAAGTAGAAAGGTAGATTGAGGAAATCACTGAAGCGGAAGTCAGCAGGAGCAAAGAGGAACGTGAGGAGGCTAACCCCGCCCCGTTTCTCAGGGCGACAACATAAGCCTAACTGGTGGTCTAGTTCCACCTCAAGCTGCACAGGGCGCTGCAGGTGGTCGCCTGGCTCGCCGAAACGGGTGTAAAATGCCTGAGACAGTTCTTCGCCCACAGTCTGTGGCTCAGACAGGTCAAAAGGAACGAGGGGCAACTCCGTGACGGTCTCACAGTAAGTATCACAAGCAGTCACCAGTTCACGGTTCTTGGGGCGTTGCCCTTCCACTGCGTTGGCCATCAACTCCAGCAAGTCAACCAGTGCCTTAGACGGGTCCTCTTTGAACTTACTGCCAAACTTGTTGGCCGCTGGATCAAAGCATTCCTGTGACAATCGCACCAATGACCAGCTTTGGGCGGAGACTGCCTGCTCGAACGACTCGCAGTGCGCCAACAGCCCGTCAAAACAGTGGCACAGGACATCGAAGATAGTTTGCCGGAGGGGATCTAAGGACATCAGCCCTCCCTACTGGGCTTACTTCTGGTACTTGGCCATTTCCTCTAGAGCGATGGATACCGAGTCGCCCTCAACGGGAATAGTGATCTCCTTCCCGTCCATCTTGATTTTCAGTACCCTCACTTTGCCGTATTTCTTCTTGAGGTAGTCGAGGACGGCCTTGAATAACCCGACCACTGGCGCGCCAATCAAGGTAGCTATTTCGAGGATCAGCTTGATGGATTCCAGCTCTTCTTTGGTAGGCAGATATCGCTCCGCGTGCAATGAGAAGCGCTCACTGTCCACCAGGTCTGTCATCTCCTCCTCGGCTGCTGCCTGACGGATATCGTCAGCCAAGTCAGCCTCCACATCGGCAACCGTATAGGGCGCTATGGGCTCTATCACCAATTCGACCGTCATAGTTTCGGTTTTGTCGCTCATCACTCTCTCCCTTCACTCAGTTGACCAAACTGGCAGGCAAACACGACCTGATTCTACCATATCTCAGCGGATTACGCAACATGGTTCTCGGTTGGGGAAACGGTTTAGCCTTTGGTTTACGTCTCGAAACCTAGCGAGACCAGCAAGAAGCCGGCCGTCGTCAGCGGCTTGACCTTTAGTTCATAGTCCATCAGCCGGCCTCCCTCGTCAATGGCGAAGTGGCTGCGGATGATGCCCTCGTAGGTCTTGCCGTATATCTTCTTTTCACCCCAGGCGCCGTAAGCCTCGGCCACCTTGTGGTCTGGATCTGAGAGCAGGATGAAGGGCAGGTTGTGCTTCTCCCGGAACTTGACCAGGGCCACCGCCGGGTCGGGGCTGATGCCGATGACCACGGCGTCTTCTTCCTCGACGCCGGGATAGACGTCGCGGATGGCGCACGCCTGCTTGGTGCAACCGGGAGTGTCGGCCTTGGGGTAGAAGTAGAGCACCACTTTCTTGCCGCGAAAGTCCGATAGAGTCACTTCCTTGCCGTCGTCCGACGTCAGTGTAAAATCTGGGGCTGTCGTACCTTTTTCGAGCATTCGTTCCTCCTATCCCCCCCAGGCCTGAACTGAGATGGCTGAGAGCACAGGTGCAGCGGCTATGGGGAGGATGGTTTTTCACTACAATACTGGTGCCAGTTCTGGCGCAAGTGCCCATGGATGCCAGGTTTAGGATTGTAATTGGGATAAAGTGTCCTGAATTGCTCTTCGGCTGCTTCTAATGACTCTGCCGGCAGCGTGCCAAGTCGGGTTGCCATGTACAGAAGGACAATAGCGGGAGATCTGGAGTCGCCTCGGTCGCAGTGAACCAATACCTTCAAGCCCTTGGCCAAGGCTTCGTCTATGAAGTCCAAAGCGGCATCAATGGCCTCTTTGACAAAAAGCGCGGGGTCTCTGGCGTCTATGATGTTTAGGAATAGATTGGGATGGACCTCAATCATCGTTCGTTCCTCCCGCATTGACTTCACCTGACATGTTTGGGAAACGTGTCTAAGTTTACCACGTTTTGGCTGATTTGTCACGAACGAATTAGAGAAATCAGACCCGAAACGGCAGCCGCAACCGGCGTAGCAGAATCCCCAGCGGCCCGGCTGGTATCCGCCCCGCTGTCGCACCCCCGTCATCTGTCTGGTTGCCGTAGACGTCGTAGTGCACGATCTCAGATAGCGGCTTGCGGGATGTCGGAGGCGGGTCCTCGGCCGGGAACCCCACTGTCAGCAGCGCCACGATCTCCAAATGCTCAGGTATCTTGAGAATACCGGCAATGGCCTTCCGATCCATGGCCCCGATCCAGCAGGTCCCCAAGCCCAGAGCTTTGGCCTGCAACATGATCTGCCCTCCCGCCAGGCCAATGTCCTCGTGGAGGAATCGTCGGTAGAAACGGTTCCGAGCATTCCCGCACAGGACGATGAGCAGTGGGGCCTCTCCTACCTGTGCCCATCTGATGAAGTAGAAGGCAGCGTGCTGCGCCACCTGCTGACGGATCACCTCATCCCGGACGACGATGAGGTCCCACGGCTGCCGATTGCTGGCCGAAGGCGCCCAGCGGCCCGCTTCCAGCAGTTGCTCGACCATCTCGTCCGGCACCGGGTCGGGTCGGTAGCGGCGGATGCTGCGCCGCCCTTTTAGCAGGGCCAACAGCGATTCGGGAGAGGGGAGATTGTCTGTTTGATACATTTAGGCGCTCCTTATTCAGTCGTTTCTCGCTCCATTATGCCGGTCAGGCAGCCGATGCCGCCGGCCGCCTTGAGGATCTCGTCCACCTCGACCACCTGGCAGGCGATGCCAGCGTCTTCGTAGAACGCTTGGGTGATGGGGTTGCCTGTTGCCATCAGAATCCGCCGGGGGCCTAGCGTCACAAAGTTGAGCGCCATCCCGCGCACCGCTTCCCCCTCATCCGGTATGAAGAGGACGGTGTAACCCCGCGCCCGCAGCGCTTCCACGACGGCATAGGGCACGTGTCCCGGCCAGGCAATAGCCAGGTCCCGGTCGGCGAAGCGCAACGTCCCCATCAGATGCATCGCCCCGTAGGGGAGTCCTACTTGGATCACGACGATACTCATCTCCTGCAGCAGGCTCGCCACCTGCGCCGCACCCTCGGCGTTGGTGCGCAGCCCCGTTGCCAGCAGCACTGTCTGCGGGTCAAGCCAGAGTGCGTCCGCCCCCTCAAAGGTCCCCTGCCCGCGCACGCTGCGCAGGATGGGGATGCCCAGGTCGGCCAGCCGTCGGGCGACGAATCGTTCTTCGCCAGCGCGCACGGTGGATGCCGGTCGCCCCAGGACGGCCCCCTCCGGCGTCATGAACATCAGGTCGGCGACGAACATCAGGTTGGGAGGCGGTGTCGCGTCCGGTTCGACGTAGTGCACGGTGACGCCGGCGTCCCGGTAGGCTTGGGCCAGGGCGTCGTGCTGCTGCCTCGCACGGCCAGTGTCCAGCGGGGCAATCATTTGAGCCTGGTCCGGATCCGCCACCTCGTCCAGTTCTGGCCCCGGCCGATGCAGGAGGACCGCCCTGAGCAGCGACCACTCCGTCGCTACGCCGCACGCCCCCCAGACCTCTCCGATCTCCTGGCCCAAGGAGGCTGTACGTGGCGACCAGCCCCCGCCGCCGTAAGCAGCGGTTTTCAGGATGTCTGTCATGGTGAACCTCGATCGAAATGTCATTCTGAGCGACCGGAGGGAGCGAAGAATCTCGTTCTTGGCTTGCAATTTGCCATCATCAGGGGAGATTCTTCGTCGCTTCGCTCCTCAGAATGACAAAGTCAAGTTGTAGTACTACTACGACTGTGAAGCTCGCTTCAGAACCCGCAGTGCGCGCAGGGTGACCCACTTGCTGGGCTTGCCCTTCTCCTCGATGTCGGCCCACATCTTGCCGCTGAGCGCGTTCTCCAGTTTCCAACGGCCCTGAGCATCCTGCTTGCTCAGGATAAGCTGGAGGGCATTGGTCAGCCGCGGATCGTCGCCGTAGCCCAGTTCCACGAGCACCGCTGTGGTCTCCAGAACGTCGCTCCAGTAGCTCAGCGGGAAGCCGAGCTTGAACCAGGTGGAGCTAACCCGCTCAGTGTAGGGATAGTCGGCCACGGCCGGGTCACGGCTAAGCAGGAATTCGGCGCCGACCTCGAGGGCACGCTGCCCGGCCGGGGTGCGCCGCTGCGGTGGAACCGCAATCAGCGCTTTCATGGCTTTGTTAGCGCCCCAGGCACAGGGCTGCCCCTGGTTGACGCTGCAGGCAAAGCCTGGCCCGCTGGTGCCCGACTTGAGGTAACGGAATCCCCCTTCACCGGTGATGGCCCGAACCAGCCAGTCCAAAGCCCTTTGCACGCGCGGGTCATCAGCGTAGCCCAGGTGTTGAAGGGCATACAGCAGGTTGCCGTTCAAGCAGATTACGGAGCCGCTGGGCACCGGCTCTTGATAGGCCGAGAAGGCGCCATTGGTGGCAATCGAGTGGCTCAACAGGTACTCGCAGCCCTGCCGCACCCGCTCGTTGGCAGGATCGGCCCCCAGTTCGGCCAGGAAGATGATTTGCCAGACGGTACTCCGGTACTTGGGCGAATAGCCGCCGCCGGGCTTGACCCAGTAGCCGTCGGGGTACTGGGCATCCAGAATGGCCGGCACTGGCCCCGTGGTCATGATAGCTGCCCTGGCCGCCTGAACTTCGGGATCATCCTCCGGCCGATCCAGCAACTCGCGCAGGGCAAAGCCGCGCACGCTGGGATTGTCCGGGTCGGGCTTCAGCAGCCACGGTAGAGGGTCGCCATTCAGGCGTTTGAGTTGGTTTCGCATTGTGACCTTCTCCGTATCGGTGGCATAAAGCAATCAGGCTCAGTTATCTCAGGGCACGGGTGAAGGGCGTGTGCGTGCGGGGAGGGAGGAATTCGCCACCCAGAAAGCCCTCCAGTCGCTGGACTTTACCTGCCAGCAATGCCTGTTCCTCCTCACCTACCGGCTCAAAGAGGCCGTAGATCACGCTTCCGTCTTTGCGCTGCCCCCAAGCTCCCACTACCTGGCCATTCGCCCAGACGGTGGGCATGGCGTTCCCTGCGCGGTCGAAGACCTTGGCGCGGTGCCCCGGTACTAGAAAGCGACGACGATCACCGTAGCCCATGATGTAAGGATCGAGACCTGGGAGGAAAAAGACATACGGGGCATCTGGCGGGGCGAAGTGGCGCAACTGCTGAATGTCGTCGCCCAACATGAGGTACCCACTGCCCCAACCTTCGAAGGTCACTTTTACTACCTCTGGCTTCAGGGCTATCAGGGCCTCCTCTGTCTCGCCCCTGGAGAAGCCGGTCCACCACTGAACGTCGTCGAAGGTAGCTGGTCCGAAGGCAGACAGGTAGCGGCGTACCAGCCAAGCCCTCGCTTCCTGGGGGGTGACCCAATCCAGGTCAACGTCCGGCAGCCAATCGGAGAGAACAGCATACTCGTAGAGGTGGCTGCGCCACGTGCCCCGGGGCCGGGCGCGGATGAGGAGTCCCAGCGCGCACATGCCGGGCACCAACCGTGAGCCAATGCTGAACTCGCCTTCGTAGGGCTTGCCTACGTCGTGTCGGACCCTGGCTTTGAGTTCGGGCACTGCCTGGCTGAACTCTTGTACCGTAGATGGCCCCTTCTCGGCCAGCGTGGCCAGCACCTGGCGGTGCAGCTCATTCAGTAGTGCGCCAGCTTCCTCCGCCTGGCAGAGGCCTGCCTGCAGGAGCAGGTACTCCCCGTCTCGGAACTCGGCCTGGGCACGGCGCTCGACGTAGGCCTGGAAGAAGAGTGGTAGTCCGTCGCTGGGCACCACGTGTAGCGTCACCCGCATACAGAGCACTTTGGCCAGCTCGCGCCGGTCGTAAAGAGCATCCTCCAGCGCCTGGCGCTGGAAATCGGGAACTCGCGCCCAGAGGGAGAGGTGTGGCCCGGCCGCTTCAGTGGCGTGCAGGGCCACAATGTTGCGGGTCACCTGCACAACATCGGTGAGGTGAGTACCAGGCAGAAGGTGCTGCTTGTGAGCCAGGTAGCTATTGACTGATGAGGCTTCAATGGCAATGGTTTCACGTGCGCTTGTCCGTACCACCAACTAGTCCTCCTGCGCGACAGTTTTCAGCAGCCGCAGCGCATCGAGGGTGATCCACTTGCTGGGACGGTTGCGTTTCTCCAGCGGCCAGGTGCGGGAGACAGAGCCGCAGAGCCACCGTCCCCGCTCATCCTGGCAGGCCAGGAAGAGACCGAGCAATGGGGCGAAGCGCGGGTCCTGGCCGTAGCCGTGGGCAGCCAGGGCCCGCAATGCGCTGAGCAGGTCCCAGGCCCGGGGCACGCCGAAGGTGAGCCAGCGTTTGTGCTCGCCCTCAAAGTCGTAGTCGGCGCCCAGCAACGCGTTGGCGAGCCAGCGCACCACCTGTTCCGCTTGCGGCGAGCGCATATCGGCCGGGAACACGGCCAAGCCATTAAGCGCGGCGATAGCGCCCCACAGGCAATCCCGGTGCTGGTAACGGCCACAATCTAGCGCGTCCTCAGCGGACATGCCCTCAACGAGGAAACCGAAAGCGCACCGCACCCGGGGGTCATCACCCAGGCCGAAGTATATTAGAAAAGGGAGGTGCTCGCCAGTGGTGCAGGGGAAGATGCCGCTGCGGCGTGTCTTCACCATAGAGAAGCCGCCGCTCTCATGCTGGCAGAAGCGCAGGAAGGAGTCGCAGCCGGCGGCAGTTCGTTCATCCGGCTCCACGCCGAGCATGTGCAGAATGGTCAGCGCGGCCACCGCTCCCTCGGCCGTGTAGGGTTTGGTCTCGTCGTCCCCCCAATGGCCATCTGGGTGCCGGCGGGCGAACAACTCCTGCACCAGGGGTTGCTGGGCAATAATCGCTTTGACCTCCCGCACCTCAGGATCATCGGTTGACCGACCGAGGATGTCGGTCAACGTCCAGTAGCGGACCGATGGGTTCTCTGTCTCCAGCAGCCAGGGGATGGGATCGTTATTCAACACGCTTTGCCAATCTGGCATTTTATGGCCTCCATTCACAAGTCCGGTTAAGTTGCAAGAGGTATCAGTTTATGAGCGTTTACGAAAGGTTACTTCCTACCTTGCAAAATGTCAGCTTCTGCCTTGATGAACTAGATCGCGTGCTTCTTCATGATCACAGGCAGGTAGAGTCGGAACGAGGTGGGGGTGCTCGTCGGCGTCATCGTTGGTGTGCTGGTTGGTGTGAACGTGGGCGTGGTGGGGGTAATCGTGTCCGTGGGAGTACGGGTCGGCGTAGGAGTGACGGTAGGTGTACCAGTGGACGTGGATGTGTTCGTTGGTGTCGGAGTCAGTGTAGGCGTGTTGGTTGGTGTGGGGGTGCTGGTGGGGGTAGGAGTAGCCGTTTCGCACACCGGGTCAATGCGAAGGGTGCTCTCGTAGTAGTCGTTTTGGGTCTCGCTACATGTGTCGAAGACAATGATCTGTAGAGTGTAATCGCCAGGCGTAGCGCCCATCGGCAGGTCTAGCGACAGGAGGAATTCGTTATCCTGATCGGGGCCATAGATGGCTGTCGTCTCCGAAATGCCAACCAAATAGCTTCGCGCGGCGTCGAGGACGTTGGCCTCAACCCTGACCTCCTGGTTAGCCAATGTGGTTCTTAACGTGACGGGTACGCTCGCCGCCGAACCCGGCAGATAGCAAGCCCTATTTGGAGCAACAGCGTAGATGGACGCTGCTCCGCCGCCACCGTCGAGCGCCAACTGTCCCCAATCAACACTGGCGCACGAACCGCAATTGTCCACATCAATGTGTACCTGAACCAGGTTATTGCCCTGCTGGATCAACGAGGGGTCAAGGTCGAAGACCGAGGTGCTCCAGACCTGGTCGGCTCCGGCCAGGTAGCCCACGAACTCCCCGTTGAAATAGACCTCGTCTCGCTCAACACATTCCGGTGGAGTTGCTGGATCACCTCCTTCGTCCACGTCCCAGGCCCGGATGCTGAGTTGAGCTGTCTCGAAGGAGGGCCCGGATGAGACCGGGACGTTGAACTCGATGGGGTGCATCGGATCGGTCTTGTACACGCAATCGGAGTGCTCATGGTACATATCGCCATCCGGACACCCCGTACGGGCGTTGTTCTCGTTGTCCTCGGTAGTTATATAGGCGGCCCCCACGCCGACGCAGGTGGAGCAGTCTACGTTCAAGATATAGCTACCCGAGTCCCGCTTGTATCCGTCTACTACGATGTAGTAGGTGCCTGGGGGCGCATTGCTGTAGCTAGCGGTGTGCTCGCCATAGGTAAGGGTGTTGTTCTCATCGCAGGAGGATAGCAAGAATACATCCAAATCCACCCCTGTCTCTATGCCGCTGAGGGTAGCAGTAATAGTACCGGTAGCCTCAGTCGTAAGGACGTAGACCTCTTCGGGGCTGCTTTCATCCCAACCGCAACAGTTGTAATAAGTGACGTTGGAGTCTGCCCCCGTGGTGTTCCCTTGATAGGAGCCCCCACAGCTTATCGGAACAGCAGGGCCGCAGTCCAGGCCTTTTCCGCACCGCACGCTCAAAGTGTAGCTGCCCGAAGCCCCCTTGTATCCATCCACCACGATGTAATAAGTACCCGGAGGCCCATTCTGGTATTTGGCAGTGTTGTCACCATAGGCCAGGCAGGTCATGCTATCGCAGGCAGACAGGATGAACAGGTCCAAGTCTACGGATATGTCGTCGAGGGTAGCGACGATGTCCCCGGTAGTTTCGGTGGTCAGGACGTAGACTTGTTCCGGGCCGCTCTCCCTCCAGTTCTTGCAACTGTAATAGGTGACGTTGGAGGGCGCGCCCGTTGTATCCCCCTGATATGAGGCCTCGCAGCTCACGGAAACGGCAGATTTGCAGCCCAAACCGGGAGCCGTGCCCCTGTTGAGGATCACAAAGTAATCTGAATCACTGCACGCGCCCGCAGTCGGGGTCACATTCATGACGATCAAAGCCAGGCTGCCGTAGCCGGAAGCGTCAACCAGGACGGATCCGGACAAAGACGAACTGCTCATGGGTATGGGAATCACGGTGGCAGTGCCATCTTGCAGGCCCACTACCTGGGCTGCGTAAGTGGTCGTGGCTGCTGCCCCGATCACAGAGACCTCGATGGAATCTACGGTGAAGTCAATCTCGATGTAGTCAGCACCATATTGCTCCACTCCGTCCGGGGGCTGGTAGTGGATGGCCTCACCATCAAAGTCCATGCTTCCTTCAACGTACACACTGGGATAGAACCCTGCCTCCTCGTAGCAATAGGGCTCGTTCGTTGGACAGGTAGACATCACGTAGTTGGCAGCAGTGAATGCGGCGAACACGGTGGGCAAGCTGGTGCCTATGTCACTGAGGGCATCGCCAAGGGTATCGAAAGCATAATGGCCGTAGTAACTGTCGTAGTGAACGCTGTGCTCCCAGACACTCCTGATCGTGCTCTGACCTCCGTGGTGCTCAGAGATAAAGCGCATCAGGATCCAATCGGAGTACCAACGATTGGGGCGATATGGAATCGCACTGGGCAAGCAGAGATCAGGATCGTCGAAATAGAAGGGAAGGTAGGCCAGGTTATCGTTCACGTAGTCGTAGACCTCGTCTTCTATCCAGGTTGCTGTGGCTTCCATCAGCCACGTCTCCTCCCAGGCATCGTAGCCGAACTGGATGGCGTGGTTGAACTCGTGAGCCGCTGTCACCCGGACGCAATCGAGGGGTATGCAAGAAAAGCCATGATAATCGTTCTCCAGGCTCATATAGGAGTGCCAGGCATTGAGTTCTATAACGCCTGGTGAGTTCTCGTTGTCCCCAGGTTGGATGCCCTGGTCAGCTTCCCCGTCGCCGGCAGTGTAGCCGTAGTATGGCATGTCCTCAACGTAGACATCATAATCTGGATTCCCGTCCACTGTCTGGTCTGAGGGCGGCTGCAACCAGCCCATGGCTTCCAGTTCCGCCGCCCAGACGTTTTCCAACTCCGCACCCATCGCCTTGATGTAGCCAGGATCAGCTGCATCCTGGCCGGAGTTGGTATAGTGGATCTGGAAATGAGCCGTGTCATAAGTGAGCTCAGGGCCGCTGAGAGAGGGCCTGGAGAGGAGCGCGGAATAAGCAGCCAACTCTGCCCTGACTTGAGGGCTCAGCCTGTCCCAGCTCTTTCTAACTTCTCTCAAGATGGGGGTGGCACATTTGCCAGGGGTGCTGCTCTGGTACTCAGACGGCAGCCTCTGGGGATCGAAGATGGAGTACACTTTGTAGAGGAGTGAGGTCTCGTAGTCAATTATCCCTTTTTGATACGCTTCCTCGATGAGGACTACGCTCGGCGGCGGTGGATCGCTGGCCTGAGTTGGCGAGGACATGACTATCAAAGAGGATCCCACCGCCATAAGCAAGAGCGTTGTGGCTATTGTTATCCGAGTTGCATTGCCTACCGTTTGTGCTTTCACAGTGTTGTTCACATCCAATTGGTTCATACGCAGGAAAGCCACCTAGCTCTGTGGAGAGTTGGGTGGCTTTTCCTGACTCTCAGTTTAACACCACAGCCTGCTGCCGCCCCGTCAGGTGGTCCGCAAGCAAGGGTTGCCGACGTCCTGAGATGATTTATTTCTCCGGACCGAGCTCGTACCAAAACTCTGAGACAAAGCCGCGAGCATCCACGTTGAGGACTTGTCGGACGATTTCTGGTGTACCATTTTTGCAGCCCCATTCGTAGATCGTCTCGTGCCCCGTCACGGCAGCCGGAATGTTATCGGCATTAGGCTGCGTTTTGCAAAACTCTATTTCTGCCTCGGTTGGGGTGCGGTCGGTGTTCGCCTTGCTCTCACACGGTATATTCGCGCCGACAAAACAACCATAAACCTTGCCCTCCGCGCAACGCCAAAACGTGCCCTGAATGAACCAGTCGAGGGGAGCATCCGGCGCTGCCCCCGTAGCCTTTTGCAGGGCTTTGGCAATCGCTTCGGGCACTTGCGGCCCAACATAGCGCGCATCCGGCTTGTCTATGCCGCCAACCGCTGCGCAATAAGCGAAGGGATCGTCATAGGTTGTTGGCGGGACGGTGGGCGTCAAGGCAACCTGGGTCGGTTGCACTGTAGGAGGCGCCTGCGTTGGCGCTCCACCACAGGCGACGACGAACGTTGCCAGGAGCATAGCACCGATGCCATACAGGTTGATGGTTAGGATTCTTTTGATAGCCATGGTCTCGTCCTCCTCACCGTTTTACAGTGCAACAGGGTGTGAAAAGCCGCATCTCATCTCAAGGGCCGTACCTTTTCAGGATCACGGGCAGGTACACCTGGTACGGAGGAGCGGGCGGGCGGTAAGTGCTGCCACCTACGTCCTGCCCCCCTATCTGCTCCCTCACCTCCAGCTCTGCTTCGCTCCCCGGTGGAGCCTCCAACCTGAGGCTCAGTACCGTCTGCCCGCCGCCACCCAGAGGGATCCTGCCGATGACGGCTCCGATAGTTGCAGTATCGCCCATCATCATGTCAGCGGTAATGTCAAGGCGAATGGACGTCGTGCCAGGGACCAACTCCCCTCCCTCCAGGTCACCACCCGCATCCTGCCACTGCTGGAAGGCTCCTGCATCATTAAAGTCCACGTAGGCTTCCGCACTAGGTGGGATGTCTTCCCCGTCAATGGTGACGTCAGCGTGCGTCCGCCCGCCCTGTGGGTTAGTGACGATGACCTCCGAATCCACCCGTCCCTGCTCAGGATCGGTGGCGTGCAGGTTCCTCTGGCACAGGTTGTTGTCAAAGGGGACCATGCCTTCGTACGTCACGGGATCATCGGCCGCATCTATCCGAGCCAGGAAGCATTTATGCCCTGCTGTTGTTGGATGCCACTGGAAGCTAACCACTGTGTTCTGCCCAGCGGCCAGGCTGGCTATGGTCTGCGTGCCGATGTATGTCCACGCTGCAGGCCAGGGTATCGCCGCCGCGTTCTCCGACCAGTACAGGCCAACGTTGACGTTGGTCATGGTGGTGTTGCCCCGGTTGCGCACCTTGACGTAGACGTAGTTGGTCTGACCGGCCTGAGGGTTCTCGTGTTGCTCCACCCCATCTTGTTGGCGTCTGTTCCAGACATCAGGACTTTCCCAGAAGGGCTCACCATTGGGGTTGGAGGGCACAGACCCGTCATCTTTGGGATGGTCTTTGCAGTAGACGTCGTGGAGAGAAGGCTTGACCGTGACACAGGCCGGCGGGTAGACCAGAGTGGCAGGGTTGCCGTTGGAATTGATGTACGTGGCTATCGTTGATCTGTTGAGGCATAACTGTCCTCCCGGAGTTGTATCCGGCACATGCACCCGGTAGCCGAAAGTCTTTGTCTCGTCCCTACCCACAACGGGGATCTCCCAGACGATGACCTTGTTGACCAAATCCACTTTGCTGGGCGCCGGCAGGCCGAAGAAGGAGTTGGGAATCAGGCCCACGTTGGAGGAGAGAGTATCGGTGAGGACTACGTTCGCCGCCGGCACACCCATGATAGTACCAGCGATCTGCTCGTAGATTTTCTTTAGCTCGCTGCTTGTCGGCGCGTAGTAGTAATCGCTGGGAGAAGAGGCCAGGCTCTTAAGCTCTGCCTCGTTCACATCGCCCAGGCCGATGGTGATAATCCGCGTCCCATTGGCTTTCGCCGCATCCGCCGCCGGCCCAGGGCCGGGGCCCACGTTATGCTGGCCATCGGTCATCAGGATCATGATCGGCCTGTTGTCAGGAATGTGTCGCACGCTTTCCAGCTCTTCCTGGGCCTTATTGATGCCATCGGTGATGTTGGTATTTCCACCGGAGACCAAGGCATCAATGGCCGCCCTAACGGTTCCTGCGGTTCGGCTCAACTGATGGTTAAGAATAGCCGAGCTAGAATAGGACACCAGGCCCACCTGATCCGCTCCTGGGCTCAGGTCCAGCCTATCCACGAAGGCCTTGGCCGCGTCCTTGGCATTCTGTAGAGGTGTGCCCTCCATACTGCCTGAGCGGTCAATGACCAGCATCACGTCGGCGTGCTTCTCGATGAGGGGGCAGTCACCCCTGCCGGTGATGGTCAGGATCACCACCGCCTCTCCCCCGGCCTTCACTTGCACCGGGCTGGCTTTCTTGGTGCCGTCCACGGTGCAAACAGGCGAGATGGCGATGGCGTATTCGACCTCGGTCTGGATGGCCGTTCCCCTGTAGGCTCCTGGAGCCATCTTCAGTTCCTGCGGGAAGTCCTGAGGGAAGTTCTGACCAACGAAGGCTTCAATGGCCGCGTAACTCTCAGCGTAACCGGACGGCCCCCAAATCCCACCCGGGCTATCGGTCTCCACAACGTAGTACATGTCGTGGGAGATGTTGCCTGCATCGTTGTGTATGTCGTACGTATGCCCAGGTATAGGATAGTGCGGTATCAGGTTGCCATTCAGTACCCGCCCTGGCTGACCCTCCTCTGCCCTGTTCTCGACGGGATCGCTGAAGAAGACACGCTGATTGCGTGAGTCCACCCCTGCCATGGTGACGAAGTGACCACCCAGGCGAGCCCACTGCTGGTACTGGGCATCCCACGTCCAGTAGCCCATGAGCAGAATCACGTCCTCGCAGCGTTCCACCTCGTACTCTACCCACTCAAAGGTAGGCTTCGCGACCAGAGTAGCCTCGTAGTTATCAGCCAAGCCACGGTCGGTCAGATATTGCACGATGGCGTCGTACATGTCCGTCACGTAGGTTCCCAAATGCGGGAAACCACTCCGCTGTCCATCGGTATCCATCAGCCAGGCCAGATCCTCAACGAACGGAGGCAGGTTTCTCGGATCGTGGTCGTCCCAAACGTAAGGACTGTACGATTTGACCATAGGATAGTTGTCGTTGAGCGTCGGCGGAGGCACCGGCTTGGGCTCCATCTTGGAGTCGAACCACCACAGGCAGTTGGCCACCGCCAGCGGCCCGCAATAGGTCCAAGTTTGCGTCCCAGGGTACATCCATGCATCCTGCCGCTGGTCGAAATCGGGCATCCCGCTGGAGGAGTAGTCAACCCACCCTCCGGGTTTGAAGTAGGGTGTCGGCGTGGGCGTGAGGGTAGGAGTAGGAGTGTTCGTGGGCGTACTAGTACGCGTCGGTGTCCAGGTCGGGGTCGGTGTCCTGGTGGGTGTCGGTGTCCTGGTCGGCGTCCCGGTAGGTGTAGGTGTTGGTGTATGGGTCGGAGTAATGATCTGTTCAGGCGAGATGGCGATGGCATACTCGACCTCGGTCTGGATGGCCGTTGCTGCATACTGGCTCAAGTCCTTCGTGGGCCTATAGCGCTCAGGGAAATATCGGGGGAAGTTCTGGCCAAAGAAAGCTTCAATGGCCGCGGGGCTGTCAACATAAGCGGCCGGCCCCCAAACCCCACCCGGACTATCAGTGCTCACAACTTGGTACATATCATGGGAGATGTTGCCTGCATCGTTGTGCCCAGTGGGGTCATGACCTGGGATGGGAGAGTGGGAAATCAACGTGCCATTCATCACCCGCCCTGGCCAACCCGCCTCGGCCGCGTTCTTGACGGGATCGCTGAAAAAGACCAGCCGCTGGCGCGAATCCACCCCCGCCATAGTGACGAAGTGACCACCTACACGCTCCCAATTTCCATTCTGTTGTGTCCAGAAGCCCAGGAGCAGGATAACGTCTTCACACCGCTCCACCTCATATTCCACCCACTCAAAGGTGGGCTTCTCCACCATTGTAACCGAATAGTTATAGTACAAACCCTTATCGGCCAGATATTGCAGAATGGCGGCGTACATGTCAGTCACGTAGGTCCCTGCCCACGTGCCTCCTGTACGCTGCCCGTCGGTGTCCATGCGATAGGCCAAATCCTGAACGAAATAGGGCAGGTTCCATGGATTATGATCATCCCACTGGCCGGGGCTGTACGACTGCACCATAGGATAGTTGTCGTTGATAGCCGGTGGAGAGACCGGCCAGGGTTCCATCTTGGAGTCGAACCACCACAGGCAGTTGGCCACCGCCAGCGGGCCGCAATAGGACCAATTGCCGCTGCCCCGCGGGTTATCCCATTGATCTTGCCGCTGGTCGAAGTCGGGCATCCCGTTGGGAGCGTAGTCAACCCAGCCGCCGGGTTTCCAGTAGGGTGTGGTGGTGGGCGTAGGTGTCATCGTGGGAGTAGGGGTCCTGGTACCCGTAGCAGTGGGCGTCGGCGTGCTGGTGCGTGTCCCGGTACCCGTAGCAGTGGGTGTCGGCGTTCTCGTGGGGGTCCGGGTCGGAGTAACCGTGACTGTCTCGCACGTCTGACTTATTTCTATGGTTCTTTCCGTGTAGTCGTTCTGAGTACCGCTGCAGGTGTCATAGACGAAGATGCGCACTGTGTAATTGCCCGGCGTTGCGTACGAAGGCAGAGTCAAGGGTATCAGAACCTGATTATCCTGGCCGGGTCCATAGATGGTTCTGGTCTCCGATGTGCCGACCAGGGTATTGGGAGGTGTGCTGGAATCCACGATGTTGATCTCGATCTCGACTTCCTGGCTTTGCAGAGTGGTGCGCAGGACCAAGAGCACGTTCACCGTAGCACCGGGCACATAACAGTTTCTGTCTGTAGCGGCTGATTGGATGGATGCTGCCCCTCCGCCACCGCCCAACACCAACTGACCCCAATCTATGGCGGTGCACCAGCAACCGGTCACAAGGGTATCAATGTCTACCTGTACCAGGTTGTTGCCCTGACGTACCCAAGAGGGGTCGATAGGGAAGTTAGAAGTACTCCAGACATCATTTGCTCCCGTCAAGTAGCCAACAGAGTGCCCATTGAATTTAACGAGATCCCGTTCCGGGCCAGCAGGACAGCCGGGGTCGCCTTGTTCATCCACGTCATAAGCGTACAGACTAAGTTGGGCTGTGTCGAAAGAGGGCAGGGAAGGAACCACTATGTTGAATTCGATGGGCTGGAGGGGGTTATTCCGGAAGATGCACTTGTCGTTAGCTGGATACATGTCCCCGTCTGGTTGGCCAGTGAGAGAATTATTCTCATTGTCATCCGTGGTCTTGTACACTGTTTCCGCTGCCCCAGGGCATTCATTACCAACTGTGTATTGACAACTATCAGTCCATACGACATCATACACCCACAGTTCAATCCAGAGTGTATAAACCCCCGTTGGAGCCGTCACCGCACCATCAACATACCAGTTCCCCGCATTTAGGGAACCACTCCAGATATCGTGTCTAGCCCCACCGGGTAAGATTTCATAAATGTAGACGTATCCATCGTACTCCGTGCCGAAAGAGATCCTCATTGCCTCGCCAACTAGAAAGGTTGCGCCGCAACCCTTGTTGGTCCAGATTCAGGCGTGCAAATCGCAAGGCGGCGGCGTAAGGAGATCAGTGCCGGGTTCAAGCGGCCTGGGGGTTTCGAGGCCGAAAGGCTTGGGGGTTTCGACGCCAAGTGGTAGGTTCTGGTCGATATATTCTACATCTACTTGACGCAATGGTGTTACGGTTGGCTTTGGGGGCTCAGCAGTTGCTGGCAGGTTGAAGGATAGTATTGCCAGCAGCACTGCGCCCAAAACCAGGGAAGTACTTACCATCCTGAACCAGGGCTTTGCAAAGACGCGAAGGTTTTTCATCTTCTCTTCCTCCTCTATCACTTAGTGGTAACATGCTCAAGATGTCGAACAGAGATGCCCGACATCAAAAGGATAATAGCCTCCAGGAGTTGGAGGCACTGCCCCGATGGGTCCAATCGCCCACTAGATGGCGTTAGTTTACCACATAATCTCTAAGATGTCAAAACCGATGGGTTGCGGCCTCGCGCAGAGGGTTGAGGGGCCAAGTGCCAGGAGTAGGAGTGTGGGAGTCGCTTGGCAGGTAGATGTGGTCTATGAACTCGTTGGATTAGCGGTTGGCGTCAGCATTAGTCCTGGGGATAATTACGCGTCAGAAGAGGCCCTAGATTACGCGCTGGGGTTTCTGCGTCGCTGTGAGCGTTGGCATGTTGGTTGTTGTGCAGATTGGTGCCTAGATCACAGTTCGCGTGGGCCTCAGTTCCGACATTAGTTTACCTGGTGTTAAAAAAAGCAATCCCAACAGGGTAACGTCCCACACGGATCTGCCCTGTTACGCGCTGATCGACCAAGTCAATGATCGTCACTTCATTGATCGGATTGCCCCAATTAGGGTCATCACATGGATTCCCCACGTAGGCCTTTCTCCCATCGGGCGAGATAGCAAGACAATCAACCCCATAGAATCCACACTGCGCCCTTGTGTGAAGATCTATCCTGATGCCACTGTCAGTGGCATCCCCTGGACCATTAACGTTGAGCACAGAAAGCTGATCAGGGTCTGGATCTATGGATACCACATAGGCCTTGCTTCCATCAGGGCTGAAAGCGATGGACTGTTGACCCCCTGGAAGACGTCCCAACTCCCCAATCCTGACCACATCGCCCGGCCCATCTATCCGTAGGATAGTAACCGTATCATCCCCGAAGTTTGCTACCAGAGCCGTCCTCCCATCAGGAGAGATTGCGACATTGATCGGGGCATCACGTGTTCTCAGGTGTTGCTCTGTACGAGTAAGCTCACAATCTTCCGGGTTCAAGTGGAGGAGGTGCACTTCGTTACGATCGGGATCCGTCTCGACTATGAGAACCGTCTCTCCATCAGCAGCTACAGCAACCGCTTGGGCCCCTGGCACTGACAGGGTTTGAACAAGCTTGCAACTCAGTACATCAATTGAAGCCACTCGGCCTACGTATCCCCCGCCAGTGACCAGGGCGCAACGGCCATCAGGCGAAAGAGCTATGTCCTCAGCCAAAAAGCCGGTGATCACCGAACAAAGTTCAGAAGGCATAGGGGTGGTCAAGTCGATGAAATAGATGATGTTGCCATCAAAGTTCGAGACGAGAGCTGTTCTACCGTCAGGCGTCACAACGACATCAAGAAGAGAATCTCCTCGTCCAAGGGGCCTTAGGAAAGGCCCTTGGGCTGTATCTGTGGTAGCATCAATGATGTAAATGCTTTTGTCCTTAGAACAGGCTACGATGGCCTTTGGCGCTTCCCCAGTTGGCGTGGTTGTTGCCGTAGCGGTTGGCGTCGTGGTCGGTGTCCAGGTAGGAGTGGGCGTAGGTGAAGGAGTTACCGTCGGTGTCCGTGTCACGGTGACGGTTGTTGTCGTGGCTGGCATGCTGGTCGGAGTGGGCGTGGGTGAGGAGGTTGCCGTTGGTGTCGGTGTCGCGGTGACGGTTGGCGTCATGGTCGGAGTCCGGGTCGGAGTGAGCGTGGGTGAAGGGGTTACTGTCACTGTCGGTGTCGCGGCGACAATCGTCGTCGCCGTCCGGGCGAAGGGTGGATTGACTCCATCGTAGATCACGGCGGTATTAACCATAACCGTGCCATCCGGTGTCCCAGCGTTTACAAATACCTGGAAGGTGATCGCTACGGGGACGCCGACCCGCACTATCCCCACCCATTCGACCTGGTTCAAGCTGGCATTGTAGACTGCATCGCCCGTCACGCTACCCAACACATAAGTTGTATGAAGCGGAATGGCGTCGTTGAGATAAGCATTAGCATCGGCCGTCCCGGTGTTGTTCAGCACGATGGTGTAAAACAGGCTGTCGCCCGGCTGGGCCGTGGCTCGGTTGACTGTCTTGGTTGAAGTGTTTAAATTTGGCGAGGGCCTGTAATCCCGCCTCAGAAGAGGCAAGTAGAGCGCTTGGAGTCTATGGGTTGCTGTAGGAGTCACCGTAGATGTCTTGGTCGGCGTCGGTGTGCGGGTTGGCGTACGTGTGCCGGTCGCCGTAGAGGTGGGCGTATGAGTTGGCGTGGCCGTTAGTGTCTCGGTCGGCGTGGAGGTGGGCGTATGAGTCGGCGTAGCTGTGGGGGTCTTGGTTGGCGTGGAGGTGGGTGTATGAGTCGACGTGGCCGTGGGTGTCTTGGTCGGCGTGGGCGTGTTTGTTGTTGTAGCTGTCGGCGTGGGAATGGCGGCGCAGGTGTAGATACGGATATCATCAATGAACCAGCCGTCGGCACCTGACTCACGGTCGGTGCCGATGCGGAAGCGGAAGCGCACGTTCTGCCCCGCCAGGCTGCTTAGGTCCAGACGGCTTGAGATGTAGCCATTGCTCTCGGCGACGAAGGCCCGGCGGCCGGCCAGCGGATTGCCACGACCAGTAGCGATGGTGCCGTTGTAACCGTTGTGGGTGAAGAGTGAACGAGCGTCGGGCCACGAGGCGCCGCCGTTGGTGCTGTACTCGACCACGCCACCATCATAGGTTTCCGCTTCATAGTCATCAAACGCGTAGGCATGGTCAAAATGCAGATAGGGCGTGCTCCCGGCTGACAGAGCTACATCCATGTTCATATAGATGTAGTGGTCACTGATGGTAGGTACGTCGTAGCCAACTAAATGGTGGACCCCGCTGGTGGCGTAGTAGTTACCTTGATACCATTCACGGTCCCCTACATTTGCGCCGACACGCCAATTGCCGGCGCCTGCTTCCAGGTCATCGAAAAACAGATTGGTAGGTGACTGTCCGGCAGGGCAGATGGGCGCTTCGGTGGCGGGGCACTCCCTCGGCTGCTGATCCATCTCAGTGGCGTCCACGGTATCCTGCACCTCCTGGCAGTCGCCGGCGGTGATGCCGCTGGTGCCGATGAGGTTGGTGCAAGCCTGCTGCAGGGCATCGTACAGGTCGTTGTAGTCGGCGGCTGAGGTGAACAGGTTGGTCTGAACCTCGTAGAAGGTCTTGGCCGCCTTCTCGATGCTGATACCGGTGACGGTATAGCCATTGAAGGTACCACCGTCTACTATAAGATAGGCCGCTTTGTTGCCGATGCCGCTGTTAGTATGTACACCGCCATTGTCCAGCCCGCCACAGTAGTAGAGGGTGCTGCTCATCTTGTCCGGATCGCCGTAGGCAGGCGGATTCTTCATATTGCGGTTGGCACCGTCGGGCAAGTCTTCACCATGCAGCCAGCGCGCAGTTGCTGTATCGTTGCCCTTGCCATTGGTCAGGTCCACGAACTCACCCCAGATGTCGGAGAAGGCCTCGTTGATGGCCCCCGACTGCATGTAGTAGTAGAGGTTCGACTCGAAGTCGGTGACGCCGTGGGTCAACTCGTGGCCCACCACGTCGTCGGCCCGAGAGTAGCCCTGGCCGAAGACCACCTGCTGGTACCAAGAGCTCCAGGAGGCGTTGTCGTAGGGACACGACTCGTCAGGATCAGAAGGACAGTAGCGCACGGTAGCGACGATGGTCATGCCGGCGTTGTCAATGCTATCCCGGCCGTGCATGCTCAGATAGAAGTCATACGTGTCGCCAGCATAGTCGTAGGCTTTGTCCACATCGGCGATGCCTGTTGGCGATTGCCCTTCTGTGCGAACCGGACCATAACCAGGTAAGCCTGCATTTCGGTCATTGCGATTGTCGTAGATCTTGCGGTTCTTGGCCGCATTGACTTGGTTGAAGTGCAGGACCACAGCACCGTGGTGAGCATCTATCAGGACCAGCTCATCAATGGGTCTGAGGTCTGCCGGGTACACATCCATACGCCAGACCAGATAATTCAAATCGAGGCCTGGTTTCAGCAAGATCGCGTTGTATACCCACAGCTCGGGTTCGGTCACCGTTAGATCGTCGGCGCTGAGTCCGTAGCGTCTGGCCACGAACCTCCGAGCCACCTCCTGGGTGGCGGCAGCGTCTAGCTTGGGGGTGACGTTCAGTTCCAGGTCGGGCAGGATCTCCCCGCTAGCCGAGATGACGTTCTTGTTAGCATCCAGTTGGACAATCAATTCGCCGCTTAACACCGGTATGCCCTGATAGACCTGCTGGAAGCGCACAAAAGAGCGGCCTCTATCAACCGTCCTGGTACGCATCACGGTGAGCCCCTGTGCTTGGTCAGTCAGGCCGAAGAGCTGGCCATAGGTGGCCAAGAACTGCCGTGCCGCATCTTCCGGGATGGCTTCCGCAGCAAGCTCAACCGGTTGAGGGATGGGATGCTCCAGGTCGGTGCCGATGAAGCGGACTTTGCCGGTCCGGGCATGGTAGGAAATACGCACCCTGCCCCCGGTCTCCTGCTGCAATCGACCAATCAGCGTCGCATCTGTCGGACCGGGCGCTGTTGGCGTCAGTTCCTGTGATGGGGGTAACTCGTTAAGGGCGAACGCCCCGCCCCCCGCGTTCAGCACCAGCAGCAGGAACGCGCTGACCAAAATCGTCGCCCATAGAGCAAACATCAGCTTGGATCTCGCCTTATTGCTTTTCATCGCTGCCTCCTAACCCATGCGCCCGGCGCTATCGAGGAGCCCTTCTCCAGAATTAAAAAACGCCAGCTTCCAAGCGCACACGAGCTCGAAAGCTGGCCTTCGTCGTAACTTTGAATCTGCCTCAGTCGCCGAGGCTAAATCCGAAGAATCTGGCTGAGCAGGAATAGACTTCACCTTCGTTCTCCTTGCTCCACTGCAGTTCGACTTGCCTATACAACTTACTGCAGTCATTATATCAGCAACTGCTTGTTTTGTCAATAATCACAGGTTGCCGGACATTTTAAAAGGAGAGCATTTTCTGGTAGGGGCAACTCTTGCGATTGCCCCTACCAGTGGGATATTGGAGAAGCAGGGGAGGGTTAAGAGGGCTCATCTAACGCCTCCGCCAGGCAAAGGCTAGGCCCAGCAGAGGCAGTACTGCGCTGAGCGCCGCTCCAGGACACAGCGACTTCGTTTGGCTCTCCGCCGAACCAAGAGCTGGGGTGGGGGTGGGTTCAGCCGAGCGAACGGTGGAAGTGGACTCAGGGGATCGAACGACGATGGTCACGTCGTTAGAACGCAAACCCGGCAAACCGAAGCTGGTGGTGTAAGTTCCCGCCTCTTGGTAAGTGTAAGAGGTGGTGAAGCGTCGCTGTATCACCACGTCAGGCGCGTACGGTAGACAACTGGGCATGGTCTCCATTTTCATCCCATCGCCGAAGTCGAACTCCTGCTCGACGCAGTAGAAATTTCGATTGTTATCGAGGCCACCGACAAGCTCGGCGGTGAAGTCAACCTTCAGTGGGGACGGGCCTTTTATCGGGTCAGCCTTGAGCACCAGACTGATCTCATCAGATGACAGTGCTGGCGTCCCTCCGACTGGACCCGGGACAGGCCCGTAATCGCCTTCGGTCACCTCATAGGCCCGGCCCTCCAGGACGACGATGACGTGCTGACCCAGGGCGAAATACTTGCCCCACTCCGGCCGCGCCGAGAGGAGATCGAAATAGCTGTCTGTGCCGAAACCCACCTTGACCGTCTCCATTCGATCCCGCTCGTAGAGGGTATCGGTCCACACCTCATCGTGCAGGACAAAAGCCTTGTCGCCCACGTGCTTGACCTCGGCGGCAGCCGGCGCGCTCACCGTGTCTGCTCCGCGCAGGGATTCCTGGATGACGCTCTTCTCCACTGCCCCAGCCCCGAAGGCCGGCGCCGGGGTAGCCATGACGCGGAGTTCCTTCTCGACAATGACCTCTCGCCCAGCGTCGGTCAGTGCCCTCTCTGTCTCTTCCACCAGGAAGGACGTGTAGGGGGTGATGATGCCGTAACGCACACTCAGGTTCACGATCTCGTCCACCAGCTCCTTGCTCTCGCCGTGCAGCCGGATCTGGCTCAAAAGGTAGCCGATCTTGCGCGTCGCCCAGAGGCGAGGGATGAACGATTCACCCCCCTCGTCCCGGAAGTGGATGTCTTCGTAGGCAAATCGCTGGAGACGGCCATTCGCCTCACCCTCCAGGGTGACGGTGGTGAAACCGCTCTGGCGATAGCGGCCCACCAGTACCAGTTGAGTGCCCGCGAAGAGGTCGGGCAGAGGGTAAGGATAGGTGTCCTCGACGTGCACGTCGCCAAAATCGAGATGGAGATCCGCCAGAAGCAGCGAGCCAACCTTGGCGTAGAAAGTCGAGACCTCCTCCTCGATAGATTGCCCTGGCCGCACGTAGGCGCTGGCCCCACGGTGGCTCTGGGCCAGCGTGTCCAGGAGGATAGTGTTGACCTCATCGCCCACGCCGAAAGTGAAAACCCTGACCGCTTCTGTAGCCGCCTGGGCGACGTTAGCGATGATCTGTTCCGTGTCAACAACCCCTTCTGTAGCTAGGCCATCGGTCAGGAAGATGATGAATGTTGGCCGCTCTTCTCCAGCCTGGGCCAAAGCTTCTAACAGGGCGCGGTTGATGTCGGTGCCGCCCACGGCTTCCAGTTCTCGCCCAAAGTACAGGGCCTCGTTTCGCTCCTCGGCCGGCTGAAGCCGGGTCGCATACTGGCGCACGCCCGTGCTGAACGCGATGACGTTGAAGCGGTCTTCGTCGTTCAGGTTATCCAGCACAAACTCCAGCGCCCCCTTCGCCTGATCCAGCTTCTCGCCTCGCATGCTGCCCGAGGTGTCCAGGATGAGGATCACGTCCTTGGCCACCACTTCCCTCTCTTCAACCTCGACCTTGGGGGCGACGAGCAGGAGGAAGAAGCCATCCTCATCGGGCTCGCGATAGCTCAGCAGGTTGAGGCCGAAATCCTCTTCCGAGATGGTGTAGTAGAGCTCGAAATCGCGATCGGGAACCACATCGTACTCCTCATAGCCTACCGTGGCGTCATATTCGCCCCGACGGTCCACTGCTACTTGGTGGCTGGGGGAGTAAATGGCCTTGATGGGCTCGCTGGAATGTACCTCCACGCTGATGGCCACTTCTTCCAGGGGCCTGGCGGAAAATCGCTCGGTGTCCAGGGGGTAGACGTACCTGACCAGTCCCCCCTCCATTGAAAGCACCTGGCTGTACTCCAACTCGATGCGCCGCTCACCGTGGGAGGGGATAGGGAAGATGCGGGCTTGGAAAGCGTTCCTGCCCACGTATTCCAGGAGGGCCGGGTCTTTGCGGCGGCGTACAATGTCTTCGTAGATACGGCGGGCCTTGTCCTTATCGAGGACCAGGCCTTCCAGTTTCTCGCCATCCACCCACATAGAGAACTCCGAGATCGCTGCCTCCTCGGGCAGGGGGAAGATGTAAGTGCCCTCCACCTCGTAGGGCGCTTCGTTCACAAACACCTGATCCACGTGAGTGGTAGCCACCTGGTTCTCAATGGTCACCCTCACCCGGTGGTACTTGATGGTCAGGTTGGGAACCTCGGTGATCGGGACGTGGGGAGGTGGATCGGGGATAATGATACCGTCGGCGTACGAGGTTCCCGTTGTGGCTATGGTCAACCCCACCAGCATCACTGTGACCAACAGAATTCTTCCCTTCATCTCCATGACCTCCTCTTGAACACCCGTGGAAAGGATATGCCAATTCACCTACTAGACGCAGCAAAGCTACAAAAAGTTCCCGTGCCTTCCGATACTGGGGGCCAAATAGGGCAATCGCAAAGTCGCTTGGCAAGTGAGACCAGATGACGTCCGTCATTGCGAGTTGGCCATGGCCGCGGCCCGCCATTCTAAAGGACAGAAACTTGCAAGTTTCTGAGTAGGCGCGCTTTTTGCGCCGAAGCAATCCCCTACCAGGTTGGAGATTGCTTCGCCTTTGGCTCACAATGACCACGTTAGCGGAGTTTGCAATTGCCCTGGGGGCCAAAAAAGCGAGCTTGACAAGACAGCGAATATCGTATAAAATACTACTAGAGATTGGCCGAGGTAGCTCAGATGGTAGAGCACTTGACTGAAAATCAAGGCGTCCCCAGTTCAAGTCTGGGCCTCGGCACTGGCTGGCAGATAGCAGATAGCTGATGGCTAATGGTAAGGGAGTGTGGGTGGCAGAATCTGCCATCGGCCATAAGCTATCCGCCATAAGCCAATATGCGGGCGTGGTTCAGTGGTAGAACGTCTCCTTGCCAAGGAGAAGGTCGTGGGTTCGAATCCCATCGCCCGCTTTGTGAGAGTAGGTGGCGACGTCGCCAAGTGGCAAGGCAGGGGTCTGCAAAACCCTCATTCGCCGGTTCAAATCCGGCCGTCGCCTCTGGAATATTCGGTGGCCAAGGCTGATAGCGGAACGAGTGGCTATCAGCCCTTTGTCTATAGGGGCGGTGGCGGAATGGCAGACGCTGCGGACTTAAAATCCGCTCGGGGCAACCCGGTGAGGGTCCGAATCCCTCCCGCCCCACAGATATAAAACATAGCGGTTCTTAACACAAAAGACAGCGCCGACGATTCCGTCGGCGCTATCTCTAATATCCGATACCCGGCCTAGAAGTATCGCCCCTGCCTGCCGTCAGGCAAGCCCTCCTCCAGCACCACATCCTCATCCCCAATCACCCTGAACTGACGCTCCTGTGGCTGAATCATTGGGGTGGGAAAGGGCGGCTGCAAGTAGCGAGGCTGGTTGTTGGGTGGGTTGACGATCACCACCGGTGGGTAATCCGCTCGTGGTCGCACCTCCCGCTCCCCGCGCCTGCTGCTCACCGCCAGGATCAACAAACTGGTAGGTATCGAAGCCATCACCCCACACGCCACCCCGATCACCACGGCCATGGCATCGGTGGACATCCGCTTGCCGATGATCACCGCCAACGTGACGGTAAACGCAATGAACGCTACTGCTGCAACCTTCTTCATCGCCATCC
>CAYUPJ010000025.1:0-29423 GCA_964446635.1 uncultured Anaerolineae bacterium
TGCTGGAAGCGGTCGATGTCGGGGAGCAACTGGTGATCAACGTCTACGAGCATGTCAGTCCCGCCGTAGTGCACATCGCCAGCCGGGTGATCACCCTGAGTTTCTTCTGGGGACCCATCCCTCAGGAAGGCACTGGCTCCGGCTTTATCATAGACACAGAGGGGCACATTGTCACCAACAACCACGTGGTGGAAGGGGCCGATGAAGTGCAGGTGACCCTCGCCGATGGGACACGGATACCGGCCGAGGTTGTGGGTACTGATCCGTTCAATGACCTGGCGGTCATCAAAATAGATGTGCCCTCGGAGAAGCTCTATCCCGTTGAACTGGGTAGCTCAGCAGACCTGCGAGTGGGGCAGCGGGCCATCGCCATCGGCAACCCCTTTGGCCTGGACCGCACCCTCACCACGGGGGTCATCAGCTCCCTGGGGCGACCTTTGGAAATGGAAAACGGCCAGGTCATCTACAACGTCATCCAGACCGACGCAGCCATCAACCCCGGCAACTCCGGCGGACCGCTGCTGGATTCCCGAGGTCGGGTCATCGGCGTCAACACTGCCATCCACACCGGGGCTGAGAACATCGGCTTCGCTGTCCCCGTGGATACCATCAAGCGGGTGGTGCCAGAGCTGATCACGACAGGCCATTATCGTCATCCCTGGCTAGGAACCCTGAGCTACCCCATAGATCCAGAACTTGTCCAGAGCCTGGGACTCCCCGTGGAAAAGGGGATCCTGGTAGCCGAAATCTACAGGAACAGCCCCGCTGCCAGGGCTGGCCTGAGGGGAGGCAACCGGGAAGTCATCGTGGGCAACCGCCGCATCATAGCCGGTGGTGACATCATCGTGGCCATAGACAGCCGACCCATAGAGAATCACGAGGATTTGACCGTGTACCTGGAGACGGAAACCCAGGTGGGCCAGGTGGTTGAGCTGACCATCATACGCGATGGCCGGGAGATGACCATCGAGGTGGAGCTGGGTGAAGTGCCGGAAGGTCTGTGATCCTCGATTTTCGATTGCCGATTGCCGATCCTTCGCTTCACTCAGGACAGGTTTTTCGATTCAGAAATCAGAACTCGAAAATCGCAAATCCTCTCGCCTCGGTCGGGAGGACTTCGACGATCAAAGAGGCATTCAAATTAGGCGAAAGGAGGCTAGAGTATGTTCAGCGAGGAAGATCTGCAAGAGCTAGTAGGTTTTCATAGCGAGGAATCGCCGGTGCTAAGCCTGTACCTGGACGTAGACCCGACGAAGCACACCACTGACGAATACAAGCTGGTGTTGAGAGGTCTGCTGAAGGAGGCGACAGGTCAGGCCTGGCACAAGGATATCTCCGCTGTGGAGAAGTATTTCGATCACGAATACGCCTGGCAAGGCAAGGGGGTGGCAGTGTTTTCTTGCCTGAAGCAGGATTTCTGGCGGGCTTATCCTCTGGCTGTGCCGGTGGAAAACCATGTCCACATAGGCGAGAGACCCTACATCAAGCCCTTGACGGACGTCCTCGACGCCTATGGACGCTATGGGGTTGTGCTAGTAGATCAGGAAGGTGCACGCCTTTTCCTCTTCCGCCTGGGGGAGTTACAGGAGACGAGTGGGACGATTGGCGAGGAAGTGAAACGCACGAAACACGGCCGTGGCTCGGCGGCTGGCCGGCGGGGCGGGGTCGGAGCACGTGCGGGGCGAAAGGAGGAAGAGATAGCTCAGCGCAATCTCAGGGAAGCGGCCGAGTTGACGGCCAAGTTCTGCGCAGGAGGGCGATGCAGCCGAATCATTCTGGGCGGCACTGAACAGACTGTGGCCCAGTTTCAGGATATGCTGCCTAAGGAGTTACAGGAACAGGTAGTGGGCAGCTTCCCCGCAGCTATGACGGCCTCGGAGGCAGAGGTATTGGACCGCTCGCTAGAGATTATAGCGGAGGTGGAGCGCGAGAGGGAGGAGGAACTGGTGGAGAGCGCCATCACCACCGCGGCCAAGGGCGGAGCCGGAGTCATTGGCCTGGCCGATACCTTGGGGGCAATGCATGAGGGGCGGGTACACATCTTGCTGGTAGACGAAGGATACAAGGCCACTGGCTACCGCTGTCAGCAGTGCGGCTACATCGCCGCTCAAGCCAAGGAGAAGTGCCCTTTCTGCGACGGTAAGGTGAAGCAAATAGATGATGCTGTGGATCTGATCGTGCGAGAGGTGATTGACCAGGGTGGACAAGTGGAAGTGGTGAGGGACAGCCCTGATTTGAAAAAGGCAGGGCACATTGCGGCGCTTTTGCGCTATTGAGAGGTTTTGGGCGGGTTGTGCATCTGACGCAGCCCGCCCAAGCTTTTCTAACAGAGCTCTAATACTTTTCTTGTGTAATTCTAACATGAATGAGCTATAATTAGAGGAATGGAGAGTTGATCTTCGGGAAATAGGTGGTAACGAGTCAAGCACGTTTGTCAAAAAGAGGTGAGTTGAGTATAATTAGGTATGTCCAACCAGGTATGGCTTATCCTGTTTGGTCACCTTATGACGCTTTTGAAGCAGCAAACACGCTCCTCAATGTGCTAAAAGAACATGAAATAGAGGTGGATTAACCATGATGAGATTTGATCGTTTCACCGAGCGGGCGCTGGATGCGGCCTCTCGGTCGTATGAGATATTGCAGCGTTACAGCCACAACCAGGTGGACACCGAGCACATGCTGCTCGCCCTCCTGGAACAGCCGGAGGGCGTCATCCCCGAGATTATGGAGAAGCTGGGGGTGAACATCGAGACGGTGAAAAGCCGCCTGGACGGGGTGTTAAAGGCCAGTCCCAAGGCCGCCATCTACGGCGGCGGGACGGGGCAGGTGTTCATCACCCCCCGCCTCAAGCGGGTCATAGACCTGGCTAACGAGGAGGCCAGCAAGCTCAAAGACGAGTACATCTCGACGGAGCATATCTTCCTGGCTATCGCCAGCGAACGGGCCACGCCGGTGGCTCGCATTCTGGCCGACTACGGCGTCACCAAAGACCGCATCCACGAGGCCATCAAAGAAGTGCGCGGCGGCCAACGGGTGACGGACCAGTTTGCCGAGAGCCGGTATCGCACCCTCGAAAAGTTTAGCCGCGACCTGACTCAGTTGGCCAAGGAAGGAAAACTGGATCCGGTTATTGGCCGCGATCAGGAGATTTTGCGAGTCATTCAGGTGCTGTCGCGACGCACCAAGAACAACCCGGTTCTCATCGGCGAGGCCGGCGTGGGGAAGACGGCCATCGTCGAAGGGCTGGCTCAGAAGATCGCCGAAGACGACGTGCCGGAGATCCTGATGGGCAAACGAGTCGCCTCCCTGGATTTGGCGGCCATGGTGGCTGGCTCCCGCTTCCGTGGCGATTTCGAGGAGCGCCTGAAAGCAGCCATCGAGGAAATCCAGCGGGCCGAGGGGGAGATTATCCTGTTCATTGACGAGGTGCACAACGTGGTCGGAGCTGGCGCTGCCTCCGGAGCCCTGGATGCCTCCAGTATGATGAAGCCCGCCCTGGCCAGGGGGGAGCTACAGTGTATTGGGGCCACCACCTTAGACGACTACCGCAAGTACATCGAGCGGGACCCTGCTCTGGAGAGGCGCTTCTCTCCGGTCTACGTGGAGGAGCCCACCGTTGAAAAGACCATTGCCATGCTGAGGGGGCTCCGCGACCGCTACGAAGCCCATCACAAGGTCACCCTTGCCGACGAGGCCCTGGTGGCGGCGGCCCGGCTCTCCCAGCGCTACGTGACAGACCGCTACCTCCCCGACAAGGCGGTAGACCTCATGGACGAGGCGGCGGCGAAACTGCGTGTTGCGATCTACAGCATGCCGCCGGCACTCAAGGCCATGAAGGCCGATCTCCAGAAGCTCATCACTGAGGAGGAGGCCGCCTGGGCAGCTCGGGACTACGAGCGCGCGGCCAGTTTCAAGAGCGAGCGTCTGAAGTTGGAGACAGAGTTCAACGCTCAACGCGATGCCTGGCGACAAGAGATGAATCTGGATGAGGTGGTGGACGAGGAAGACATCGCTCAGGTGATCAGTAGCTGGACGGGAATCCCGATACACAGTTTGATGGAGACCGAGGCCGAAAAGCTGCTGCAGATGGAAGAGAGGTTGCACGAGCGAATCGTCGGCCAAGATGAGGCCATTAACGCCGTCTCCGATGCCATCCGCCGGGCGAGAAGTGGTTTGAAGGACCCCAGGCGCCCGATTGGGAGCTTTATCTTCCTTGGCCCCTCTGGGGTAGGCAAGACAGAGCTGGCCAAGACGCTGGCCTGGTTCCTGTTCGACGACGAGGAGGCCTTGATACGCCTGGACATGAGCGAGTACCGGGAACGCCACACCGTCTCTCGACTCTTCGGTGCCCCCCCTGGCTACGTGGGCTACGAAGAGGGGGGACAGCTCACCGAAGCGGTGCGACGGCGACCCTACCAGGTCGTTCTCTTCGACGAGATCGAGAAGGCACATCCCGACGTGTGGAATGCCTTGCTGCAGATCCTGGAGGACGGCCGCCTGACCGATGGGCAGGGTCACATTGTTGACTTCTGCAACACGGTAGTCGTCATGACCTCCAACATCGGCACGGAGTATGCCAAGAAGGGAGGCACCCTCGGCTTCCTGAGGCCTGGGGAGGCAGACACTCCCGATGAGAAAGAAGCACATCAGAAGATTCGGGAGAACCTTAAGCAGACCTTCCGTCCGGAGTTCCTGAACCGCATTGACGAGATCATCATCTTCCACACCCTGAGCCAGGAGCAGGTGAAGCAGATCGTTGACTTCCAGATGAAGGAGATCAGCGCCCGTCTTGCCGAGCAGGGTTTGACGGTAGAGTTGACCGAGGCAACGCGGGAGTGGCTGGCCAAAGAGGGCTATGATCCGCAGTTTGGAGCCCGCCCCCTGAAGCGCACCCTGCAACGGCGGGTGGAGAGCCCTCTGTCTGTGCAACTGCTGAACGGCTTGTTCCAGTCAGGCGAGACCGTGGTCATAGACGTTGGTGAGGACGGGTTGACTTTTGCCCAGAAGGGAGTGCCTGTGGAAGAAGCGGCCTTCGCCAAAAAAGAGGAAGCCTTGATCGAACAAGAAGCGTGATTTGGAGTTGTTGGGCAATCGAAACACCGGAGGGAAATGTCATTCCCTCCGGTGTTCTGTTGAGAACACGGATTCGCAGGATTTACGGTTCCTTCTCACTCTAAGTCATTTGATCCGTTAATCCAGCCAATCCGTGTTCTTCACATAGCTACCCACCAGGTGCACCTTCAGAGAGCGCAGAAGATCGGACTTTTGACAATTAGCTCCGACTGAGATATACTACTGGCATCCAAGTTGGCGCTGTTGAAGGCGGCACGCATGCACGTATCCGCGATCGTTTCTGAAAGGGCTCGAAGGGGATCTCCCGGAAGTTGATGAGGCAACGAGGTGATGAGTTACTCATCTGTCCACTCGTTACTCGTTGACCTATTCACCCGTTACTCATTTCCGAGAGAACCCGAAGCCGAAAGGAGGTGCACAGAAGCTAACTCAGAACAGGTCATCAACTCTTAATCTTGAAGCTCACAAGGAGGTGAAGAATGGAAAAGCCCTGGCTGAAATTCTATGAACAGGGGGTTCCGGCGACAATTGATTACCCCGGCACGGTGATGCCCCAGGTTCTGGCCAATACGGCCAGAAAGCATCCCGATCATACCGCCACTCTCTTCAAAGGAGCAAAACTGACATACCGCGAGCTTAACGAACTGGTGGACAGGTTCGCCGCCGGGCTCCAGCAATTGGGGGTCAAGAAAGGCACTCGGGTAGCCGTCCACTTGCCCAACTGCCCTCAGTTCCCTATCAGTTACTACGCTATTCTAAGGGCAGGTGGGATCGTTGTCCCTTGCAACACAACATACGTGGCCCGAGAGATGGAGCACCAACTTAACGACTCCGGCGCAGAGGTCATCGTCACCCTGAGCGCTTTCTATCCCCTCATCAAGCAGATTCGGGATAAGACCAAGCTGCGCCACGTCATCGTGGCCAAAATCAAGACCTACTTACCTGGCCTTCTCAAGCTGCTCTTCACCCTGGCCAAGGAAAAGAAAGAAGGCCACGCCGTGGACATCTCCAGTGACGCCAATACCCACTGGTTCGAGGATGTGCTGGCCAGTGCCCCGGCCAGGCCCACGCCCGTTGATTTGGATTGGGACGACGCAGCGGTGCTAATGTACACCGGCGGCACCACTGGCGTCTCCAAGGGCGCGGAACTCAGCCACCAGAACATCCTGGTCAACGCCGTGCAATGCAAGCATTGGTTGAAGACCTCAGACGCTACTGAAGTCGTCCTGACCACTCTGCCCTTGTTCCACAGCTACGGGATGACCACTTGCATGAACCATGGCGCGTACACCGCCACTACCATGATCCTGGTGCCCAACCCACGCGACCTCAAGGATGTGTTGGAAAGTATCAACAAGTACCATCCCACCATCTACCCTGGCGTGCCAGCCATGTACGTGGCCATCAACAACGACCCTGGCGTCCTGTCTGGAAAGTACAACGTCAAGTCCATTCGGGCGTGCGTCAGTGGGGCGGCGGGCCTGCCAGTCGAGGTGCAGAGGAAATTCGAGGAGATCACCGGCGGCAAGCTGGTAGAGGGCTATGGACTGAGCGAGGCCACACCCGTCACTCACGCCAATCCCGTCTTCGGTGAGAACCGTGTCGGCACCATTGGCGTCCCCTGGCCGGATACCGAAGCGGCGATCAGGGACCTGGATACCGGCGAAAACATCCTGCCTCCCGGCGAAATTGGCGAGCTGTGCATTCGGGGACCGCAGGTGATGAAGGGCTACTGGAACATGCCCGAGGAGACGGCCAATACCTTAAGGGGGGGATGGCTTTACACCGGGGACATCGCTAAGATGGACGAAGACGGCTACTTCCAGATCGTGGACCGCAAGAAGGACATGATCCTGGGTGCTGGCGGATTCAACATCTACCCCCGCGAGATTGAGGATGTGTTGTATGAGCATCCCAAAGTCAAAGAGGTCGCGGCGGTGGGCATCCCGGTAGAGGAAAAGGGAGAGCGGGTCAAGGTGTACATCGTCCTCAAAGAAGGCGAAACGGCCACCGAAGAGGAGATTATCAAGTTTTGCCGCGACAACATGGCCCCCTACAAGGTGCCCAAGTTCGTGGAATTCCGCGCCGAGCTGCCCAAGACCATGGTGGGCAAGATCCTGCGGCGGGTACTGCTGGAAGAAGAGGAGAAAAAGAGGCAGTAAAACGTGAGACGTGAGACGTGAGACGTGAAACGTGAAACGTGAGACGTGAAACGTGAAACGTGAGACGTGAAACGTGAAACGTGAAGAAATAAAGAAGCGGAGCTGTGCACTACGGCTCCGCTTCTTTGTGTCACTGTTCTGTCTGCAGGGCTAGCTGATAGCTCAGGCCAGCATGGCTTCCAGCTCAGGCCCCTCGATGGTTTCCTTCTCAATGAGGTGCTGGGCGAGAGTGACCAGTTTGTCTCGATAGGTAGTCAGAACCTCCTCGGCCCGACTGTGGGCTTCGTCAATAAACTGTCGCACTTCACGGTCAATTTCTTGCGCCACCGCTTCGCTGTAATCGCGCTGTTCGGTGATCTCCCTGCCCAGAAATATCAGCTCTTGCTTCTGGCCAAACGTCATCGGCCCCAGGTTTTCGCTCATCCCATACTCACAAACCATCTTGCGGGCCAATTTAGTGGCCTGCTCCAGGTCACTGGCAGCTCCCGTGGTCACATCGTTAAACATCAACTCTTCTGCTGCACGCCCTCCCAAAAGACCAGCCAATTCGTCCTTGAACTTAGCTCGGTGCCTCAGGTAGCGGTCTTCTTCAGGCAAGGGCATGGTGTAGCCCAGGGCCATGCCCCGCGATACGATAGACACCTTATGCACAGGATCGCAATGGGGAAGCTTGTTCATTACCACAGCATGTCCAGCCTCATGGTAGGCAATGATCTGCTTCTCGTCGTCGCTGATGATCCGACTCTTGCGCTCCGGTCCTGCGATGACCCGCTCTATGGCCTCCTGGAATTCATCCCTGCCGATGACCTTTTTGTTCGCCCGGGCGGCCAGTATGGCCGCTTCGTTCACCATGCTCTCTATGTCGGCTCCTACGAAGCCGGGGGTCTGCCTGGCGAGCACTCCCAAATCCACATCGTTAGCCAGGGGTTTGCCCCGCACATGCACATCCATGATAGCCTTGCGCCCATTTATGTCGGGTATGTCCAGCACCACCCGCCGGTCAAAGCGGCCTGGCCGCAGGAGGGCGGGGTCCAAGATATCGGGTCTATTGGTAGCTGCCAGGATGATGATATTGGTATCGGTATCAAAACCGTCCATCTCCACCAGGATCTGGTTCAGAGTTTGCTCTCGCTCGTCGTGGCTGCCTCCCAGCCCAGCCCCACGATGCCGCCCCACGGCATCTATCTCGTCCACAAAGACGATGCAAGGGCTATGGCGCTTGGCCTGATCGAAGAGATCGCGCACCCGGCTGGCACCCACACCCACAAACATCTCCACGAACTCAGAGCCCGATATGCTAAAGAAGGGCACCCCCGCCTCACCCGATACGGCCTTGGCCATGAGGGTCTTGCCCGTGCCCGGTGCGCCCACCAGGAGCACCCCCTTGGGGATGCGGGCTCCCAGGGAGATGAATTTCTCCGGCTCCTTGAGGAACTCCACCACCTCGGCCAGCTCCTCCTTGGCCTCCTCCACACCAGCCACGTCCTCGAAGGTGACCGTGGGCTTATCGCCGGTGAACATACGAGCTCGGCTCTTGCCAAAGGAGAGAGCTTGACTGTTGGTGCCCTGGGCCTGGCGCAGCAAGAAGTAGAAGAGACCCACGAAAAGGATGGCGGGCAAGATGCCGCTCAGCAAAGTGATCCAACTGGCCCAACCACTGGGCCGCTGGTACTCAATGGTAATCGCCGCCATCTCTTCCTCGCTAACCCCCAAATTGCGCAGCACCTGGACGATATCAGCATCCTCCCCCTTGCGAGATAGCACCGGCTCCCTTTTATCCTTGAACTCCACCGTCAGCGTAGAGTAATCTCCTGACACTGTGATCTGGTCTATCCTGCCTGCCTTGGTCGCAGCAGCGACTTCACTAATGGGCATCTCTTCGACTTTCTTCGATTGCGAAGAGAAGTTGAACACCAGGAACACCGCGGCCACCAAAATGATTAAGTAGACAAAGATATTTCTAAACCTTCCTCCAAACACCTTTTTTCCTCCATCCGACAATCAACTATAGCCGTTCTCGATTTATATTATACCAGAGATTGGCTAAATGTGCCAATTGACAACACTGATGCGCAGGATTTGCAGATACGCGCAGCCGATCCGCTAATCCTGCCAATCCTTGTTCTATTCGGCAGGAACCACTCGCAATTCCTTCACCAGAACACTATCCTGCAGCACCCTTGCCTCGCCAGGATCAACCACCGGCAAGCGCAACATAGTCGCCTGAAAGTACATGCCCACTTTGAGCCAGTAAATGTCTGGCGGAGCATCACTTGGAATAGAGAACTCATGGCGGTCTTCAACCCACTCGTCGGTCACCCATGAACTGGTGGGGTGGGTTCCATCGCGCGGCTGAACGTCCCGCTGGATCAGGATCCAACCATCGGCTCGGGCCACGTGCACAAAGACAGTGTAGTTCTCTTGCATCGGCTGCAGGGCCCGCCAATACAGGATGAGTCGCAGCTTTTCGCCGGGCTTAAAGCTATCGCTCTCCAGGTAGCAGGCCTTGAGAAGGACCTTGTTGTCCAGGTTGACGTCTAGCACCAGTCGAGGGCCACTGCTGACGATGAGGGTCACAACACTTCCCTCGGAGACAATGGAACCAGCGGGTGGATCTTGCGACAAGATGGTGCCTTCTGGTTTCCTATTCCAGACATCTCTCCGAGAGATGTCCAGGCCCGTCTCCCTCAATCCAAGTTCTGCCGCCGTGATCGGCAGGTCCTCTACCGCTGGCACAGTGATAAAATTTGGCCCCTGACTGATGACCACTCCTACCGTCGCTCCCTGTTGAACCATCTGACCAGCAGGTGGTGTCTGGGAGATGATGCTCAGGGCAGGTATAGACGAATCGTGCTTCTCCCCTACCACAGCTAGCTGCAGGCCCGCCTCTTCGACCACACGCCGGGCTTCCTCCTGACTCAGCCCGACCAGGTCAGGCACCTGCACCTGGCCTGGCACAGGGGTGGCAACAACAGCGGGAGTGGCTCCAGGCTGTGGTGCAGCCGCATTATAGCGCTCATAGACCGAGACTGCCACTGGGATCAGGCACAATACAGCTAGAACGGCTACTACACTCAGAAGAACAGCCAGCCAATCCCGTCCCCTCTCCTCTTCTTCGTAGTATTCCTCGGGCTCGTACCGGCGAGGTTGGGGCTTGGTAACGACTTCGTACTCCTCAGGCTCGTACCGGCGAGGCCGGGGCTTGACAACTGCTTCGTATTCCTCAGGCTCGTGCTGGGGGGGTTGGGGTTTCACAACCGCGGGACGCTGAACAATGGGGGTCTCCTCACTCAAACGCCTGTAGCTATCCAGGATGCGTCCCAACTGATCCGCCGTGCGATAACGGGCTGCGGGCTCCTTGGCCATCACCTTGCGCACAATCCGTTCCACTTGGAGGGGTACGTCGGGGTTCAGTTGACGCAGAGGAACCGGCTCCTCCCGCAGGTGCTTAAGAGCCACGCCGATGTCGGTCTCGGCCTCAAAAGGTGGGCGACCCGTTAGCATCTCGTAGATGACGACGCCGATGGAGTAAACATCCGAGGCCGGGGTCACGTCCTGGCCGGCGGCCTGTTCCGGCGAGAAGTAATGAGGCGTGCCCCATAAGATCTCGCCCTCGACGACGGGGGCTGCCGAAAGGGCGGAGGCGATCCCAAAATCGGCCACCTTGACCCGGCCATCGGCGGAGACAAACACGTTCTGGGGCTTGATGTCGCCGTGCACCATGCCCACCCGGTGAGCATGGCCCACAGCATTGCAGATTTGGGCAGCGATGTCCAGAGCCCGCTCGATGGAAAAAGGGACACCTACATGGATCAACTCTTTGAGAGTTGGCGCCTCCACAAACTCCATCACCAGGTAGTGACAATCTCCGTCCTGGCCCACCTCGTAGGTCGCGACGATGTTAGGATGCACCAAGCTAGCTACCGTCTGCACCTGACTGTGGAGGCGACTTAGGACAGCCTCGTTCTTTACATAGTCCGGGCGCAGTACCTTGACAGCCACCGGAATGCCCCGCCACGTATCCTCGCCCCTGAATACGACGGCCATTTTCCCCCCGCCGATCTCAGTCACCAAGCGATAGCGTTTATTCAGGACGACTTCCTCGGCCATTTGTGTCTGCATTCTCCGGAAACAGCTAGCAAATGATGAAGCCCTTACCGATTCACTTCGCCGCACATCATAGCCACAGAATAGCCACAGATTTGCAGAAAGACACGGATTCGCGTTTTTAATCCGCGTTTTCTGCAAATCCGCGGTTCTTTGCCACAGGCATATTATACCAGCTTCTGTACCAAACGCAACTTGCTTTCCCTCTGGTTTTGTGTCATAATACCCTGGCTGATACTACAGTCCTCTTAGCGAAGGGAAAACCGCATGACTGCCGCTCACCGAAGATTGACGGAAATCCTTGACACTTTTGCAGAGGCCCAAGAGACCCCCTACACGAGCTGGCCCGACCGCTACCCCGGCCATCGGGCCATGGGCTATTTCTGTACCTATGTCCCTGAGGAGATCATCCACGCCGCCGGCTTTGTCCCGCTGCGAATCCGCTCCGGCACTGAACCTCCCAGTCGCGCTGATGCCCATTTGCAGAGCTACACCTGCGCCCTTTGTCGCAGCGCGTTGGATCAGGCCCTGCGCGACGATCTGAGCTTCTTGCAGGGGGTGGTCTTCCCCCACACCTGCGACACTCTCCAGTCCCTGGCCGACATCTGGCAAATGAGCTTCCCCGACCTCTACGTGGAAACCATCGTCCAGCCGGTGCACCTCTGTTCCCCCAGCACGCGGCCCTATCTCATCGCCGAACTACAGCGCTTTCGCCGCTCTCTGGGAGAGTTCATCGGCCAGGAAATCAGCGATCGGGCCATCAGCGCAAGCATCGAGTTGTACAACGAGAAGCGCCGCCTTCTGGCCCGACTGTACGATTTCCGCGACCGACTCGGCGCACCTGAGCTCTTCGCCGCCAGCAGCGCGGGGTTCATCATGCCACCGCAGGAGTATAACCAGCTCCTCAGCGAACTGGTCGAGTTCATGGCTGAAGAAGAGAGTACGCCACGAGAAGGGCCTCGCCTGATCCTGGTCGGCGCTATCCTGGATGATCCGGCTATCTTGACCATCGTTGAGGAACTGGGCGCTCGGATTGTCGGGGACGACCTCTGCACCGGTAGTCGCTACTTCGCTCAACCTGTCGAGGCCAATGGCGACCCTATCTCCGCCCTGGCCAATCGCTACCTCCATCGCCTGCCCTGCCCGGCCAAATACCATCCCGACCACGAGCCAGGCGAGCATCTGCTGAAGCTGGTTCACGAGGCCCATGCTGATGGCATCATCTTCGTCCTGCAGAAGTTCTGCGACCCCCACGCTTTCGACTACGCCATGGTCAAGGAGAAGCTCGATGCTGCTGCTGTGCCCCACCTGCGCCTGGAGATGGAACACTCACCCGCTCCCGACCAGTGGCGCACCCGCCTGCAGGCGTTCTTAGAAATCATCTGTCATTGCGAGCGGAGCGAAGCAATCTCCAAGGTGCAATTGCTGTCAACGGCGGAGATTGCTTCGTCGCTCAGCTCCTCGCAATGACACTCAACATCGTCGAGGTAGCCATGGCCAGAAAATACAAGAAACTGCGCACCGCCAAAGACCTCAATAAACTGATGACCCGCTACTACACCAAGAGCAAGATCATCGGCAAACTCAAGCCCATGGCCTGGGTGACCAGCGGCGCACCCATCGAGATCATGGCAGCTATGGGCATCGCCTCGGTCTACCCAGAGAACTACGGCGCCCTCTGTGGAGCCAGAAGAGTAGCGACCTCCCTGTGCCAGGTGGCGGAGGCCCAGGGCTATTCTCAAGACCTCTGCTCTTATGCGCGGAGCCACCTTGGCTCGGTGCTGGACAAGCGAGAGGCGCCGATGGGCGGCCTTCCCAGGCCTGACCTCTTGGTGGCCTGCAACAACATCTGCGGCACGGCTATGAAGTGGTATCAGGCCCTGGCTCAATATTACAGCGTCCCGCTCTTCATCCTCGACACCCCTTTCATCCACGGTCTCCAGATGGAAGAACACGCCGTCCAGTACGTGGCCGCCCAACTGGAGGAACTCATCGCCTGGCTAGAAAAACACACTGGCCGCAAGCTGAAGCAGAAGAAGTTCATGGAGACACTGAAGTACTCCAATCGCGCCGTGCGCCTTTGGTGGGAGATTCGAGAGCTATGCCAGGCCCGGCCCTCTCCCCTCAATGCTCCCGACCTCTTCGTCAACATGGCCCCCATCGTCGTACTGCGAGGTACAAAGGACGCGGTGAGCTTCTACGAGAAGCTCAAGGCGGAAGTGGAGGAGAGGGTGGAGCAGGGAATAGGCGCCATCCCTGAGGAGCGCTATCGGCTGCTGTGGGACAACATCGCCATCTGGCACCGACTGTTCCGCTTCTTCGGCTACTTCGTTGACTTCGGGGCCTGTTTTGTGGTGGATACCTACACCAACGGCTG
Organism: uncultured Anaerolineae bacterium; assembly: GCA_964446635.1. GTDB lineage: Bacteria > Chloroflexota > Anaerolineae > VGOG01 > VGOG01 > CAYUPJ01. The sequence goes on from CAYUPJ010000025.1 coordinate 13,720, forward strand.
GTCTACATCGGTTGACCTGAGCCAGGGCATCGAAGGCCTGGCTCGCACCTACACTTCGGTCTACATCAACCAGAGCTTGCCAGCCAGAGCTGAGGTCATAGTGGATTTGGTGGAGCGGTTTCAGGTAGATGGCATCGTCCTCCACTCCAACCGTAGTTGCAAGCCCTACTCGTTGGGACAGTACGACCTGCGGCGCATCGTCTCCGAGCACACGGGAAAGCCCGGCCTCATCATAGAGGCCGACATGTGCGACACCCGCGCCTATGCTGAGGAGCCATTGAAGACCAGGATCCAGGCGTTTATGGAGACCTTGGCCGCACAAAAGAACCCCTAGCACCAATTGCGGCTTCAAGCATCATGAAAACGTCATTGCGAGGAGCGGTTTTTGCGACGAAGCAATCTCCTTCATGCGGGCCGGGAGATTGCTTCGCTCCGCTCGCAATGACACTGCTGCTGAGGTAACTCTGATGACTTGGTTCACCAGGAAAATCGTTGACCTGTTCAACACATTAGCCAACTTGTACTATTCGCGCAAGTATGCGGCCATCGCCGAGAGAATGGGCCTGGAAGAGAGCCAGGTCAACGCCCAAAAACGGGGTTTCATCGTCATCCAGATAGATGGCCTGGCTTACGACCATCTGGTTGAAGCCCTGGCCAAGGGCTATGCCCCCCACATGAAGCGTCTGCTAGAGAAAAGGATCCTCAAGCTGGCACGTTGGCGTTGCGGCTTGCCCAGCACAACCCCTGCAACCCAGGCAGGCATCATGTTTGGCAATAACTTCGACATCCCTGCCTTCCGCTGGTATGAGAAAGAAAGCGACACTTCGGTGGTGTGTAAGCTGCCTGGCTTGGTCAAAAACATCCAAGACCGCATCTCGGCCGGGCGGCAAGGCATCCTGCGGGGTGGCTCCAGCTACGTGAACATGTTCGATGGCGACGCCAGGCTCTCTCTCCTCACCCTGAGCTCCATCAACAGCCAACGCTTCTTCGCCAGCGTGCGGGGCATTGGGTTCCTGCTTCTGTTCCTGCTCAGCCCCCTGCGGGTGTTACGGGTTATCCTGCTTTCCCTGTGGGAATATCTCATTGATCTGGGCAAACGGTTTGTCGCCCTGTTCGTGCCACATTATCATCAACCCTTCAATGTTCTATCTCCGTTTCTACAGATCATCACCAATGTCGTGTTCCGGGAGATACAAACCTTCGCCTGTCTGCTGGACATTTATCGCGGCATGCCAGCCATCTATACCAACTACTATAGCTACGACGAGGTCGCTCACCACTACAGGATAGGCAGCGCGGAAGCCTTCAAAGCTCTACGAGGCATAGACAACCAGATCAAACAGATTGATCGTATGCGGACCCAGTATCGAAGGCGGCACTACGATTTGTACATCCTCTCGGACCACGGCCTGACTCCATCTATCCCCTTCAAAAAAGCCTATGGTCGCACCCTGGGCAAGTACATCGCTGAGCAGATAGGCGAAGGTCTCTTCACCGACGAGCGTGGAGGCGAAGAGAGGCCATCGGCGGCCCAAGCTCTGTTCCTGCTGGAGGAGCTAAAGGGAATAGAAGCGCGGCTCTCCGAGCGAGGGGCAAGCCTGGTGCAAGCCGCCTATCGTTTTGTAGACAAGAGGCTGGTTGTGGACGACGAAGATAACTCCTGGGACCTCAGCAAAAGGGGTGACATCGTGGTCCGAAACTCCGGCTCCATGTCCCACGTCTATTTCAACGTCGCCCCCCGGCCGATGAACCTGAGCGAGATCGCCCTCCTCTACCCCCGCTTGCTCAACAAGCTCATCGTCCACGAAGGCATCGGCCTGGTCGTAGGGCGCGAAGAGGGGGAGACAGTTATCGTAGGCAAGGATGGAACGCTCACGCTCCCCCCCTACCCCCCCCAGATGGGGGGGGTAGAGATTCGTGGCCAGAATCCTTTGCTCTCCCTTCCGGAGCCCGAACTCGCCGCGAGTCAATTGCACCAGTTGGCTTCTTTCCCTCACAGTGGCGATATCATCATCTTCGGCGCCTGGCGCGGGAACGGGGAGGTGGTCTGCTTCGAGGATCAGGTGGCCAGCCACGGTGGACTGGGCGGCCCGCAGGACTACCCGTTCATCATGTATCCTGGCGAGCTGAACCTGGATTTGGAAGAGGTGACCAACTCCAGGGACCTATATCCCCACTTTGCCGCTTACCTCTGAGAGGGCAATGAGTAACGAGGTAATGAGGAACGAGGCAACGAAGAGGACGGGCTTGACGCCGTTAGCCGTCCATTGTATAATCAATATCGCTGGAGTGCGGACGCAAGTCCGCCTTTAGAAGCAGGCTTGCGCCTGCACTCCATAACAAAGTGCTAGATTCAAGGAGGCAAACGATGTACAAAAAGCTATTCATCCCCGGTCCAACCCACGTGAGGGAGGAGATCCTGCAAGAGATGGCCAAACCGATGATCGGCCATCGTGCTAAGGAGTACATGGACCTGCAAGCCGAAGTGACACCCAAGGTGCAAAAGCTGCTCTACACGGAGAACGTGGTTTTCCTTTTCACCTCCGCCTCTTCGGGCCCCATGGAAGGAGCGATACGGAATTGTGTCAGAGATGGTAGAAAGGTGCTGTGTACCATCAACGGCGCTTTTGCCGAACGCTGGCACGAGATGGTCCTGGCCAATGGCCAGGAGGCCGATGTCGTGGAAGTAGAATGGGGCCAAGCCATTACCCCGGAGCTGATCGAGCCCAAGCTGTCCAGCGGCCAGTACGATGCCCTGACTCTTACGCACAACGAGAGCTCCACCGGCGTGATGAACCCCCTTCACGAGATCTCGGAAGTCATGAAGAAATACCCTGACGTCTGCTGGCTGGTGGACGCGGTCAGCTCCATGGCCGGAGCCAAGATCGAGGTAGACAAGCTGGGCATAGATGTCTGTATTGCCGGGGTGCAGAAAGCCTTCGCCCTGCCGCCCGGCCTGGCCATATGCTCCGTCAGCCAGAAGGCCTTCGACCGAGCCCAAGAAGTGAAGAATCGAGGCTGGTACTTCGATTTTCTCATTATGCTCAAGTACTACCAGAGGAACCAGACCCCGGCCACCCCAAGCATCAGCCATCTCTTCGCCCTGAACAAGCAAATGGACGACATCTTGGCCGAGGGGTTGGATGCCCGTTTTCAACGCCACATTGACATGGCCGAGTTCACCCGCGATTGGGCCCGCCGACACTTCGCCCTCTACGCCGACGAGCGCTACCTTTCCAACACCCTTACTGCTATCACCAACACCAGAGGCCTCAGCGTGCCCGATCTGAACAAGGCCCTGGCCGAACATGGAGCCGTGATCGGCGATGGTTACGGCAAGCTAAAGGGGCAAATCTTCCGCATCGCCCACATGGGCGACCTCACCATGAACGACATGCGCTGGGTCACAGGCTTGATCGAGGAGATCTGGAATCTATAGCTCGACTCCGACCGGGAGGTGTAAAACATGGCCGAGATTGATGCCGCCCTCTGTCAGTACGAAGAAAAGTACGGAATGTCCTTCGAAGCGTACAAACGAATATGGGAGACTGAAGACCGTGAGGAACACTACACCCACCAGGCAGAGTGGGACTACCTGGAATGGGAGGCGCTGGTCACGCGCCGTAAGCGACTGACGGGCTCCCTCTGTCAACGAATAGCCAACGAATAAACGAATAGGATCTATGGCCACTGCCCATTTGTTTATTCGTTTCTCATTCGTTGACAGTGAGCTTCCCAATCAAAGTGTCAACCAATGGTGAACCACCATCAAACCAACAACGGTGGAGGTGATTTGACAATGAAAGTCCTAATCTGCGACCCTATCGCCGACGAAGGTGTGGAAATGATGCGCCAAGCGGGCATCGAGGTGGATGTCAAGACGGGCCTGGCCCCTGAGGAACTGGAGAGAACCATCGGCGGCTACGACGTCATCGTCGTCCGCAGTGCTACCAAGGTGAGAAAACCGATCATTGAGGCGGCCAAGAATCTGAAGCTGATTGTTCGCGGCGGCGTAGGCCTGGACAACATTGACGTCGAATACGCCCAAGCCAAGGGAATCGAGGTAATAAACACCCCCGCCGCCAGCACCAACGCGGTGGCTGAGCTGACCGTTGGCTACCTGCTGGCGTTGGCGCGCCATCTCCCGCAGGCCACGGCCTCCATGAGGTCTGGAAAATGGGAGAAAAAGAAGTTCGATGGCCGCGAGATCGCCGGCAAGACGCTGGGCCTGGTCGGTTATGGTCGCATCGGCTGGCTGGTAGCGAAAAAGGCCCTGGCACTGGGGATGGAAGTCATCGCCTACGATCCCTACGTCTCCGATCCCAGGGGGCTGGAGGTGGAGTTCGTCTCCTTTGAGGAATTGTTAGAAAGGTCCGACTACATCTCCATGCACCTGCCCCTGACCGAGGAGACACGCAACCTGATAGACAGGCCCCAGTTCGAGATGATGAAAAGTGGCGTGTGCATTATCAACTGCGCCAGGGGGGGCACTGTTAACGAAGATGCCCTCTACGACGCGATCAGATCAGGAAAAGTGGCGGGGGTGGCCTTAGACGTCTATCTTGAGGAGCCACTCAAGGACAACAAACTCTTTGAGCTGGATGAAGTAATCGGCTCACCCCACATCGGGGCAGCAACTGTTGAGGCTCAGTATCAAGTGGGCATTGAGGTGGCCGAGAAAGTGATCGAATTTCAACACGGGCTCGTAGGCAAATGACAATTTAACGAAGCTATCTGTCTGCTTTTTCCTAACTCTTTTTTCTAACTCAAGGGGGAGGGTAGAATGAGCGGGAAGGGATGCAAACCGGGGCCAGAATTGAAGATCGTGCCCGTCAGAGATATCATTATCCACGAGCACTTTGACAAAACCAGATCCCCTAAGCTGGCCAAAATAATAAAGGAAGCTGGGGTCCTGCAGGATCCTCCCATTGTGGCCAGGCTGGGTGAGGGCAAATACGTCCACCTGGATGGTGCCAACAGGATCACCGTATTCCGAGAAGAGGATTTGCTCAATTGCCAGCACATCCTGGTGCAAATAGTGGACTACTTAGATCCGAAGAGCGTCAAACTGAGCAGTTGGTGCCACTTGACTCGGCAGGACAAAGACGCTTTCCTCTCCCGACTTCAGAGCAAGGGCATCGAGCCCCTGCCGATGGACTGCGATGCCGCGAGAGATCTGATAGCGGAGGATGAGGGGAGCCTGTGCTGTTTCTTCTTCCGGGACGGGGAGGTCTTCGGAGTTAAGGGCGACGGAGACTTTGAATCACGGGTCAAACAAATGAACGACGTGGTCAGAACCTATGAGGGAAGAATAGAACGCGATAGCCTTGAGCCCGAAAAGGGAGAGTGGAAAAGGCAAATCAATGGCCTATTTGAAAAGCACGATGACTGCAACTTAGTCGTCGCTTTCCCCAAGTTTACTCCTAAACAGGTTGTACACATAGCCACCAGGCTTGCTACCGGCGAAAAAAGAGAAAATGCAGTCAAAATACCCCCTGGGATAACGAGGCACATCGCCCTTGAGGGCAGAGCTTTGAGGATCAACTTCCCGCTGTCGGTATTGAAGGCAGAGGAGATGTCATTGGAGGCGAAAAACGAATTATTGAAGGAGTTCCTCAGAAAGAAGAAGCCTAGACATTACGAAGAACCGACCTTCATGTACGACGAATAATAGGTGCCCGTCACTTTGGAAGTGACGGGCACCTGGAATACTGGAAACCAAGGAGGAACCGATGAAACTCGCTACTAGAATGAGCAGGCTGGGCACGGAAACGGCCTTTGAGGTCTTGTTAAAGGCCAGGGCACTGGAGGCCCAGGGACGGGAGATTGTCCACCTGGAGATCGGCGAGCCCGACTTCGACACGCCTTCCAACATTGTGGAGGCGGCGGTCAAAGCTCTGCGCCAGGGCCAGACCCACTACACTCCGCCGGCAGGCATCCCCCAGCTCCGGGAGGCTATCGCTGAGGAGATCTCCACCACCCGGGGGATCAGGGTCAATCCAGACCAGGTGGTAGTCACGCCGGGTGCCAAGCCCATCATGTTCTTCACCATCCTGGCCCTGTGCGAGAAGGGCGATGAGATCATCTACCCCAACCCAGGCTTCCCCATCTATGAATCCATGATCAACTTCGTCGGCGCCACACCCGTGCCCGTCCCACTTCTAATGGAGAAAGACTTCCGCTTCGACATCGAAGAGTTCAAGGGCCTGGTCTCCCCCCAAACTAAGATGATCATCCTCAACTCGCCTCATAATCCCACCGGCGGCGTGCTGACCAGGGAGGACTTGGAAGTCATCGCCGAGGCAGCCATTGAGAACGACGTCATGGTGCTTTCGGACGAGGTCTACAGCCGCACGGTCTACGAGGGAGAATTCGCTAGCGTCGCTCAATTACCCGACATGCAGGAGCGCACCATCATCCTCGATGGCTTCTCCAAGACCTATGCCATGACGGGCTGGCGTCTGGGTTACGGGGTGATGCCCGAGTGGCTGGCAGCGCAGGTGGCCACTCTGATGGTCAACTCCAACTCCTGCACCGCCGCCTTCAGCCAGTGGGCCGGCCTCGAGGCCCTCCAGGGGCCGCAGGACGAGCCCAAGAAGATGGTCGAGGCTTTCCGCCAGCGGCGGGACGTCATCGTTGACGGCCTCAACCAGATCCCCGGCTTCCGCTGCCTGAAGCCTAAGGGCGCTTTCTACGTCTTCCCCAACATCGAGAGCACAGGTAAGAGTTCGCGGGAGATGGCGGATTTTCTGCTGAACGAAGCCGGCGTGGCCTCCCTCGCCGGCACATCCTTCGGCGAGTACGGCGAGGGCTTCGTCCGCTTCTCTTATGCTAACTCGGTGGAAAACATCCAAAAGGCATTGGAGCGGATCGGGGAGGCAGTGACCAGGCTCGGCTGAAGGAATGGACACTGGACATGACGAAGATGGCCGCTGGCTGAACAATGCCAGCGGCCATTTCATCAAAGATTACAAATCGCTTCCAACTACTCTTCTTCAGGCTCTAACTCCTTCTTGCCCTTGGTGATGACCTCCACCTCTGCCGGCGCGACTGGCACTGCCTCCTCCACCTCTTTCGGACCAGCCCAACCAACCTTGGCCACTATCTCCTCAAGATCGGTCAAGATGGTTACAGTAGGCGGCACTCGAAGGTCTTTGACGTGGATGGCCTGATCCATCTCCTTTAGCTCACTCAGGTCAACCGTGATGGCCCCGACCAGGTCGCCGGGCAGACACTCTATCTCTACCTCATCAAGGTTCTGCAACAAGATAGCTCCTGGCTGATCCGCCGCAGGCGCTTCGCCGACGAAGACCAAAGGCACTTCTGTAGTGATCTTCTCGGTCATCACCACGGCGTAGAAATCAACGTGGAGGAGCCTACGGGTGATGACATCCCACTGTACATCCCTGGCCAAGGCCATTTGGGGGTTTCTGGACCTGCCAATTTTCAAGGTAATCAACCGATGCCCCCCAGCCTGGGCCAAGACACGGTTTAACTCTCGCTCCTCGATTTGAATGGCAACCGGTTCGGTTTCGTGGCCATACATCACAGCAGGAACGAGCCCCTGACGACGCAGGCTTTTCACCTTCTTACCCAACACCTCTCTTTTCTGCACTTTGAGTTCAATCTGTTCCATGTTTTCTTCCTCGCTTCCTTTAGCTTCCTTGCTAGTGTCAAGCTGTACGCTCTCTACCAGCCCTCAGACCAGCAATATTGTAGCTCATTTTCCCTTTCTCGTCAAACAGGGGCTTGGCGCATTTCGATGGATAGTTTGGTTTGCAGATAAAGGCAGTTTGTGGTAGGATATGAGAGAGGATCAAAGGAGATGGCCCGGACTTTCCCGGTTGACACAGGCAACAACCAAGACCCATGTTCCACAGGCAAAGGCGGGAGATCAGCCCTGGGTGTAATTCTCTGCACCCTGGGTCTGATCATCGTCGCTTTCCTGGCTTATGTCGTGTGGACAAAGCAGGGCGACGCCATTTATAGCCACGGCTACGGTCTTCCCCCAGACGTGCCTCAAGCCGCGGTGAATCCCTTCGGGGTAAATGTTGCCCTGGAACAATACAACGAAGGAGAACTGGAGCAGGCTCTAGCCCTGATCGAGGCCGGCGGCTTCCGCTGGGTGCGCCAAACTTTCCCCTGGGCCGACATTGAAACCCAACCTGGTCAATACGATTGGGCGGCCTGGGATCGAATCGTGGCCGCCGTTCGGGAGCACCATCTAAAGCTCATCGCCGTGCTGGACACTTCGCCCGATTGGGCCCAACGAGATCCCGCCGTGGCCTATCGCTATTCACCACCGCAGGAGGTAGCTGACTTCGGCCGCTTCGCCCAAACTTTTGCTAAGCGTTATCGAGAGGCGATTGATTATTATCAAATCTGGGACGAGCCCAATCTCAGTTCCCATTGGGGTAACGCCTACGTTGACCCAGCCGGCTACGCCCGCCTCCTGCGGGAGGGTTACATCCAGGTTAAAAGCGCCGATCCTTCTTCCTTCATCCTGATGGCTGGCCTGGCCCCCAACAGCGAGGGCGGCCCGCTCAACCTGAACGAGGTGGCTTTCCTGCAAGGCTTGTACGCTGCCGGTGCTGGAGATTACTTTGACATCGTGGCCATTAAGCCCTACGGCTTCGACACTGGACCCGATGACCCTCGAACCGACCTGGGGGTTCTTAACTTCTCCCGAGCCCGGTTGGTGCGAGAGGCTATGACCGCCAGCGGTGACGAGAACAAAGCCGTCTGGGCGGTGGAGTTCGGCTGGAATGCCCCGCCTCCAGGCTGGCAGGGGCAACCATCCATCTGGGGACAGGTGAGCGAGGAGGAGCAAGCTCGCTACACTGTGGCCGCCATCGAGCGGGCCCGCGACGAGTGGCCCTGGTTGGGGGTTCTGGCCGTGGCCCATTTCCAGCCCGACGCGCCCCCTGACGACCCCCACTGGGGCTTCGCCCTGGTAGACCAGCAGTGGAATCCACGCCCCGTTTACCAACGATTGCGGGACCTGGCCACCGCTCCACCCATAGCCTACCCCGGCCGCTATCCGGCCGATCACTACACCGCCAGCTATCTAGGTGAATGGCGCCTCTCCCCCCGAGGGGCCGACATCGGCCAAAGCGGCGATCGCCTGATCATCCCCTTCAAGGGCACCCGCCTCGATCTCACCGTGCGACGGGGCGACTTCTGGGGAATCCTCTACGTGACTGTTGACGGGAAGCCAGCCAACCGCCTGCCCCAGGATAGCCAGGGCCGCTCCTACCTGGTGCTCCACGATCCGCTCTACCGCACGGAGACCGTCACCCTGGCCTCGGATCTGGCCGACGAGGTGCACGAAGCCGAGCTGGTGGCCGAGGGAGGCTGGGGACAGTGGGCCATCGTCGGCTGGACCGTAGCCCGCGAGCTGAATCTGCTGCCTTATCGGTTGGCATGGGCACTGTTGGGAATCTGCGCCCTTGTGCTTCTCGTGGCCATCAGCAAGCATACGGCCTGCTCCCTGCTGAGGCAATTCGTAGGCCGCTATCATGATCTGCCCGAGGCCCTCCAGCTAGCCGTAACCCTGGCTGCCGCCTTGCTTTTCCACTTCTCCCCCTGGCCCCTTTTGAGCCTTTTGGCGCTAGCTCTCTTGGCGATCTCGATTTGCCTGCGCCTGGACATCGGTTTGGCCCTGGTGGCCTTCTCCATCCCCTTCTACCTCTACCCCAAACACATTCTGGGGCTGGCCCCCTCAATGGTCGAGATCACAACCCTTCTCTGCCTAGCCGCCTGGCTGCTGAAAGCCAGCTTCCAGCTTCTAGCTTCCAACCCTTCGACTGGGCTCAGGGCAGGCCTCCAACTTCCAATATCCAATATCCAATATCCAATATCCAACCTCCAGCACCGTCTTTCAAACCTAGACTTCGCCATCATCTTCTTCGTCGCCCTCAGCGCTTTCTCCCTCCTCGTCGCCGAGAACTTCGGCGTGGCCATGCGGGAGTTCCGGGTGGTCGTGTTCGAGTCGGCTCTGTTCTACTTCCTGCTGAGGGCCAGCCCGCTGGAGAAACGCCACCTCTGGCGCATCGTCGAGGCTCTGATTCTGGCCGCGGCCATCGTTTCCCTCATCGGCCTCTATCAGTATTCCTTCACCAGTGACGTTATTACCGCCGAGGGAGTGCGCCGCATCCACAGCGTCTACGGTTCGCCCAACAACCTGGGCCTCTTCCTGGGGCGGATCGTGCCCATCCTCGCCGCCGTCGCCTTCTTTGGCGGCTCCCTACGGCGACGAGCCATCTACTGTCTCATCGGGCTGCCGGTCATCCTCTGCCTTTATCTGACCTATTCCCGAGGCGCCTGGCTGTTGGGACTACCGGCCGCTTTTCTCTTTCTCGGCCTGATGCGGGGAAAGAGGGCCATGCTTATCGCATTACTCGTCATCCTGGTTATTGCCCTGAGCCTGCTACCCCTCATCGGCACCGAGCGCTTAGCTTCCCTCGTCAACACCCAAAGCGGCACCACCTTCCTGCGTCTAAAGCTCTGGCAAAGCAGTCTCAACATGATCCGCGATCACCCCATTTTCGGCGTGGGGCTGGACAACTTCCTTTACCAGTACCGCACCCGTTACGTCTTGCCCGAGGCCTGGGAGGAACTGGACCTCTCCCACCCCCACAACATCGTCCTGGATTACTGGACCCGTCTGGGCATCTTAGGGGTGATCGCCATCGGGTGGTTGCAGTTTGCCTTCTTCAGGAAAGGCCTGCGCCTGTATCGTCAGCAGGACGACCGCGACTCGAGGGCCCTGCTCCTGGGACTCATGGCCAGCATGGTCGCTTTCCTGGCCCACGGCCTGATAGACAATTCGTACTTCCTGGTGGACCTGGCCTTCGTGTTCTGCCTGACCCTTGGGATAGTCGCAAAGTACGAACCTTAAAATTTTCCGCATTTTGTCCCAGAAGCCCTTTTTCCCTTGACAGATTGCTTTTTGTGTATTATAATATTAAGCAACGAGGTAGGAACAGAAACAAGCTTTGCTAAGATGAATATCACTAGGGTAACGATACAAGGCTCTAGCGTTGAGCCAATGCTTGTTATGGGGCATCTCACAAGGAGGCTATGGTGAACAAGATTGACCTTTCTTCACTCTTTATCAAGTGTTGAAAGGTCTTTTTTGTGGTGAAAGCCGGGGCTGGAACACCTCCAAGGGATGAGGTCGAAAATTGGTTGATGGTGTCCAGCGTCATCGCTCACTGAGGAAGGAGGTAATTGGAGGGAAATTGCTCTTAGGAAGGCCGTTAGTTTTTACGATGTAGTAAACTAAAAACAATAAACAAGGAGGTTCAAAAATGGCTGTTTACAAGAAGATGATTGACGAGGCTGTTGGGGCAACCAGGGCGGTCTTTGGCGTGATCAAGGCGAAGAGGGGTGGGACCTTCAAGCTGACCGACGCCAAGCCCTACGTGGACGCTGCCAACAAGATGATGCCGGGCGACGGGCAGTCGAAAGAGGTCTTTGACCTCCATGTGCAGTCGGTGAACGCTCACTACGACATCCTGACGAAGATCGCTGTTGGTGGCACCATCCGCCCCGAGGACGACCCCTTCGTCGAGCACTATCAGACCCCGCCCATCCTGGAGATTCTCTACGCTGAGGACCCAGATTTCAAGAAGTCCATGTGGAAGTTCATTGACGCCATCGCCAAGAACAAGGCCCTCATCGGCCGTGAGGCGGCGCGGCGCTACGGCGGAATGTACGGCCCGACCTGCGTGGTGGACTTCGCCATGTCCGTCGGCTCCGTGAGCAACGTGGTTAACTGCATCCTGAGTGGGCTGGACATCCCCGAGGATCATAAGAAGACGATCCTGTCCTCCAAGTCCTGGGGCATGAACACCTCCTATGGCATCGGGGGAGCCTTCCGAGCGGCGGTTGAGGCCGGCAAGACCCTCGCCGAGGCGGAGCAGGCCGAGGTGGATATGTTGCAGTTTATCTACCGCGAGCCGGTAGCTGCGCAGAACAAGTTGATGGCCACCCACAACCTGGGCGGGCATGGCGGTCACACTTCCTTCGACACAGACAAGTACATGGCCGAGTACAAGACGAAGATGAAGCCCTTCGTCCTGGCCGCGCTGAAGGCGGGGGTGCACGAGGCCAACATCGTGACTGTGCCGGCCTACTGCGTGGGTGACGTCGGCCACCACATCGCCCAGTCGTCCTTCAACATGTTCAAGGACGACATGGTCTTCGCCATCTACGAGGCAGTGACCGCGTGTCTCGAGAACACCCTGCAGCAGGGCCTGAAGCAGGATGCTTACAAGAGCCCCTATGATGTGCTGGCGGTGGCCACCGGTGCGCCGGCCTGCGCGACGGCCTACATCCTGTGGCTGGATTCCTTCACCGTGCCTATGGTTGTGGACCTGCTGACCAAGCGCTTCTACAACTATGCGGCCATGAACCCCAAGCGCGGCGAGGCCGATGAGCTGCACAATGTCGACTTCATGGACATCATGGCCCGCGGGGAGCAGATCCTGGACATCAAGCCCATCGGTGCTGGCGGCAAGATCAAGGGCATCGCGGTAGACCTCAGCCCCATTAGCAAGAATGAGGTCATCATGAACCCGCAGCGCTACACCTATCCCGCCTGCGGCATCACCCAGCGCTTCGCGGCTCTGATGAGCCTGGCCGACTTCCCCTGCTTCCTGACTCCTGAGTGCACCACGGCCACGCTGATGACCAACTGCATCGCCCTCAGTCCAGACAAGCCGGGCTCGCCGGTCAGGGGTTGCAAGAGCTGCGCTGTCACCACCCTGATCAAGAGGAACGTGCCCTACGTAAAGGGCATCGGTGCTGGCGCCAAGGGCTACTGCCAGTGGGACGTGGCGGTCTAAGAGCTATCGGGAGTGACTGGTCGCTCATCGTTGGCGGAGCATTACGGCTAGTTTCGCTGCCGATTAGCGCGTTTGCCAGAAAAGAGCTCAGGGAGATCAAAATAACGCTTTTTCTCCCTGAGCTTTTTTTATGAGGCAATCCTTTTGACAGAGACTCAGGCCTATGATAGAATAAAGGTATCTGCTCAGGCTGGCGGTTAAAACCGCACCTGATAGGGCGTATTCACGCCGGCCAACCGCCTGCGCGGTCGGACGTTGCGTCGGCGGAGGCCGACGCCCGGCCAAAGGCCCTACTCGGTAGCCGGGAGACACAGATCCCCAATGGAGATATCATAACGATCAGGACCCGCCGCGTTGATGTGGAGAACGTCGAGAGAATCAGGAACATGGAGGGCATCACCGTCTTGAAGCATCCTTGCGAAATCGAGTCCATCGTAGCGTCCATCGCGAGCAAGAAGATCAACTGATTTGAGGAGGAGGAAATGAAAAAACTGCTGCTTCAACTGGATAGCGACAAGCATCCCAGCGTCTTCGACACCATCACCGCCTACGATGCCGGCGCTGACCATGTGTTGGCTCTGGGCAATGTAGCTGTGAAGGACGTACGCGACCTGGTATACGGGGCGATGTTCACCCGTGGTGGAGAGGATCTCAAGAATTCGGCCATCTTCATCGGTGGGTCCGATGTGCCCACCGGCGAGGCCATGCTCAAGGAGGTGCTGAATACCTTCTTCGGTCCGGTACGGGTCTCGGTGATGGCCGACCCCAACGGGTCTAACACCACAGCCGCCGCCGCAGTGAGGAAGATAAAGAGCGCAGTGGATGCGAAGGGCAAGAAAGCGGTGGTCTTTGCCGGCACGGGGCCTGTAGGCCTGAGGGCCTGTGCCCTCTTGGCCAAGGAGGGGGCTGATGTCCACCTCACCTCCCGAAGTATGGAGAAAGCGAAGTCTGCCTGCGAACTCATCAAAGCCCGCTTCGATCTGGAAGTCACCCCTCATCAGGTGGCCGATGACGAGGCAGCCAGGGCCATCCTTGAAGGAGCGACGATTCTGATGACCACCGGCGCTGAAGGGGTGGTGCTGATTAGGGAGGACACCTGGAAAGCCAACCCCACCATTAAGGTCATGGCCGATGTCAATGCCGTTCCCCCGACCGGAATCGAGGGCATCAAACCTCAGTGGGCCGGCAAAGAGAAGGAGGGCAAGATCATCTTCGGTGCGTTGGGCATCGGCGGCTTGAAGATGAAAGTCCATCGGGCCAGCGTGGCCCGCCTCTTCGAGAGCAACGAGTTGGTGCTGGACGCGGAGGAGATTTACGCCATCGCCAAAGAGTTGGGCGGGTAAGCGTCCGGGATGAGCCGAGGCAATGGAGCGCAGGGCGGGCAGCCAACGTTGATTGTTGGCTTCAGCACCAGGGCCATCGCCGAATCGGCCGTGCACGGCGGGTATAACGTTGTCACCCTGGACTACTTCGGCGACCGCGATCAGAAAGAGTTGGTACCAAATTACTCGCTGATGCGGGACTTCGACCTGGGGTTCAGCGCCGAGGCCCTGTTGGCCGCCAGCCGCAGCCTGGACTTCGCGGCTGTCGTTTACATCTCCAGCCTGGAAAACCACCCTGACGTGGTGGAGGAACTGGCCGCCAATCGCACCCTGCTGGGCAACGATCCCACCACCCTGCGTCGGGTGCGCGACTGGGGGACCTTGCGACAGGTCTGCCAGCGCGAGGGCATCCCCGTCCCCACTACCCTGCTGCCCGGCGAGGAAGGGCAGGCAGATAGAGAAAAGCACTGGCTGACCAAGCCGGCGCGGAGCGGGGGTGGACATGGGATCAGCTTCTGGAGGGGAGGCGTGCTGGCTAAGGGGCGTATCCTTCAGGAGTGGATCGCAGGTGTGGCCTGCTCCGCTGCTTTCGTAGCCGATGGGCGACGGTGTGCGCTTCTGGGTCTGACGGAGCAACTCATCGGACGACGGGAACTGGGGGCGCGGCGGTTCACCTGGTGCGGCAACATTCTACCCCTTGCTGTAACTACCCAGCCTTGCGAAGGTTTTTTGCAACCTTCGCAAGGCTGGGTGGAGGATATGGCCGCTAAGCTCACCCGCCGCTTCGGGCTGCGGGGGATGAACGGCTTCGACTTCGTGCTCGCCAGGAGAGGGGTAGACCTCATCCCTTACCTGGTCGAGGTCAATCCCCGCTACACCGCCTCGATGGAGCTGATGGAGTGGGCCTACGGGCTGAACACCTTCGACCTGCACGTCCGCTCCTTCAGGGGGGAACTTCCCTCCTTCTCGCGGGAGGAAAACGTCCACCGGTCCGGTTTTTACAGCAAGGGCATCGTCTACGCACGAGAGGACGTAGTGATGCCTGAGACGGCCGGGTGGAGGGCTAAGGGGAGGAGAGACATCCCGTTCACCGACGAGCGGATCACGGCCGGGCATCCCATTTGCACCGTGTTAGCGGAGGGGGAGACTCGCGACCAGTGTTGGCATCGCCTCTCAGTGGCAGCGGAGGCGGTATGGAGGGAGGTGGAGAGCTAGCTGTCATGCCCAATACCCGCGACAACGGCATGGCGCGGCTTTCTGGCACAGGGTCGGGCTAAAGGCAATGCCGTTTTCCTGTCGGGTGTGCTGTTTGCAATCACGATACCTGACCCTGACCATTCCATAGATGAGGAACGCTACATTGACATCGGTACTTCTGACAAGGGACGGGTACTAATTGTATCCTATACGGAATGCGGGACGAAGATACGGATTATCAGTTGCCGTAAGGCAACACCAACGGAACGGAGACCTTATCTTGACATTGTTAAATTAGACAAGTGTTCTATTGACGATTGACCAAAATTGTGGC
>CAYUPJ010000026.1:0-11512 GCA_964446635.1 uncultured Anaerolineae bacterium
CCTGCATCCCCATGGACTCGATACGCTGTTCCAGGTTGGCTTTCACCTTGTTCTCATAGCCAGAATAGCTGTGGATCACATACCAGGCTCTTCCGTCTGACCCTGGCTCCTCCTCCACCTTTAGCTCTTCTTTCTGCTCTACCGGCTCTTCCATGATCACTTCACTTTCGCACGGCCCTGCCTGTCATCAGCATATCTATCTGATGATCAGGCCGAATACCCAGGCGAAGAGGTAGTCTATGATACCTAAGAGAGCGGCCATAAAAATAGTGAACCCGACCACGATGAGGGTTAAGTTCAGCGCCTCCTGACGGGTAGGCCAATTCACCTTCCTTAACTCTGCTCTGGTTTCCTTAAAGTATCTAACGATAACGTTTTCCTTCTTAGCTGCCGCTTTAGCCAAGTGCTTCTCCTTATTCAGACCTCCAAGGTCTAGCCTGATGATTCAAGACACCGCCTTAAGAGACGGTGTCTTGATTCGATGTCCATGGCAGGCCAGGCAGGAATCGAACCCACAGCCTGCGGTTTTGGAGACCGCTGCTCTGCCAATTGAGCTACTGGCCTGCGTAACAAATAGCCTGGGCTGATGCCATGTGCTATTTGTCATCAGCTATTTCGTTTCCCTGTGAAGGGTATGCGTCCGGCACCGGCAGCAGTACTTCCTCATTTCCAAACGGCCGGGGTCGTTTCTCCTGTTCTTATTGCTTGTATAGTTGCGCTCCTTGCACTCAGTACAGGCAAGGGTAATGGTATGTCGTATAGCCTTCTTAGCCATTTGTGTTACTGGAGCTAGAGTTAGCGATGAACTCTTGCTCCCTTCTTCCCTCCCTTACTCCAGGATCTTGGTGATCACACCAGCCCCAACAGTCTGCCCACCTTCCTGAATCGCAAACCGCGACCCAGGCTCAACAAACCACCTGTGGACCTTCTGGAGCCCACGAGCGGATTTGAACCGCTGACCGCCTCCTTACCAAGAAGGTGCTCTACCGCCTGAGCTACGTGGGCAATGGGCAGATGGCTAATAGCTGATAGCTAATAGCAATTCGCCATCCGCTATCTGCCATCTGCTATTAACCAAGAGTGGGCAGGGCATGATTCGAACATGCGAAGGCTGAGCCAGCGGTTTTACAGACCGCTCCCTTTGGCCACTTGGGTACCTGCCCGTGATTGGTCTGTTGGTCTACTGGTCGCATAGTCTGGTGGTCAACTAAAGCTCCTAACCACCAGACTACCAGACCAACTGACCATCAAGAGCCGACGGTGGGACTTGAACCCGCAACCTAGCGATTACAAGTCGCTTGCTCTACCAATTGAGCTACGTCGGCTTGGTTAGAATTATACTAAAATCGCTGCTGCGGTCAAGTTCTGTAAGTCGGCGCTAGCAATAATTAGTATAATGAAATTCGCTTGAAATGTCAAATTCTGACGTGGTGAGCCATCACCCCAGGCCTCGTTGTCGCCAAACCTCGTAGAGAGCGATGGAGCCGGCTATAGCTGCGTTCAGCGAACTGATCTTCCCTCGCATGGGTAGCCTGATCAGTATGTCGCACGTCTCCCTAACCAACCGGCCCAACCCCCTGCCCTCGCTCCCTACCACCAGGGCCAACGGCATGGTCAGGTCGCTTTGATGATAGAGGTGGGCGTGAGGTACATCCTCCAGGCCCACCATCCAAAGCCCATTGGCTTTGAGCTCCTCCATGGTCCGCGTCAGGTTGGTCACTCGGGCTGCCAGAAGGTGCTCAGTGGCTCCGGCCGAGGAATTGACCACAGCGGGGGTGATCTCCACTGCGCGGTGCTTGGGGATAACGATCCCGTGAACGCCCACTATCTCGGCCGTACGCAAGAGGGAACCGAAGTTTTGAGGGTCTTGGAGGCAGTCCAGTATTAACAACAGGGGCGTTTCTTGGCGTTGATTGGCCTCGGCTAGAATCTCTTCTAACCCGACATAGGGATATGGGGCTGCCTCAGCGGCGACGCCTTGATGATTGAGGTCGCCGAGCCTGTCCAGTTGTTGCCGTTCCACTCGCTGGATCGGCACCCCGTTTTTGCCAGCCAACGTCGCAATGTCGGCAACGATGCCTGTTTCCCTCGCCCCTTGGGCCAGGATAAGCTTGTAGATCTTCCGCCGCCCAGCCCTCAGAGCCTCCTGCACAGCGTTACGGCCGTAAAGCACCTCGTTCATTGCCTGCTAATCCGCCACCTTGTCCCCTCCGGGCGGTCCTCCAAGGCGATCCCTAGGTCGGACAGGCGAGCGCGGACCTCGTCTGCCAGGTCCCATTTTTGGGCTTCTCGTAACTTCTCACGGGCCTCGATCAAAAGCTCGATCAGGGGCTCTTCTAAACCTGCCACCCCTTTGGCGATCTCATCGGGGATGATCCCCAAGACATCGCCACCCAGCTCGCAGTAGAGGCCATCTATGGCGGTGAGGGTCTCTCGGCTGATTTCCTCTCCAGAGTCCAGCAGGGTGTTAACCTCTTTGGTAAAATCAAAGAGGACGCCAATGGCTGCCGCCGTGTTGAAGTCGTCATCCATGGCTTCCAAAAAGCGGGCTTTATGCTCTGCCAGCTTAACCATGAACGCTCTGTCCGTTAACTCCGCTCCCGAATCCGCTGACCGCAGCCGCTCCCGCACCGCCTGCACAGCTCCGTGGAGGCGCTCTAGCCCCCTGTTGGCGGCCTGCAGAGCCGTTTCGCTGAAGTCCAGTGGGCTGCGGTAGTGGCTACCCAGGATGAAGAAGCGGATGGCCAGAGGCGAGTACTGCTCACAGGCCTCCTTCAGGGTGACGAAGTTGCCCAAGGACTTATGCATTTCCTCGCCCCTGATCATTAGCATGCCGTTGTGCAGCCAATAGCGGCAGAAGGGCACGCCGGCAGCCGCCTCCGACTGAGCTATCTCGCAGTCGTGGTGAGGGAACTTGTTCTCCAGGCCACCGCCGTGAATGTCGAAAGGCTGGCCCAAGTATTTGGTGGACATGACCGAGCACTCCAGGTGCCAGCCAGGGAAACCCCAGCCCCAGGGGCTTGGCCAGCGCATGATGTGCTCTGGCTCCGCTCTCCTCCAGAGGGCAAAGTCGGCCGGGTGACGCTTGTCAGGGTTGACTTCCACCCGGGCTCCTTCCATCAGCTCCTCCACCCGCCGGCCGGAGAGCCTACCGTACTCAGGCCACCTGGATATGTCGAAGTAGGCCGAACCGTTGGCCTCATAAGCATAGCCCTTCTCGATGAGGGCTTTGATCAGCTCGATCTGTTCTGGAATGTGTCCGCTGGCGCGAGGCGAGATATCGGGACGCTGTACGTTGAGGGCATCCATGTCCTCAAAATAGCGCCGGGTGTATTTTTCCACCAACTCCATGGGCTCGATTCGCTCTCGGGCTACCCCCTTCATAATGCGATCCTCGCCTGAGTCGAGGAGATGTCCCACGTCGGTTATGTTCTGGACATAGCGCACTTTATAACCGAGGTAGCGCAAGTAGCGCACGATGGTGTCGAAGTTGACGTACGTCTTGCCATGGCCCAGGTGAGCATCCTCGTAAACCGTCGGCCCGCAGACATAGATACCGACCCGTCCTTCCTGCACGGGCACGAACTCCTCTTTCTGACGGGTTAGGGAATTATGGAGTCTTAAAGCCATCTCTATTCCTCCTGGGTTTACTCTTCCAGGCGGGCGAAGATCATCCGCCCCTGGGCGGTTTGCAGGACCTTGGTTACTGCAACCTCTACGGTGCTGCCGATGTAGCGGCGTCCATTCTCCACCACCACCATCGTCCCATCGTCCAAATATCCCACACCCTGGCCTAGTTCCCGGCCCTCCTGAATGATGCGCAATTTCATTGATTCGCCGGGTAGGAAGATGGCTTTGATCGCGTTGGCCAGTTCGTTGATGTTGAGCACCGTCACGCCTTGCAGCTCGGCTACCCGGTTGAGGTTGTAGTCATTGGTAACGATGGGGCTGTGCAGCTCCTTGGCCAGCATCACCAGCTTGTCGTCAACCTCCTGGGCCTCCTCCACCTCTATGTCGTGGATGCGAATGGGGACGACCGATTCCTTCTGCAGCTTATTGAGCATGTCCAATCCCCTTCGGCCACGATTGCGACGCAATATATCCGAGGAATCGGCGATGTGCTGGAGCTCATTGAGAACGAAGCGCGGTATCAGCATGGTGCCGCTGATGAAACCGGTGCGACTGATGTCCGCGATGCGCCCATCAATGATCACGCTGGTGTCTAGGAGGACATAGTTGTCTCGGTGCAGGTTCATCTCCTTAAAAAGGAGCCGCCCGCCAAGTAGATGCATGATATCCCGTTGCCGGATGGTCATCACCGCTATGCCCAGGTAGCCAAAGATGATGGCCCCGATGAAGGGCAATACCTCACCCAAGATCCCAGGTAGACGTGACAAAGGCGAAGCAAGGAGTGCAGCAACGATTAAGCCAATGATTAAACCGATGATGGCAGCTACTAACTGTTGAGCCGGAAGCTGACGAATCTTGCTCCGCACCCAGGAAAAGGGGCGGGTGGTCAACCAGGGTGTGATAAACAGCCCCAAGGCCGCACTGGCCAAGGGGAGAGCGACCTTGATGGCGTAACCCACATAAGGCCAAGGGATTATTCCAGCTAAAAGGTTGCTCGCTTCCCAGCCAGCAAGGGCAAAGACCACCGCTCCGATTAAACGCAACACAAGTTCGACTCTCATTCCTTTCACCTCCGCTTTGCTTTTTGATGACTTCATTCCGATGACCAGAGACAAAAATGAGTGTACCGAAGAGTACACTCAAACAGACAACCCTGCTGCAAGTTGACATTATGATCTGGCGACGCCAACGCAGCAGCTCTTTGTTATCTTGGTGACGTGTTGTCGGTACGAATAAAAAGGGATAAGTCCTATGAAATTAGAGTTTTACAATTGATTATAGATGGAATGACCGAAAAAAGCAAGGGTTGCTATTTTATCAGAGCCACCTGGAGGGCCTCTTGTAATGAGCGCACGCCGATTATTTCTATCCCGTTGGAGGCAATTTCCTGACGGCGGAAGGGCTTGGGAATCAGACAGCGTTTGAAGCCCAGCTTGGCCGCCTCGTTCAAACGCTTGGCGAGTTGTCCCACCGCCCTGAGCTCTCCTGAGAGGCCGAGCTCGCCCACAATGGCCAGATCCGCTGCCACAGGGACATTCTTGAAGCTCGAAGCGATGGCAGTGGCTACAGCCAGGTCCGCTGCTGGCTCGTTTATCTTCAGACCGCCCACCACGTTGACGAAGATGTCTTGATCGTAGAGCCGCAGCCCCACCCGCTTGTTGAGCACCGCCACCAGGAGGAGCAGGCGGTTGAAGTCTACTCCGTTGGCTGTCCGCCGCGGCAAGCCAAAGCTGGTGGTGCTGGCTAAAGCTTGGATCTCCACTAGAAGAGGGCGCGTGCCCTCCAGAGTGACGGCTATGCTGGAGCCGGCCGCATTGGGCAGCCGCTCGGCTAAGAAAGCCTCAGAGGGATTGGCTACCTCGATCAGTCCCTGGCTTCCCATCTCAAAGACGCCCACCTCCGATGTTGCCCCGAAGCGATTCTTGACGCTGCGAAGCAAGCGATAGGCGTGGAAACGGTCTCCCTCCAGATAAAGCACCGTGTCTACGATGTGTTCCAAGACCTTAGGCCCGGCAATAGCTCCTGCCTTGGTTACATGCCCGACGAGGAAGATGGGGATGCCCTCCCCCTTGGCTATTTGCGTCAGACGGGAAGCACACTCGCGCACCTGGCTGATACTGCCCGCAGTTGACTCCAGCTCATCCAAATAAACCGTCTGGATGGAATCAATGACTACCGCCTTTGGCTCAAGCTCCTGGATGTGCTCCAGGATCATGTTCAGGTTGGTCTCTGTCAGGAGGTAGAGCTGGTCGGTGGCGATCCCCAGGCGCTCGGCGCGAATCTTCATCTGTTGCACCGACTCCTCGCCGGAAATGTAGAGTACCTTGCCGATGGTTTCGGCCAGCAGAGCCGAGACCTGCAGGAGGAGGGTGGATTTGCCTATTCCCGGATCGCCCCCTATCAAAACCATAGAGCCGGGCACGATGCCCCCCCCCAGCACGTGGGAGAATTCGGGCATGGGCAGGGGCAGGCGCTCCAGGCCGTCGGCCGCCACCTCCGAGAGACGCTGGGGCTTGCTGTGCGGCATGGCATACGAAAGGGGAGAGCGTTCTTTGCTCTCCACAATCGTCTCTACCAAGGTGTTCCATTCACCGCAATCCGGGCAGCGCCCCATCCACTTTGGCGAGGTGCTGCCGCACTGCTGGCAGACGAATTGAGTGCGCGTTTTAGCCATCTTTAAGAGCCTTTATATCTTCTCACTTCAGCGGAATTGCTGGGAGTCGCTTCAATGTCCTGTTCGCAGGATCCACCGTGATACCAACTGACTCAAGGGCTGTAACTCCTAGTAGCGGTTCGCAACCTTTCTCTCCGAAAATCACACGGCCGGCGGTGATCTCTCCCATAAACTCGATCCGGGCGAGGCCGTAGTGATATTCCTTTATTGTTCCATCCGCCAGTTCGTAGACCATTCTGCCTTCCTTGCGGATGCCAATCTTCTCCAATTCGTCTGCCGGAGCCATGGAGTCTATAGCTCCGGTATCAACCAAGAAAACCGTTTCATAGATGCTCTGTGGTGATTCAAGGCCTATCAATCTCGTAGTAACTCTAGTCAATCCCATTGTAGTCCCCCCTTGCTAGGAATTGGCCTGACTATCTCAGTCGAAGATCTCCTCTGCCGGGAACTGAAAGCCGGCCAGCACCTGGGAGCTCACCACCTCGTCCTCGCTGTACTGCCCCAGCACCTGGTAGCCCTGCGGCGAGAGGGCCAGCACCTCCACCGTCCGCTCCTCAGGGTCAACCAGCCAACACTCCTGCACCCCATAGCGGCAATAGAGTTGCAGCTTGATCCCCCGGTCCCGCTCCTCGGTGGCGGGCGAGATGATCTCGACCACCAGATCGGGCGCTCCTGAGATGTTTCGCTCACCGATGATGCCCCGACGCTCATGGCTGATGAACAGGATGTCGGGCTGCACAACAGTGCTCTCAGAGAAGACCACGTCGAGAGGAGCATGAAAAACTTCCCCCAGCCCATTTTCAAGTAAGAACTGCCTCAGGAGGACTTCCAAATTCCCTGAGATGCGCTGGTGTTTAACGGACGGGCTAGGTACCATGTACACCTCCCCCCCGAAAAGTTCGTGCCGCCGGCCGTCGTCGGGCCAGGTCACATAATCACCATAAGTTAGCTTGACGGGAATGACCCTCACCGCCATAGTTATTGCCTCCCTCAAGCCGGCATCACCGCCATCTGAAGGACCTCTGCCTGCTCCTGGGCTCGCAGGACGATCTTACCGTCCTCCACATCGGCCACAACCATCTCACCGGGTTGGAATTCACCGGCCAGGAGCTTTTCGGACAGGGGATCCTCCACCAAACGCTGGATGACCCGCCGCAAGTGCCGGGCTCCAAACTCGGTGCTGTAGCCCTCCTGGGCCATGAAATCCTTGGCCTCGTCGGTGGCCTCTATCTCTATCTGGTGCTCTTCTAGCCGCTCTCTGATCTTGTTCAGTTCCAAGGTAACGATTTGCCTGATCTCATCCTTAGTCAAAGCCTTGAAAACTATTATCCCCTCCACCCGGTTGAGGAATTCGGGACGAAAGGTCTGCTTGAGCTGAGCTAAAAGCTTGTCTCGCATTTCCTGGTAGGCTCGCTCTTCACCTGTAGCCTCGTCACGAGGCACAGCGAAACCCAAGCTGGTCTCCCGCCTGATAAGCTGAGCACCTATGTTGGAGGTCATAATGATGATCGTATTGCAGAAATCCACCGCTCGCCCCCTGGCGTCGGAGAGACGCCCCTCTTCCATAATCTGGAGCAGCATGTTGAACACCTCAGGGTGGGCTTTCTCCACCTCGTCGAAGCAGATAACAGAGTAGGGATGGCGGCGGATGGCTTCGGTAAGCTGCCCAGCGTCCTCATAGCCGACGTAGCCTGGCGGAGCCCCTACCAGCCGGGACACGTTGTGACGCTCCATGAACTCGGACATGTCTAACTGCAGCAGGGCGTCCTCGCTGCCGAACATGAACTCGGCCAGGGCCCTGGCCAGTTCCGTCTTACCTACGCCTGTGGGTCCCAGGAAAATAAAGGAGCCGATGGGCCGCTTCGGGTCCTTCAAACCCGCCCGTGCCCTGCGCATGGCCTTGGCTAAGGTGGTGATAGCCTCGTCTTGACCAACAATCCTCTGATGTAAGGCCTCCTCCATGTGTAAGAGCCGCTCCGACTCCTCGCCAGTGATGCGCGAGAGAGGGATGCCCGTCCACATTGAGATCACCTCAGCTACATCGTCGGCAGTGACTGAGGGGCCGTCATCTGAGAAATCCAACCCCCATCCCAGGCGAAGTTGTTCTAGCTTGTCTTGGAGCTCTACCTCCAGGTAGCGCAACTGCGCTGCATGGTCGTATTCCCCGTCCTCAACGGCTTTATCCTTTTGTCGTTGCACTGCCTTCAGACCAGTGTAGGTTTCCTTCAGGCCTCCAGTTTGGGGAGCCTTATACATGCGCACTCTGGATGCAGTTTCGTCAATGACGTCTATGGCCTTGTCCGGTAGATATCTATCGGATATATAGCGCGAGGCCAAGTGAGCGGCCGTATGGATGGCCTCGTCGGTTATCCTCAGCTTGTGGTGAGCCTCGTAGCGCTCCCTTAAGCCTCGTAGAATGTCAACAGTCTCCTCGACAGTAGGCTCATCAACGTAGATGGGCTGGAAACGCCGTTCTAAAGCGGAGTCGCTTTCAATGTATTTGCGATACTCATCGGCGGTGGTAGCGCCGATGCATTGGAGCTCGCCCCGCGCCAGAGCTGGCTTGAGGATGTTGGCCGCATCCACGGAGCTACCAGCAGCTCCTGCTCCGACCAACATGTGTACCTCATCTATAAAGAGGATGCAATTTGAGTTCTTGATTTCATCAATGACCCGTTTAAGCCGTTCTTCGAACTGGCCACGGTATATGGTGCCCGCTACCAGCGAGCCCACGTCCAACTGCACTAAGCGCTTGTCGAGCAGGGGTTCCGGTATCTCGCAGGCCACGATACGTTGGGCCAGACCCTCTACGATAGCCGTCTTACCCACCCCAGGGCTGCCAATGAGAGCTGGATTATTTTTGGTTCGCCGTGATAGAATTTGAATGACCCGCTCTATCTCCTTTTCTCGGCCGACAACGGGGTCCAGCTTGCCTGCCTCGGCCAAGGCCGTCAGATCGGTAGCAAGTTGATCAATGAGGGCAGTCTTTCTCTCTTCTTTTGCATGCCCAGCATAGACGGGGTTCTTCATCATGACCCGCGTGGTCTCGCTGCGTACCTTATCCAAACTAACACCTAGGCTCTTCAGCGCATCAACAGCCACGCCGTCACCCTGGCGCACTAACCCCAAGAGAAGGTGCTCGGTGCCAATGTAATGGTGCCCCAGACGCCGCGCTTCATCGAAAGCCAGCTCTATCACCTGTTTGGTCCGTGGAGTCAGGTATATCTTGCCAAATGAGGTCTGCCGACTGGGCGCGCTGATTCTCTCAATAACCTGCTGCAGTTGCTTTGGCTTGACCCCCAGACTCTTCAAGACCCTACTAGCTACGCCCTCTTCATGCACCAGGCCTAATAACAGATGTTCGGTGCCGATGTAGCCATGGTGAAGACGCTGGGCCTCCTCTTGAGCTAAGGTCAGAGCACGGCGGGCTCGGTTGGTGAACCTATCGAGTTTGTCCGTCATTTGGCTCCTCTGACTCCTTGGTCTCCTCCTCAACTTCGCGCTCCCGTTCTTCCAGCATAGCGGTGCGTTCAACTCGCCAATCTAGGTCAGCGTATTCCGCTTTGGCGACGCTTTTTAGGCTAAGAGCCATACGACGGCGCCGTGGGTCGAGGTTAACGATCCTCAGGGTAAGGGTATCGCCTTCGTTTACTACCTCTTTAGAGTGAACCACGCGATCGCTCGACAGTTCTGAAACGTGGATCAGCCCCTCAACGTCCTCGCCTTTTAGCTGGGCAAAGGCTCCGAATTCAGTCAGCTTGGTGATGGTGCCTTCCACCAACTGACCCTCCGAGTATTTTCCCTCAATTTGGCTCCAGGGGTCGGGCTGTAGACGCTTGCGGCTTAGGCCAATGCGACGCTTCTCACGATCAACGTTCAGAACGTAGACATCTACTTCATCACCTACCTGGAGTAGCTCGCGGGGATGAGAGACCCGCCCCCACGAAAGCTCCGACAGGTGAATCAAGCCGTCGGCCCCTCCCAGATCCACAAAGGCGCCAAAGTTACTCAGGCTGCTAACCCTCCCGTGACGGACCTCGCCCTCTTGAAGATCGGCTAACAACTGATCCTTTTGTTGTCTGTGCCATTGGCGTTGAGCGGCTCGTTCAGAGAGGATCAGGCGGCTACGCTCACGATCCAATTCGATGATCTTGAGCACTAGTTGCTGGCCCACCGTCTTCGCTCGGCGCTGCTCAGGAGTTAAAGTCGCCTCCTTGCCCAGTCGGGGGGGAGGAACCAACTGTGAGACCGGCACGAAGCCTCGCACCTCACCTAATTGGACGAGCAATCCTCCCTTGTTGTAGCCAGTCACCGTCCCCTCGAAGATCTCGCCAGCCTCGAAAAGCTCCACTAGAGAGTTCCACTCCCTCTCCAGCTCGGCCTGGCGTAGCGAGAGGACGATCCGACCGTCCCTGTCCTGGGGATTCACCACATAGGCCAGTACTTCGTCCCCGACTTGTATGTCCTTGAAGTCCTCCGGCCCCATGCTCTCCAACTCGCGAATGGAGACGACTCCTTCGTATTTCCAGCCTACGTCAACCAGGATCTCTTCGGGGCTGACTCGCACCACCTTACCCTCTAGAATCTCGCCTCGACTCAGGGTCTTGAAAGCGTAGGCTTCCTCGGAGAGGGGTGCCGCTGTATCAGCGTTCTTTTCTTCTACCTCTGGCCCCCTCCCTTCTTTCGTCAGCAGGGCATTCTCTTCTTCCATGGAATCTTCCTTAACTTAGATTTGCTCATAATTATACCAACATTCGTACAAAAGAGCAAACAAAAATCGGCGATCTCGCAATTTGACGAGTTGCTACTAGCCTACGACCGCTATGGCATCAATCTCCAGCAAGGCCCCCAGGGCCAGGTCCGCCACCTCTACGGTCAAGCGAGCCGGCGGTTCGCCGGCAAAGAACTCGCCATAAACCTGGTTCATGGCCTTAAAGTCGCTCATGTCCTTGAGAAACACCGTGGTCTTTACCACTTTGTCCAGGGAGCTGCCGGCCGCCTCCAGTACGGCGGCGATGTTTCTCAGCACCTGGCGGGTCTGCTCCTCGATCCCGCCCTCAGCCAACTTGCCTGTGGCCGGGTCTATGGCCAACTGGCCGGCGGTGAAGACAAAATCGCCCACGCGTATGGCCTGGGAATACGGCCCCACCGCCGCCGGGGCCTTCTCGGTAGCTATGACTTCTCGCTTCATCGAACCTCCTCCTTTGA
>CAYUPJ010000026.1:11612-29217 GCA_964446635.1 uncultured Anaerolineae bacterium
AGTGATACGAACCTGGCTACTCTACCCTGATTGCCCCTGCCCCCAGTATCTCGATCAGGGCCTCCTCCAGGGCAGGGCAATAGCCCGTGGTGTCGTTGGGGAAATCGAGTTGTATTCGCTTCCCATCACCCACCAGACAGATGCTGAAGTGGTCAACACCTTCATAACTTCGCAACAGGCTGTGCACCTTTCCCAGCCGTTCAATGTCCTGCTCTTGTTTGCCAGTACGGGGGATGGTGATGTCGAGGTGTCGGGGCCTGCCCTGAGCTTTGCCGAAGGGCCTACCAGGCCGGCACTGCTCCTCATCCACCAGTCGGCTGACTAGCAGACAATCTTGAACCGATTCGCAGATCACCTTAGCCCCTCTGCCCATTGTGTCCACTCTGCCCTTAACAACCAGGATCTTCTCCTCCTGCCAAAGCTCTCGGGTGTTCTCATAGAGGCTGGGGAACACAAGGACCTCCACGCTGCCTCGCAGGTCCTCAAGGGTCACGAAGGCCATGGGCTTGCCGTTCTTCGTCGTATGGGGGCGTATCCAACTGACCACCCCAGCTATAATCACCTTCTGCCCACCCATCTCTTCGTCAATCTCGCCGCAGAAAGCGGTCACTGTCCCATCCAGGCTGGCAGCTACCTGTTGTAAGGGGTGCTCGGAGACGTAGAAGCCAACTAGCTCCTTCTCCCAGGCCAGCATTTCCCTACGAGACACCTCGGGTATGTCGGGCAGGGGGATGGAGCCTCCCATAGCCTGCGAGAAGCCAGTGGCGGCGTCGAACATGCTCAGTTGGCCTACCTCCCGGGCTTGATGGATGTTCTGGCTTACAGCCATCATGCGATCAATAAGGGCTAGCAATTGGGATCGCTGGCCGAAAGCGTCCAAAGCACCGACCTTGATAAGACATTCCAGGGCCCGGCGGTTCACCTGGCGCAAATCAACCCGCTGGCAAAAATCCTCGATATTCTTGAAGGGGCCACTTTGCTCTCGGGCAGGCAGTAGGGTCTCAATAGGTCCCTCGCCCACGTTTTTCACGGCCCCCAAACCGAAGCGGATGGCCCTGTCAACACCTGTTTCGATTGTGAAGTCCAGCCCGCTCCTGCTCACATCCGGCGGCAGGATCTCGATCCCCATTCTATGACACTCGGCCAGGAAGAGACCCACCTTGTCGGTATTGTTGCGCTCCACGGTCAGCAGAGCCGCCATATACTCCAGGGGGTACTTGGCCTTAAGCCAAGCTGTCTGGCAGGTGATGACCGCGTAGGAGACAGCATGCGCCCGATTGAACCCGTAGTTGGAGAAGTATTCGATGGCGTCGAAGATCTCGCCGGCCTTATCGGCTTCGATGCCGCCATGCTGGACTGCCCCTTCGATGAAGGTCTCACGATGCTTAAGGAGCTCCTTCTCTTTCTTTTTGCCCACGGCCCGGCGCATCAGGTCGGCATCGGCAGCCGAGTAACCGGCTAACTCGGTCAGGGTGCGGATGATTTGCTCCTGATAGACGATAATGGCGTAGGTATCCTTGAGGATGGGCTCCAGCTTGGGATGGATATAGGTCACTTCCTCCCGACCGTGCTTGCGGGCGATGTAATTGGGGATAAACTGCATCGGGCCAGGGCGGTAGAGGGCCAGTACCGCCACGATGTCCTCGAAGCGCGTGGGCTGCATGTCGGTGAGAACGCGGCGCATACCTGAGGATTCCACCTGGAAGACGCCGGTTACCTCTCCGCTGGAGAGCAGCTCGAAGATGACCGGATCCTCGGTGGGGATGGTGTTCATATCCAGTGGGATGCCGTGGTTCTGGCGGATGAGATCAACGGCCTTACGCATGATGGTCAGAGTAGAAAGCCCCAGAAAGTCTATTTTGAGAAGGCCGATGTCCTCTAATACTTCCATCGGGTATTGGGTTACCGCTATGTTCCCGTCCTCACCACCGGTGGGGCGATGCAATGGGGTATAGTTGATTAAGGGCGCGTCGGCAATGACCACGCCAGCAGCATGGGTCGAGGCATGGCGAGCCACACCCTCTAAGCTCCTGGCTGTATCAATAAGCTCCTTAATGTAGTCCTTGCCCTCGTACATATCTCGGAGCTCGGATACTTTATCCAGGCCATCTTGGATCTTGACCTTCGGCCCAAGGGGGATCAGTTTGGCCACTGCATCCACCTCGGGCAGAGGGATGTCCAGTGCTCGGCCAGCGTCGCGGATGGCCGCCCGAGCGCCCATGGTGCCGAAGGTGATGATCTGGGCCACCATATCCTGGCCATATTTATCCACCGCGTACCGGATCATTTCGTCGCGGCGCTCGTCGGGAAAGTCCAGGTCAATGTCGGGCATGTTCACCCGACCCGGGTTAAGGAAGCGCTCGAAGATGAGCCCGTGCTTCAGGGGGTCCAGGTTCGTAATGCCCAGGGTATAGGCTACGATGCTTCCCGCCGCGGACCCCCGGACATTCCACCAGATGTCCCGATCTTCGGCATGGCGCAAAAGGTCCCAAACGATCAAGAAGTAGGTGTCGAAACCCATCTGGTGAATGAGTGTCAGCTCGTGCTCGAGGCGGGCTTCGATCTCTGGTGTAATAATGGTATAGTGATTCTTCAAACCATCCTGGCACAAGTGACGCAAGTAACTCTCGGCATCGTAGCCCTCGGGAACCTCGAAAACCGGCAGGTGATAGCCCTCGGTCCCCAAGTCCAGGTTACATTGTTCAGCGATGAGGAAAGTGTTTTGGACTGCCTCCGGCAGGTCGGAGAAGAGTGCAGCCATCTCCTCACTGGTCTTGAGGTAGAAGCTGTCATCGCCCATGGTCATGTGCTTGGGATCATTGATGGTGGTGCTGGTCTGAATGCAGAGGAGAATCTCCTGAGCCTTGGCCTCCTCGGGCTGCACATAGTGGACATCGTTGGTGGCTACAAGGGGGATATCCATTTCTTTGGACAGGGCAATAAGCCCCTGGTTCACCTGCTTCAGCTCGGGGATGCCCTCGTGCCGCTGTATCTCCAGGTAGAAATTGCCCTCTCCGAAAGCATTGCGGTACCAGGCAGCCACCTCGCGAGCCTTATCCAACCGCCCTTTTAAGATGAATCGAGGGATCTCCCCTGAGCAACAGCCTGAGAGAGCAATTAGCCCCTGGGTGTGCTGAGCCAGGTACTTTTTGTCCACGCGGGGTTTGTAGTAGAAACCTTCGAGCTCTCCGGCCGTGGCGATTTGGAGCAGGTTGTGATAACCGACATTGTCCTTGGCCAGGAGGGTGATGTGGTGAGGACTCCTGTCTTTCTTGGGGTCTCTCTGCTTCATGCTGCGGGGGGCGATGTATATCTCGATGCCGATGATGGGCTTTATCCCCCGCTTCTTAGCTGTCTGGTAGAACTCGATGGCTCCGTACATCGCTCCGTGGTCGGTGAGGGCCAGGGCTGGCATACCTAGCTCTTTGGCCCTGGTAACCAAATCCCCGATCCGACCCAAGCCATCGAGCAGGGAGTATTCACTGTGCACGTGGAGGTGAACAAAGGGAGGCATGAAATGCTCCTACCAAATCAAAAGCCTTTGCGGATACCACTTATTATACTAGAAAAACCGTTTTTAGCGTAGCTCTGGAGGGGCGAAAAAGGCTTCCCGGAGAAATTTTAAGGTTTGAAGTTTGACCCAACTTCCATTCGGCTGTATAATCCGAAGGAATATGGAGATTCACAGTTTTCTAGACATTCTTAGCTTATTTGGCGGAGGCGTCTGCGGGCAGATACCTGGCCACTCTCTAATCATCACCGGGAGACAGCTTCCACTCTGCGCCCGTTGCACGGGGACCTATCTCGGTGTTCTCCTGGGTTTCTTGGGCCTGGCCGCGCTGAGGAGGTGGCGTGCCAGCGGTCTACCACCCAGCCAGGTTTTGGCTTTGCTGGTCAGCTTCATCATTCTGTGGGGCATTGACGGCCTCAACTCTTTCCTGTCCCTGCTCCCCAATGCCCCCCACCTCTACCAGCCCCACAACCTGTTGCGCTTGATCACGGGGACGTTGAACGGCCTGGCCTTGAGCATCATCGTCTATCCCGTTTTCAACTTCGTCCTATGGAGAGAGGCCGACGCCGGAAGGGTAATTCGCAACTTTCGTGAATTGGGCTATCTAGTGATTCCGGCCGCTCTACTCATTTGGGTCGTTCAGACCCAGGCCAGTTTCCTGTTGTACCCTGTAGCCACCTTGAGCATCCTGGGGGTGCTGGCCATGCTGACGCTCGTAAACACTATGATTGTCTTGATCGTGACCCGGCGGGAGGGTAAAGCCGTGAGCTGGCGTGAGGCTTCCTTGTCTTTATTGCTGGGGTTGCTAGCTACCTTGCTTGAACTCGCTGTACTGGGATTCCTACACTTCGCCTTGACCCAGCGGTTGGCTTGGCTTGGTCAGCGGTGAGAGGGTCAAGTTGCCAGGAACTGAAAATCTTGGTATAATGTCGGTGCTGCGTTACCCTGAGGATCTGTACATCTTGGGCAGCAAAAAATTCTTAGAGGAGGAAGAATAATGGATCTCGGCAAATCACTGACCTACATGTTTGAAGACGAGAAATGGGTTAACAAGGTAGTGGTGGGAGCAGTAATCAACATGATCCCCATCCTGAACTTTGCCAGCGCAGGCTACATGTTAGCTACAATTCGTAATGTGGCTAATAACATCATTCCCCCTTTGCCAACCTGGGATGACTTCGGCGATTGCTTCATCAAGGGGCTGGTCTTGACCATCATCGGTGTAATCTACGCCTTGCCCCTTATCATCCTCTCTTGCTGTCCCATAGGTGCACTATTCCTGCCCGCTTTCTCTCAAACTGAGGAGGTATCTGCGGCGCTAGGGGGCCTTTCTATCCTCGTCTGGAGTCTGTTTGCGTTGCTTGCCTTCCTGTACGCCCTCGTCTACACCTTCGTCATGCCCGCAGTAATGCTCCACTACGCCTCGGCCGAGGATTTCTCCGCCGCGTTCCGATTTGGCAGAATATTTGACTTCATCCGCGACAACATCAACAGCTACTTGAAAGCCTGGCTCTACGTCCTCGTGGTGGGCATTGTGATCGGATTGGGGGAGTTCATAGTCGGGCTGATTTTGGGCTGGATCCCCATCTGTGGCTGGTTCATCACCTGGATCATCGGATTGGGCGTTGCCTTCTGGATTTACCTGGTCGTGGCCTATATCTACGGCAGCTTGGCCCGTGAGGTACAGCTTCCGCTACGCCCGGCTTCTGCTGCTGCGTAGCACCAGCGAGGTTTTCAATGTGCGGATTCGGGGTGCTCTTCACAGATCTCTGGGCTTCGCTGGTGGAAGCTCATCCCTTGGCCAAGTCTACCGAGCCTCGGAGACGCAGATCACCAAGTTAGACGACAATGACATCGTGGCAGGACATGCGATGATGGTGACGTGGTCGTATTCGGGGCGGACGGTACCCAGCTTCGACGCTTTGCTGGACCAGTACAGCAGGTCCGAGTTCGCCTCTCCTCGACGCTCGACTGTTCCACTGCTGGCCTACTGGCGCGGTGCGCATCGCCGGCTAGCGGAGTTCTCAAGTTCGACGGGGATTCCTCTGTCGGAGTCAGTCAAGCTGGACTTCGAGCACGAGCTACCCGTCCAACAGGGAAGGGGCAAGCCTTCTTGCACCGATTTGATGATCGTCGCGGACGGGACCGCCGCGGCGCTCGAAGCCAAGTTCACCGAGCCCCGATATGAGAAGGTGAGACTTCGGCTCGGCCAGCCGCCCAAGCAGAACCGAGTTGATGTACTGGATGGCTGGCTCCGACTGATTGGCAAGCGCGTGGGGCGACGCCTCGACATTGACCATATGCTCGACTTGCCCTATCAACTGATTCACAGGGCAGCATCCGCATGTCATCCCGATGCTGACAGCCACTGGCTGGTGTATCAGGTGTTCGACGTTACCCCGGAGAAGCGCCGGATGTACCTCGACGATCTCAGGAGTCTAGCTGACGTCATCGGAGAGACAGCCGGGCTGCGTCTCTGCTTGGTCGAGTGCGCTCTCAAACGCAGCGATAGTTACGTTCAGTTGGAGGCGAGGTGGGACGCTGGGCATAGAGATCTGCACGAGCCGGTTCTGGCGGGACTCAGAGCAGGAGACTTGCTCGAACTCCAGTTGTCCAACGTCATTGCCATCTAACAAGCGGTTGCAGTGGACGGCGCTGGCGCGCCGCCGCTGAACCGCAAGCCGTTAAGCGTCATTGCGTATTGAACTCCCCTACAGGATGCTTTAGCCCATAACAATGGGTGAGGAGCCAAAAATACATGTCACTGACTAGCCACCTCCGAGACTCAAATAGTCCAGTCACTACCTTCTTCCTTGACAGGTTTCCGAACACCCGTGGCCTTGCAAAGGAAGTGAACGCGCGCGCAGCTAAGGCCATGACCATTGACACGCCTGGCCTAGCTCCTTGGGAGTACGGTCTTATCGGTACGGCCTTTGACTACCGAGTACGCTACTTCTTCGCGATCACCCCCTACCGCAATTACGTAGCCTACGTTGGTGCGGCGGACCTCGGGGCATACGAATTTGGAGTACTCTATATTGACGGCAACAAACACTCCTACGTTCTCCACCCATCTATCCAAGATTTTTTCGAGAGCCTTGAGGCAGAGACGAACCGAATGCAACCTGTCGGCGGAGGCCTCAAGCCTGCCGATGAAGAAAGGCTTGCTCGTTACTGCCTTGTGCTGGCCCTGCTTGAACAAGTGTTCCGCGCCGGCCTGGATAGGTGCAAAAACTCTCCCCTGGTTCAGGCATTTGCCGCAGAGAAGCTCCGTAGTCCATCAGATTTCCTCGCGCTTTGTCGGGACAACTGGGTCTCGGATATGCAACAGCTCGCAAAGCAATTCTTGGCAGCGAGCGCCGACCGCCTGAACTTGCCAGCCATCCTCAATCCAACATTTGAGGGCAGCCGCGACGTTGGCGGCGCGGACGCCGATCTCATCCTTGGCAACACCCTAGTGGACATTAAGGCCAAGAAGAAGCCCAAAATAAGCGACTACGATTTGTACCAACTACTAGGTTACGTTCTCCTCGACTACAGCAGCCACTACAACATTGGCCAGGTCGGCTTCTACTTGGCACGTCAGGGCATATGGCACATGTGGTCGCTGGACAAGTACCTCACCTCACTAGGAGCAAAACCCCCGCACGACCTGAATCTACTGCGTGCGGCCTTCCGCACCATGCTCGCTTCCCGCCGTCCACCCTAGGAGCCGATGTCTCCAAGCAAGAAATCCTAGGCATCCAGGAGGCTGAACGCTGCAATGGTGCCTACAAGCCGGGTTTACTTTTTCGTCTCCAGGATGACAAAAGAGGTCTTCCCGGCTCCGACTGTTATCTCTTGTGTGTAGAGTCGGCCGTTTATGCTGGTCTTCAGGACATAAGAGCCGGCCGGCGCATCCCCCATCACGAAGTTCTCACCCCATTCCTCGTCAGGGTTAACCCCATCGCTGGCATAGGTCCAGGTCTCGCGCCATCGCTTATCGGGCTCCTCCGCTTGGTGGAAGTTGATGAGCGCCTCTAGGATAGGATTCCCCTCGGCATCTAACAACCGCCCGGCGATGGTCCCGTGGCCGGGCAGGGGCTTCAGCCACAGCTCTGGGTTGCGGGTATCAGCGTAGGTGTTGGCTCCCACCCGCACCTCGAAGTGAAGGTGAGGCCCGATGGCTACTCCGGTCATTCCCACCTCGCCCAGCACGTCGCCTGTCGTCACTTGCTGGCCAACGCGAGCCGTTACTCGCGAGAGGTGGCCGTAGAGGACAAAGACGGGCTGCTCGTGGAACTCCCTATCCAACTGCACCACTACGAGCTGGCCATAGAAGTTGGGTTTGAGGCCGTAGACCTCGACCTGATCAGTGCCAGCGACGATGACCATCCCTGAGGCGACAGCCAAGACCGGGGTGCCCATGGGATTCTCGATGTCCACTCCGTGATGGACACGATAGCGGCCGTTGGCTGTGGTACCATAGGGATAAAAGCGGCTGGCCTGCGCCTGGCCCTCAGGGCCGATGGGGCGCTCCAGCCAGTAGTGGTCTTGGGGAGCACTCGGTGTTTCTGTCGGCGTGGGCGTTGAGGTTGAGGTAGGTGTTGGTGTCAACGTGGGGCTAGCCGTCGGACTAGGCGTTGAAGTGGGCGTAGGGGTACTGGTGGCGGTTGGCGTCGGTGTTGCCGTGGGCGTGGGTGTAGAGGTACTGGTGGGAGTTGCCGTCGGCGTTGCCGTGGGCGTGGGTGTGAACGTGGGGGTACTGGTGAAGGTTGGCGTCGGTGTGGGAGTTCCCAAGATGGTGAGCTGAGCAAGAGGCTTCCAGCCCAGGGCGACAACTGAGACGACCAGGGCCACCGCGAGAGCACCGGCTATTACGACCAAGGTGTCTGGTGAACTGTTCCCTGTCTTGCGCAAAGTGCCTACCCCTGCTGAATGAGCTCAGCCAGACGATTCTCCAAGATCTGATGGGACGAGAGGCCGTTCAGTTGCAGGTAGAATTTCGCCGCCTCCACCAGGGCCTCGTTGGGTATGAGGCCAATCAGCTCACTCTCTACCACGGCCACACCATAGCGCTCCGCCTCTCGGCGGATCATCTCCACCACGCGGTGAACAGGCGTCTGGCGATAGTCGGTCAAGTTCATGGAGACTTGGGCCCTGCTTTTAACCAGGAGGCCCAGGGCCTTGACGTAGCGCAAGCCGCCGGAGGAGTGGCGCACGGCGCGGGCGATGGCCTTGGCGACCTCCACGTCATCCGTGCCCAAGTAGACATTGAAGGCAATCAGAGGCGGCCGGGCCCCGATGGCCGTGGCTCCAGCCTTGCCCAGGCGCTTAGGCCCGAAGTCAGGCTCCCGTTCGGGGTTGGTTGCGATCTCCGCTTTGATCCCCTCATATTCGCCCCGCCGCACGTCGGCCAGATTCCGCCTCTCAGGACGGGTGGCTGCTTGTTCGTAGAGATAGACGGGAATGTCTAGTTCCCGGCCCACTCGCTCCCCCACTCGCCGGGCTATGGCCACGCAATCCTCCATGGTCACGTTCTTGATGGGCACGAAGGGCACTACATCGGCCGCCCCCATGCGAGGATGCTCGCCCCGGTGCAGGTTCATGTCAATAAGCTCTGCCGCCTTCTCGACGCCCCGGAAGGCGGCCTCCTCCACCGCTTCTGGCTCCCCTACGAAGGTCACCACGGTGCGGTTGTGGTCGGCATCGGACTGCACGTCCAGCACGTGGGCGTTGGGGACGCTAGCTATGGTCTCCGCGATCTGGTCAATGACCTCGTTTAGTCGTCCCTCACTGAAGTTAGGCACACATTCCACGATCCTCCTCATCGCGCCTCCTCCTTTTCCAAATCGAGAAAAGGGTAGTAGCCCAACCACGTTGGGCTACATATGCTCAAGCCTGCGCTAAGAAGTGACGGCCAATGCGATTGGCCTGCTACCCGTTAGATAGGTGTGGGAAGTCCGCCCAGCACCTCCGGGCAGAGAGGGACAACGTTACCTTGTGCAGCCAATGCCTGAAGCTGGGCATTGGGGCAACTGCCGCCGTCGTATCGGCAGGGGATGCCTACCAGGCAGGCACTCACCAAGTAGCTTCTCACAACTCGTCCGTATCCAAAATGATGGTCACCGGGCCATCGTTGTGAATCTCGACCAGCATGTGGGCTCTGAACACGCCCGTTTCGACCCTGGCGATACCGGCTTCTCGGAGCTGGTCAGCAAAATGCTCAATCAGCGGCTCCGCCACCTCCGGAGGAGCGGCCTCAGTGAAGCTAGGCCGTCGCCCTCGTCTGCAATCGGCATACAGTGTAAATTGGGAAACAACCAGGATGCCCGCGCCGATGTCGAGAGCTGAGAGATTCATCTTGCCAGCATCATCTTCGAAAATGCGTAGATGAGCTGTTTTATGAGCCAGTTGTTGGGCCTCTACCTCGGTGTCTTGGTGGGTCGCGCCGATGAGAACTACTAAACCGGTATCCACATTCCCCGTGGTCTCACCATCCACCAAGACGGCGCCTCGTTTAACCCGCTGTATGATCGCACGCATAGATTGCGCTACCTCCTGGCTAGTCCACAGTTATCAAGTCCTTGATCTTCTGGAAGGTGGCCTCACCGATTCCGGGCACCTGTTTAATTTCCTCGATGCTACTATAAGGGCGATTTTCGATGATCCCCTGGGCTTTGGAGGGACCAATGCCTGGCAAGGTCTCGAGTTCAGACTGGCTGGCGGTATTGATGTTGATCTTGCTTCCTGTTTTGACCCCGGCTGCACCTGAGGATTCGGTCGGTGGGCTTACTGGTGGATTCTCCTCGCCCCGCTTGGGCACATAGATGTGCTGGCCATCGGCCACCGAGAGCGCCAGATTGATGCGGTCCATGTTGGCCTCGCTGGTGGCACCGCCGGCAGCCTCAATGGCGTCTTTGACAATGCTCTCAGTTGGCAGCTCATAAACATCGGGATGATTCACCGCCCCACTGACATAGACCCGCAGGGGGCATGGTGTGGGAGTGGGCAGAGGGGTGACCGTGGGCGGGGGCGAAGTTACAGTGAGCTCCGGTTGGGGAGGGCGACGCCAGAAGATGATCACCCCGCCCAGGATGACCAAATTGATTAAGGTGATCAAAATATAGCCTCGATATCTCTCCAGCCAGTTGCTCATTTCCTCCTCCCATGGGATAGAGGATTGTCGTGTGGGGAGTATTTCACCAACACCTTCAGCCCGCCCAATTATACTGCAAAGCACCCAGCGGGGCAAATAATTGACAAAAGGGCACTCGTTCTGGTATAATACGAACAAGCTGAAAGAGTTGCTGATGCGCTTACTATTGGGTCACGAAGGACAGCCATACTCATCGCCGGTAAGGGCGAAAGGAGAAGAATGCGAACTCGAATGACTTCGATCAAGATTGTGCTGGTGGCCCTGGGGCTGATGTTGGCACGAGGGCTGTTTGCCCATGCTGCTGCCCAAAGTACTGAACTGCTGCCGTGGACCCACGCGGCCACCGACGCCCCCGTCCCTGAGGGGGCCTCGGCCCGCTTGGCTTGCCCCATTGATGGCTACGAGCCCAACGACAGTTTCGCCGCGGCCTATGGTCCCATAAGTACCGGGATCTCGCACTGCGGCGCCTACATCTGTCCCAGTAGCGACGTGGACTGGTTCAAGTTCAGCGTCACCAGCGGGCAGCAGATCACCGTGGACTTGTACAGCCTACCTGCCGACTTCGACCTGTATCTGTACGACCCGTCGGGATCCTTGGTAGGTCAGTCCACCAACTCCGGCACCACCGAGGAGCAGATCGTGCACACGGCCAGTATGACAGGGGACTACCGCGCCTACATCTACGGCTACGGAGGGGGTTACAGTGACGAGGACGACTATTGCCTCCTGGTCACGCTGAGCGAGGC
Source organism: uncultured Anaerolineae bacterium (assembly GCA_964446635.1). Classification (GTDB taxonomy): domain Bacteria; phylum Chloroflexota; class Anaerolineae; order VGOG01; family VGOG01; genus CAYUPJ01. The sequence goes on from CAYUPJ010000026.1 coordinate 23,008, forward strand.
GCCCACGCCGACTCCCACGAGTACGCCGTCCTGCCCCGCTGACGACTACGAGTCCAACGACAGCTTTAGCGAGGCGTACGCCATCAGCGATGGGGTGCAATACACGGCCTACATCTGTCCCAGCGGCGATGAGGACTGGTTCAAGTTCTACGTCGTCGCTGGCCAGGAGATCACCGTAGACCTCTATGGCCTCTACGGAGACTTGCCGGCTGACTTTGACCTATACCTGCACAATCCGTCTGGTGCACAGGTGGGGAGTTCCGCGGCCGGTGGCGCTGCCACGGAGCGAATCGTGCACACAGCCAGTCAGTCCGGGAACTACCGCGCTCGGGTCATCGGTTATCAGGGCGCCTACAGTGCCCTGAACCCCTACAGGCTGCTGATCACCCTGGGCGAGGAGCCTACCATTACGCCGACGGCTACCCCGACCAAGACACCTACACCTACCCAAACACCAACTCGCACCCCAACCAGGACGCCCACCCTTACCCAAACGCCGACTCGCACCCCAACCGGGACGCCCACTCATACCCGAACCCCGACTCGCACCCCAACCAGAACGTCCACTGCGACGCCCACGCCTACTGAGACGGCCACTCACACCCCGACGGCCACGCCCACCGCCACGTCCACCACGACGGCAACTCACACTGCGACTGTCACGCCTACGGCCACATCGGCCTGTCCCGACCCTGAGGATCCGGCTGACGACGATCCCGGTGGTGCCACGCCGCTGACTCTGGAAACGACCTACGTAGCCCACATCTGTAGCTCAAGCGATGTAGACTACTTCAGCCTCTGGATCCAACAGGGGGACACAATCACTGCAGACCTATTCAATGTCCCCAATCTCCCGGCCAATTACGCGCTGGAGCTCTATTTGGACCCCGCGGCCCCACCGGTGGCCAGTTCCGACAACACGAGCCAGCAGGCGGAGCAGATCGTATACGCCTCCAATTGGAGCGACACGTACTACCTGAAGGTGTTCGGCAGCGGCCCCAGCGACTTCAATGTGAACGTGCCTTACCTTCTGCGAGCGACGGCGGGCGCTCCCACGCCGACCACAACTCCTGGGTGCCCTGATACGAATGAACCCAACGGCTCCTTTGCTCAGGCTGGCCTGTCTCCCAGTGGAGCCAACTTCACCAGCTACATCTGCACGTCAACCGATTTGGACTACTGGAAGATACCGGGGGTAGGTCTTGGTCAGATCATTAAGGTCAATCTCACCGAGCTGTCGCAGGACTATGACCTGATGCTCTACAAGCCAGACCAGCAGACCTTGGCCGCGCAGTCTACCATCCGTGGGACGGGTAACGAGACGATCGAGTACACTACGGACGTTGAGGGAGAGTACTGGTACATCCTTGTCTATGGCTACCAGGGTGCTCACGACGAAATAAATCCCTATCGCCTCGCCGTTACGGTGTCTGATGCCCCAACCTGCGCGCCCGACCAACTCGAGCCCAATAACGATGCAGATCACGCCAATGCCTTCACCAACGTGGACAACACCACGGAGACCAAATCGAACCTGAGCATTTGCCCTGCTGGCGATGTGGATTGGTTCTCGGTGAATCTGGACAAGGACGGTAGGATCATTACCGAGATCACCCATAACTTGACCCAGGGACCGGTGCGGATGTACCTGGTGGGCCCAGATGAGACCACCATCTTGCGCTGGACGTGGGGAATCGCTGATACCGAGCGCATTGATCACATCGTCCCAGCGGCCGGCCTCTATTACCTACGTGCCGAAGCTGCCACACCGGGCGACACGAACCCCAACTATAGCATCAGCGTGACGGTGCATAGACCCACCCCCACGCCAACAGCCACACCAACTTGCCAGCCTGACCACCTGGAGCCCAATGACAGTCCGATCCAAGCCAAGTGGCTTATCCAGCCCTACACCACCGTCATCACTACCGGACTGAGCATCTGTATTGGTGATGTGGACTGGTTCCTGGCTGGGCTGAACGCCCACGACACCCTGATCGCAGACATCTATTTCCGCAACGCTGGGGGTGACTTGAACATGGCCCTTTATGACTTCGCGGACCCTATGACACCTGTGGAAGCGCCCCTGAAGGAGTCCGATAGTATGACGGACAACGAGCACATTGAGTACGAATCATCAGAGGATCTGGCAAGCTACTACATCAAAGTCTACCCTGCGTTGCCCGGCGGCGAGAATCACAACTACGACCTGAAGTTGCAGGTAGTTGCTCCCACTCACACTCCTACTCCCACCTCCACGCCCACCGCCACGCCTACCTCTACCCCCATCGTCTGCCCGCCGGACGAGCCCAAGGTGGATCTGCGGCTGGAGGAGATGGAGATTACGCAGAGCATCCAGAATCTGGCCAATGATGTGCCTCTCGTAGGCTACAAGGCAACGTACGTTCGCTTGTACGTGGCAGGCAGCCAGCGGAAGTTTCTGGACAAACCGATTACAGGATACCTGACGGCCACGAGCGGCGGCGCGCCCTTGAATCCCAGCCAGACCCGATGCTACGGCTATCAGCGTCAGGTGGACATCATCACCAACTACTCCAAGCTCCCTCTCCCAGGACGCGCCTGGGCGTATCTCGGCCTCTACTGCTATCTGCCGGCGTCGTGGAGACAACCCAATCAGACGATTACGATCCGCGGCCACGTTCAACCTCCGCAGGGGTACTGTGACTCGGATCTGCGAGACAATGAGAAAGATGTGACAGTGACGTTCGGCCCGGCACAGACGCTGACCATTCGCGCGGTGCAGGTCCGGGAGGGCTGCACGCGTCCTAGTTGTGGACCGATGTACAATGACTACAAGGACATGTATGGGCTGACCGAACGCATGTTCCCGGTGCATCGGATAACGCTGATCCCCCACCATGGTGACTACGTTGACTGGGACGGTTCCAATAACACCCTGGGTAAATTGTTCGACAAATACATCCAGGACCCCGCCGCTCGCAACCGCAGAGACTACGTGATCGTCGGTTTTAAGAAGACAAGCGACTGGTTCACAGCAGGAGCAGCATGGCGGTGGCTGAGGGTCGCCTGGGTGCGCACAGACGCGCCGGACCAACATCAAGAGGACCTGGCACATGAACTGGGCCATGCGGTAGGCGGTCTCGGCCACGTAAGGGGCTGCCTGTTCCCTGACGAGCCGTTTGAGAACTACCCTTATCCTGGCACGCAACTGAGCAATGGCGGTGACCGGGACTATTGGGGGCTGGACACCTGGGGGAGCCCGCCATCGGTCCGAAACCCGCGCGAGCACGGCGATGTGATGAGCTACTGCCGGCCAAAATGGATATCGGATTACAGCTATCGGAAGATAATGCCTCAGTTAAGCACGGTCATGGCCTTCTCAACGGACGCCACGGCGCTGGAACCCGACCTCGACTACCTGATCGCGATAGGCCAGATCAACCCGGAAACCCAGGCCGTGTCGCTATGGCCGATGATGCGACTGCCCGGCTCAGTCCTGAATCCCGTGCAGGATAGCCAGCCGGATGATCCCTACGCCGCGCAGCTTCTCGACGGCAGCGGCGTCGTCCTGACTGAGCGCACCTTCAGCCTGATGCAAGGCTCCGACTTACCTCCTGAATCGGATGAGACCTTCGCCGTGCTGGTGCCGTACGAGCCTGCGGCCGCACGCTTCGCCATCACGCACGAGGGGGAGGAGATCTTCTCCCTCGCCGTCAGCCCCAACGCACCGACAGTGACCGTTGGTCCGGTGACCGGGACCGTGACAGATACCCTCACCGTCTCCTGGAGCGCCGACGACCTGGACGGCGACTCCCTCACGGCTGCGGTGTACTTCAGCGCCGACGGCGGCGAGACCTGGGAGCTGATGACCTCTGGCAGCGAAGAGACCGAGGCCGAATTCGACATTTCCTTCTGGCCGGGGACAGAGCAAGGCATGGTGCGGGTCATGGTCACCGATGGGGTGAACACCAGCCAGGACGTGACTGGCCCGTTCACCGTGACAACCAAAGCGCCCATCGTCTTCGTGGCTGCTCCGGAAGATGGTAGCGGTGTACTGCCAGAGACGCCCATTCTCTTCACAGCCAGTGGCTACGACCCTGAGGACGGCCCGATGGAGGGAGACGTCTTCTCCTGGAGCTCGGATCGCGATGGCGAGCTGGGCAGAGGCGAGGATGTTTTTGTGCCGGAACTGAGCCTGGGCTGGCACGAGATCACCGTCACTGCCAGCGACAGCGACGGCCACACTGCTACCGACACTATCCGTATCTACGTCGGCAATCGTGTTTACCTGCCTATCATCTTGAAGAGCTACCCCTGAAATCTGAGGGATGGTTCTTGAGCAGCGAAGCAAAGCCACCTGTGCGGTTAATGCAGGTGGCTTTGCTCATTGTATTTTTACCAGGCTTAGGGTATAATGGTTGCGTGAGGGGAACAGGATACCACTTTCACGAGGAGGGAAGAAAATGCAAACCAGAAGGATAGCGACGATAGTGATGGTCGTGGCTGTGTTGACCTTGCTCCAGGCCACCAGTTCCACCGTAGCTGGCCCGCCAGTCGAGGGAGGTAAAGGTTCAGGTGAGATCACCTTGGCCGGCAAGGGCGGGCCGGCCGCTCCAGACATTAATGCTGCCGGTGCTCCGTTTGGCTCCAACTTTCCTATCTCCGAACTGAGTGGAGACCAGGTACGCCCGGCTGTGGCCTACAACAGCCAGCAGCAAGAGTACCTGGTGGTGTATCAAAACGAGTGGACGCCGAAGAGCATCTACGGCCAGCGGGTAGCGAAGAACGGCTCGCGCTTTGGTCCCCCGTTCAATGTCTTCGTCGGACCAGGCGACGGAACCAAGCCCGCCGTGGTCTACAATAGTCAGCACAACCAGTACCTGGCGGTCTGGAAGCATAACGGGCCCTACGAATGGGGCATCCGCGGGGTGATCCTCTCGGCGACAGGCACCCCCTTAAGTGGGCAGATCAGGATTATGCAGACGAATGTACCCACCTCAGATTACGATCAGCCTGCTGTGGCCTATGCCTACACCGCAGACAGATACCTGGTGGTCTTTCGGTTCAATAACCTTTCGGGCGGAAAAAGCATCCTGGGTCAGGCGCTGATGAGCGATGGCTCGCTGGATGGCATCTCCTTCGAGGTCGTCCCGTACACTGCGGACCGCTTGGAGCACCTCGACCTGGCTTACAACCGCGCTCGCAACGAATTCCTGGTTGTCTGGCAGCAAGCGGCCGCCATATTCGGCAACTGGGACATCTACGGTCGGCGGGTGAAGATGGCCGGCGGTGCGGGCGTTTTAGGCGGGTCTATCGCCCTCTCCACGTTGTCCAACGAGGAGACAGCCCCTGCCGTAGCAGCAATTCCCATCCCCGCCGGCTTGGGTCAGTATCTGGTAGTGTTCGAACAGCGCTACACCCCGAGCGACAGAGACATCATGGCGCGGCAGGTGGCTGGCGACGGAAGTCTGGGTCTTAACTTTGCCATTTCTACCGCTGCGGAGGATCAGAGCAACCCGGCCGTGGCCGGCAATGAAAGCGCCCAGCAATACCTGGTGGCCTGGACCCAGTCTTTTCAACTGCTTGCTAATACTACGATTCATGGAATGGCATTCTCCATGGGAGGCAACGCCATGAGCCAGGACACGGTGCTCGGCGGGCTGTTTGGGGATCATGCGGCCGTGGCCAGCGGGTGGGGTGGCGACTACCTGGCGGCCTTCGACGATCAGCCTCTGCTGGGCGACCGGGACATCTATGGTCAGTTGTGGGGCAACCGCCTCTTCTTGCCGCTGGTGGTTAAGAACCACTGAGGCATATAGAAGAATCAGATAGCAAAGAAAGGAGGATTCAAGATGAAAAACAGAGTAGTGGTAATCGTGTTAGTAGGAATAATTGTTTTAGCGCTGTTTTGGACAGCAGGCAGCACAGCGGCTGGCACGCCAAAGGAAGGCCCAGGAAGCGGAGGAGAGGTGCGAATTGCCGGCACCGTGGCCAGCAAGATCAGCTACCAGGGCCGGCTGACCGACGCCGCTGGCAACCCGCTCAGCGGCAACTACAACCTGGTCTTCCAGCTCTGGAACGACGCCATAGCGGGCAGCCAGGTGGGGGGCGACATCGTGCGGAACAACGTCCCCGTGAGCAACGGCCTGTTCACCGTGGATCTGGACGTGCCGCAGGACGCCTTCAACGGCCAGGCGCTGTGGCTGCGCATCCAGGTCAACGGCCAGT
>CAYUPJ010000027.1:0-28772 GCA_964446635.1 uncultured Anaerolineae bacterium
GTAACTGCTCAGCCCGTGTCATTGCGAGTCGGCCATGGCGCAGCCCGCCATTCTAAAGGACAGAAACACTGCCCATCCTGTCATTGCGAAGGCGCGGTGTGTGCGCCTGAAGCAATCCCCAATTCGCGAGATGGGGATTGCTTCGGCGGAAGAGCGCCGCCTCGCAATGACAGAAAGAAGTTTCTGAGTAGGAGCGTTTTTTGCGACGAAGCAATCTCCTCCTTGCGGCATGGGGATTGCTTCGCTTCGCTCGCAATGACAGCCTGAGTAGTCACCATTATACCTGAATAAGTCACAAATTGCAATCAGTGATCGGCTATCCCTGGCTCGCCCCATGCCTAATTCGCCACCTTACCTCCACGAAACATAAAGGCTGGGAGTGTTCACTATTCACCCCCAGCCTTGATCCTTGGTGGTCTCCCTATTGGGTTTTGGTGAAGACGAGCCGCGCTTCAGCACAAGAAGCCACGGGCAGGCCGATCACTTATCCTTTCGCTTCTTCAGGATCGCCCACCCGGATCGCTGCATCATGGCGGCCCAGAAGCCGATCCAGGCCAGCGGGAAGATAACCATGCTGGGCAATCGGCCCGCCTGGTAGAACATGAACTCGCTAAAGATCAAGGGCAGGAGAAAGATCAAGATCCAACCCCAGAGCGGAATCCGGTCCAATGAGCGGATTCGCGCTTCCTGATCCTTGGCGCTGGGCGTGGCTTGTTGACCCTGCTTGGAAGGCTGCTTCTTATCGCGTCGTTTCTTGTTTTTGGCCATTGATTTGTCCTGACGCCCCCCCTCTCTTTCCCCCCCAACCCTTCGACCCTTCGGGCAGAGCCTCTGGGCGAAGCCTTGCTCAGGGCAGACTTTGGGGGGATGAAGGGAGAAAGGTTCGCTATCCTGTAGGCAGTGGCTCCAGATGGGTACGGCAGGCCGCGTCAATCCCCATCTTGGCACAGACCAGATCAACCACCTTTTCGGCCATCAAGCGGGAGGTGGTCAGCTTGCCGCCGGTGATGGTGATGAAGCCGCCCACGCCATCCAGTTTCTCGTGATCGAGAACGTAGAATGCCCGGCTAACTTCCCTTCCTTCCTCTGCTCCCTCTTCTGTAGGAGGCTCGTACAGGGGACGGACGGCAACAAAGCAACGTTGCACGCGCATGTCCTCGATCATGGGCACCATCTTGATGCCTTCATCCAGCATCAAGTCCACTTCCCATTCCTCGATGGAGAACTCGTCGGGGTCCTCGATATTCACGGAGGTAGTGCCCAGCACGATGGTGGTACCCACGGGGACGATGATGTCGCCATCGGTGGGCTTACGGCAGCGGTTAATGACCCGCTTCACGGGACGGCTATCCAGGACAACCATGGTGCCTTTATTAGGGACCATCGGAATCTCAATTCCAGCCAGCCTGGCGGTCTTACCCGCCCAGGGGCCGGTGGCGCTAACCACGTAATCGGCGTGGACGATGTACTCGTCGCCAGTGCTCTGGTCTACCGCTTTGATGCCGACCGCTCGGTCGCCCTCGCGTAAGATGGCCGTCACGGGAGTGTAGAGGAAGGTGCGCGCGCCGTATTCCTTGGCCGAAGCGACGCTGCCCGTGCACAGGTCCCAGCCGTCAATGCTGCCGTCGGGCACGGTTACCGCCTGCCGCACCTGGGGCGAGAGGGCCGGCTCCAGGCGGCGGGCCTCCTCGCCGGAGATCACCTCGGTCGGGATGCTCACCTCGGCGCAGCCATCCAGGAACTTCGGCAGAAAGGCCTCATCGTTGTCGTCGAGGGTGATGAAAAAGCCGCCCGTGTCCTCAATCGCCTGCGGGGCGATGCGACGCAGAATCTCGTTCTCTTCGATGCACTCCACGGCGGCGGGCTTATCCTTCACCGCGTAGCGACCGCCGCTGTGCAGCAAGCCGTGGAAGTTGCCGGTTGTGCCTTCGGAGAGGTTGCCCCGCTCGAATAGCATGGCTTTCAAGCCCCGCATCGTCAGGTCGCGCAGCACGGCCGTCCCGGTCGCCCCCCCACCGATCACAATCACTTGTGTCTCTAGCCTCATTGTTTTCCTCCTGTCTTTTTGTTCAATCGCCCACCAACTCGCGGCAGGCCCGGATCAGCGCCGGGACGACCTGTCGCCAGTCACCCACTACGCCCAGGTGGGCCACCTTGAAAATGGGCGCGTCCTCGTCCTTGTTGATGGCCACGATGGTCTTGGCCGCAGAGATGCCCGCCATGTGCTGGGGAGCGCCGGAGATGCCTACGGCGATGTACAGATTGGGACTCAGGATCTTCCCCGTCTGGCCGATGAGCTTGGCATGGGGCACCCATCCCGAATCCGCAGGGGGGCGTGAGGAGCCCACAGCGCCCTCCAGAGTCTGCGCCAGGGTCTCCAGCTCAGAGAATGACTCCGGTCCTCCCATGCCCCTTCCCCCACCGATAACGATCTTGGCCTCGTCCAGGCTGATCCCCTCGACTTCCTCCCGCACTTCCTCCACCAGCGACACCTGAGCCATCGCGGGCTCCAGCTCAACTTGCAAAGCCTGTACCTTCCCCTGGCGTGAGGTATCCTCCGGCAAAGGCTCATAGGCCCGCTGGCGGAAGGTCGCTATCTGCACCGGGCCTTTGGCCACCATGAAGGCCATGGCCTTGCCGCCGTACACCGGGCGGAGCCAGCGGAGTTGCTCAGATTCGGCGTCTACCTCAAACCCCACGCAATCGGTGACGATCCCCGCTCCTAACCGGTAAGCGAGCTGAGGGGCCACTACCCCTCCTACTGTATCGGCTGGGAAGAGGATCACAGCGGGAGACAACTGCTTGATGGCTGCTTCCAACACCGCCAGTATAGACTCTGTCTGATAACCTTGTAACTCAGGGCTACTGGCGACGAAGACCTCATCAGCCCCGTGGTGGATCAGCGTCTCGGCGTAGCGTTCCGCATCTGGCCCCAGGAGCACGACCTGGACGATCCCATCCCCCAGCTCTTCCCTCAACTGCTCAGCCGCCGCCACCAGCTCCAGACTTGAGCGAGGAAGCCCCTCAGCCGAAGCTAAGGAGAATACCAATATCCCTGTCATCCTATCTCCTTAGATGAGCGTCAGTTCCCTAAGCCGCAGAGCCAGGTTCTCCCCCTTCTCCTGGCCGGATTCACCCTCAACGAATTCGCATCGCACCTCTCGCTTGGGGATGAATAGCTCCTGAATCTCGATCCTGGCCACTTCTGGCTTGACCTCTAACCCGATATCCTCTGCCGTCCATACAGGGACCGGTGTCTTTACTGCCTTCCTGATCGCCCTGACGGTGGGCAGGCGCGGCACATTGCTTTCATCGTTGGTGACAGTAGCCACGAAAGGTAAGGGAGCTTCCAGGATTTCATACCCGCTCTCCACTGGCCGTCTCAGGCGCACTCTGTCACTGTCGGGCTCAATGTTGGCCACCAACGCGATGCAAGGTAGGCCGAGTTCCTCTGCCAGGAACGGGCCAGTGACACCCAGCTCCACATCCCCTGCCTGCCTGCCGCACAGCACCGCATCGAACTCACCGAGCTTTTGCAGGGCTGCTGCCAGGATGTGGGTTATCCCAAAGGAGTCGGTGTCAGAGAAGGCGGAATCAGAGAGAAGCACAACTTCGTCCGCGCCTATGGCCAGGGCTGTGTGCAGAGCTTCGCCCCCTTCCTCGCCGGCGATGGTCAAGGCCGTAACCCTCCCGCCGGTTTTCTCCTTGACCTGCACGGCTACCTCCAGGGCGTGCTCGTCAAAGGTACTGATGACCAGGGCGTGCTTCCCCCGAATTTGCTCTTTGCGGACCGGATCAATCTGGAACTCGCTAGGCGCGATCTCTGGGTCAATAATCTGTTTAAGACAAACTATGATATGCACTTTCAATCCAGCAAAGGGGGAATTGAGAGGCTGTGCAGATGCTCTCCCAATTCCCCCCCTTTCCCCTTATTCGTCAGTGGGGAACCTGCTCAGGCGTAAACGTTCTACCTACACCCAATCGAAGGTGCGGGTGACGGCCTTGAGCCATCCCTTGTAGAGCTTGGCGCGGGTCCCGGCGTCCATCTTGGGCTCCCAGGTCTTGTCCACGCCCCAGTTCTCGCGCAGCTCGTCGGTGTTGTTCCAGAAGCCGACGGCCAGACCAGCGGCGTAGGACGCGCCCAACGCGGTAGTCTCGGCCACCGTCGGGCGAATGACGGGCACGCCCAGGATGTCGGCCTGGAACTGCATGAGCAGCTCGTTGAAGACCATGCCGCCGTCCACCTTGAGGGCCTTCAGATCCACGCCGGAGTCCTTGTTCATGGCGTCCAGCACCTCGCGGGTCTGGAAGGCAGTGGCCTCCAGCGCGGCGCGGGCGAAGTGCCCCTTGTTGACGTAGCGGGTCATGCCGACGATCGCGCCTCGGGCATCGCTCTTCCAGTAGGGCGCGAACAGGCCAGAGAAGGCGGGCACGAAGTAGATGCCGCCGTTATCCTCAACGGTCTTGGCCAGATCCTCGACTTGCGACGACTTCTCGAAGAAGTTGAGGTTATCGCGCAGCCACTGCACCAGCGCGCCGGTGATGGCGATGGAGCCCTCCAGAGCGTACACGGCCGGCGCGTCGCCGAACTGGTAGCCCAACGTGGTCAGCAGGCCGCTCTTGCTGGGCACGGGCTTGGTGCCGGTGTTGAGCAACATGAAGCAGCCAGTGCCGTAGGTATTCTTGGCCTCGCCAGGGCTGAAGCAGGTCTGGCCCACCAGGGCAGCCTGCTGGTCGCCCAGGTCACCGCACACCGGGATGGATGCGCCAAACGGCCCATCCTTGGGCGTGTAGCCCCAGACCTTGGGATCGCTGGAGGGACGAACTTTCGGCAACATCTGGCGGGGGATACCCAGGATGTCCAGGATCTCCTGATCCCAGTCCAGGGTCTCCAGGTTCATGAGCATGGTGCGGCTGGCGTTGGTCACGTCGGTCACGTGCGCGCCACCCTTGGGGCCACCGGTCAGCCACCAGATCTCCCAGGTGTCAATGTTGCCGAAGATGGCGTCGCCCTTCTCCGCCGCCTTGCGGACACCAGCCACGTTGTCCAGGATCCACTTGATCTTGGGGCCGGAGAAGTAGGTGGCCAGGGGCAACCCTACCTTGGCGCGGAAGCGATCCTGGCCACCGTCATCGGCCAGGTCGTCGCAGATGTCCTTGGTGCGGGTGCACTGCCAGACGATGGCGTTGTAGTAGGGCTTGCCGGTTTTCTTGTCCCACACGACGGTGGTCTCGCGCTGGTTGGTCACGCCGATGGCCGATATCTCCTCAGCCTTGACCCCCGACTTCTTCAGCCCGGCCTTGACCACGTCCTGGGTGCGAGCCCAGATCTCCATCGGGTTGTGCTCGACCCAGCCAGCCTTCGGGTAAATCTGCTCGTGCTCCATCTGATCCACGCCGACCACCTGTCCCGCGTGGTCAAAGATCATGAAGCGGGTGCTGGTCGTACCCTGGTCTACTGCTGCTGCGTATTTCTTTGCCATTATAGTTACTCCTTTATCTTGTATTTGTTTTGTGATATTTTAGTTACGGAATGATTCTGTCTTGTGCTTTTCCCCTTTTATCACCCCCTCTCAAAATCCCTAACGCAGAAATCGCCTTTACCGGCATCGCAATGTAGAGGACAACTCGGACGTGCTAAGTTGATTGGTCGGCCTCAATGGTTTCCGTCAACGTCTTCAGGAGCAGGTAGGAAGAGGTCGCCCCTGGGTCCTGGTGGCCAATGCTGCGCTCTCCCAAGTAGCTGGCGCGGCCCTTCCTGGCCAGCATGGGGATGGTGTCCTTCATCCCCTCGTGGGCGGCATCCGTCATCAGGTGGAGGGCCTCTACGGTATCCTTGCCATCGGCGACGGCCTCCTTGAGAGCCTCCAAAGCGGGGTAGAGGGCATCCACCATGGTTTTGTCTTTCAGGTTGGTTTTCCCTATCTTAATTACCCCCTTTAAGCCAGCGTCGAGAAGAGCGACCAGGTCACCATCGGAGAGTTCATCCTTGCCCGCTACGGCCTTCCCCGCATCCATGAGAAACGTGCCATACAAAGGTCCCCCTGCCCCACCGACACTGGTGACGAGAGCCATCCCCGCCGTTTTAAGAATGACGCCGATGTCCTTATCCTCCACACCAGGCAACTTGCTCACTATCTTCTTGAAGCCTCGATCCATGTTGATACCGTGATCGGCATCGCCGATGGGCGAGTCCAGATCGGTGAGATACTGCCTGTTTTCTCCGATCACTGCAGCCGTAGCCTCAAGCCACTTCAGCACCTGGCTCCTAGTCATCATTGTTGAAGAACGCTCCCCCCTTCAGAGAATAGTGAACGAGCCAAACAGATTCCTGCCAGGCCTCAGCAAACAGGCGAATGAGCAAAACGAAGCTTCGCGGATTCGCCTGTTCGCAGATTCCACTACATTCCCCAGCGCATGCCAATGGTCTTGACTGGAGCGTCCCAAAGCTTGATGAGCTCATCGTCCATCTTGAGCAAGGTGATGGAGCAGCCCTGCATCTCCAGGGAGGTGATGTACGCGCCGATGAGATTGCGGACGATCTTCAGCCCCTTCTTCTGGCAGATTTCGTGCAGCTTGCGGTAGATGATGGGGAGCTCGATGGCCGCGGTGCCGCCCATGTTGTTGACGAAGGCCAGCACCTGATCACCTGCCTTGAATGGCGGGTCTACCAGCTCGACCTCGACCCACTCGCCCTGGCCCTCGTTCCACTCGCGGACAGTTCGCTTGTAGGCCGGGTCCTCAATGATGCCCAGGGCCAGCATCTCGGTGATCTCGTCGGCGGTCTGAAGCTTCATCCGCTTTCGGCCCGGCTCGCCGTGGATGCCGATGCCGATCTCCATCTCGTCCTCAGGCAGATCGAAGGTGGGCTTGCCAGCCATGGGCACTGTGCAGGAGGTGAGAGCCATGCCCATGCTGCGGCCATTGATGTTGACCTTGCGGCACAGGTCGGCTACCTTCTTCAGACTGTAGCCCTTCTCCGCCGCCGCGCCGCAGAGCTTCTCCGCCAGCACCGTGGTGCCCACGCCGCGTCGTCCTGCGGTCCACAGGCTGTCTTTCACCGCCGCGTCGTCGTCTATCAGGATGCTCAGCACCTGGATGCCCTCTTCGCGGGCCATGTCGGCGGCCATCTCGAAGTTCATGACGTCGCCAGTGTAGTTCTTGACGATGTGCAACACCCCTGCCCCACCATCAACCATCGTGGTAGCTTCCAACATCTGGTCCGGCGTAGGCGAGGTGAAGACCTGGCCGGGGCAGGCTGCACTTAGCATCCCCACGCCCACCAAGCCACCGTGCATGGGCTCGTGGCCGCTGCCGCCACCGGAGACGATGGCCACCTGACCCTTAACCGGAGCATCAGCCCGATAAACGAAGTCAGGCTCGAAGTGGACTTTGATTATGTCTGGATAAGCCAGGGCCAGACCTTCCAACTCTTCCCTGACTACATCCTCAGGCTTGTTAATCAGTTTCTTCATGTTCTTGCCTCCTTTCGCTAAAGGCAAAGTAGGGAGGGGAGGAAAGGGTTACCCCTCGCTCCCCTCCCGTTGACAACCCTGTCAACTTAAGCTATTCGCCTTGGACCGGCCCACTGGCTCAATTATTTCTTTGCCAGGTAGGGGGTGACGAAGAAGTCGTAGGTGAAGACGCCCGCGATGCCACCGACGATAGGCCCAAGGATAGGCGCCACCAGCCAGTAGAGGTTGCTAAACAGACCCGTGGTACCCACCAAGAGGCCGAAGACGCGGGGGCCGAAGTCACGGGCAGGGTTGATGGCGTAGCCGCTGGGGCCACCCAAGCACAGGCCGATCGCCAGAACAGTGAAGCCCACAAAGAGCCCACCGAGGTTGGCTCCGGGGGCCAGGTTCTTCGTGTCGCCACTCGCCAGAACGCCCCACAGCAGCACTGCCGTACCGAGGATTTCCGTGATGAGGGCAGTGAGCAGCGAGTACGACCCAATGCTCGCCCCTCCAGCGCCGCCCCAGAAGGCCTGACCGAAGATAGAGCCTGGCCCGGTGCACCAGACGTTGGGCATGCCAGCCGCCACCAGACCGTCACGGTAGCACAGGAACACGCCCAGCGCGCCCAGGAACGCGCCGATCATTTGTGCGACTATGTAGGGAATGACCTTGCTCCAGGAGAAGCCGCGCTTCACCGCCAAGGCGATAGTGACCGCCGGGTTGATGTGCGCGCCGGAGACTCCAGCAGTAATGTACACGGCGACCACCACCGCAAAGGCCCATCCGAAGGTTATGGTATTCCAGTTGTAGCCTGGTGCAGCCAAGCGGGGGGCCAACCCGACGTTGGCGACGACGCCATCGCCCAACAGAATCAGAATGAAGGTCCCGAAGACCTCACCGATCAACGCACCCATTTTTGTTCTCTCCTTTCAAAATAGCTTTAATGTGTTTTGGCGAACTACTTTGCGAACGCCCACTAGATGCTGCTCACCTGTTTGTGGCCATCACCTCCTTCCATGTTTTTCGGCTACCCTCGGCCTGCCGATGGGAGCCATCACTGCCGACCCCTACGGTCGCCCGGCCTCATGTTGGAGAATCTCAGGCAAGGCCAGCAGTTGCTAATAAAAAACACCAAGGCAGGGCCAGCAAAGGCTCTATCTTGGTGTCAAATAAATACAAGCTACACTCTTTGAGTTGAAAGGGGACGCCAGCGAATCGGGACAACGAACAATGAGAATGAGAATAAACACGTTCTTGTCTCCTGATTGAATCAAACTTGAGGCGGCTGAAGGAATTACGATATATTATAGCACAATCCGAAATATTTGTCAAACGGGAAGAAATCCCATATTTCAGGCTCGCTCAGTTTCCCAAAGCGACGGGCAGCACTGTGTCCACTCCGTTGCCGTCTCGTAGGCGTAGGCCGCCCGCAGCAGCCCTTAAGCACTGCCAGGGCCTCCTGGAAAGCGGGCCGCACCTGCCCCCCGTTCCCCACCCCTCGTTACTCGCTCTCGATCAGGCCGCCTGTTCGCTGCCCAGAGCGAAGCCGCGCTCCAGCGCCCGTTCATTGGCCGCGCGGCCCGAGTCAGACAGCGTCTGTTTCAGCGTCTCCAAATCTACCAGGCCGGAGAGGGCAACCAGCGCCCCCAGCATGATCATGTTGGCCGCTCCTGGACGACCCATCTCGGCCGCCGCGCTCAGGGCGGGGATAGGGCAGTGCCGTTGGGAGGCCGCCGGTGACGGCGTCACCGCCTCTGGGTCGAAAAGCACCACTCCGCCTGCTGCCACTTCTTGGTGCAGACGGTCGTACGCCTCCTGGGATAGGGCCACGAAGAAGTGAGGAGTCAGGGTGCGCGGATAGATGATCTGCTCGTCGGAGGCCACCACCTCTGAGCGGACAAACGTCCCGCGAGCCTCTGGCCCGTAGGAGGCACTGCTGGCTACCTGACGCCCGGTCAGGGCATAGGCCTGTCCCAACAACTTCCCAGCTAACTTGATTCCCTGCCCACCCTGGCCACCGAAGAGTATCTCTAAACGTTCCACGTCTCGCCTCCTTCCCTCCACTCACCTACCACGATCTTGCCTGCTGCTCCCTCCTCCTGGGCCTTACGGCGCGATATACAATTGGCCTCCTGCCAGGCGAGCATGGCCCAGGCCAGACTGGCTTCTTGGTCGGCCCACTGCGGCCGGTTGGCGCGGCCATACTGGGTGGGGCAGGTGGAGAGCACCTCGACGAAAGCGAAGCCCGGCTCTCGCAGAGCGGTCTCGATCCCGCGCCGCAGCCAGTGGGGTCGGGCCACCGGCCAGCGAGCGACGTAGGGCGCACCGGCCCCACGCACCAGATTCACCAGATCGAAGCTCCGATGGGGGTTGCCGGCCGGGGTGGTCTCGGTGATTGCCCCCTGGGGTGTGGTAGCCGATACCTGCCCCCCTGTCATGCCGAACAGCCAGTTGTTCAAACAGAAGACCTTGATGGGCACGTTGCGGCGAGCGGCGTGAATGAGGTGGTTGCCACCGATGGTGGTCAGGTCGCCGTCGCCGCTGATGACCACCACCTCCAGGTCGGGGCGGGTGAGCCTGGCGCCCGTGGCAAAGGCGATGGCTCGCCCGTGAGTGACGTGCAGGGTATCGGCCAGGAAGTGAGGACTGGGCACCCAGGCCCCACAGCCGATGCCGGAGACGAAGACCGTCCGCCCGAAGTCCAATTCGGCGGCCTCCGCTGCCCGCAGAAAGGCATTGATGAAAATGCCATGACCGCAGCCCGCACAGAAGGGCGTGGCTTGCCGCAGGTAGCGGGCTCGTAACTGCGGAACGCTGGTTTTCCTCTTTTTGCTTTCGCTCATTGCTCCCACCTCCCCTCCACCAGGTAGCGCAGGATGCGCCGTGGATCAATCAACTCGCCGTCCGTCTGCGACAGGCAGGTGACGGGCACAGCCACGCAGCGCTCCACCTCCCGCGCCACCTGGCCCAGGTTCATCTCCGGCACCACCACCTCCCCCCCTCTTTCCCCCCCAATGGGGGGGATGAAGGGGGGGGCATGGCGGGCGACGACGTCGTCGGGGAAGGGCCACAGGCTTTTCAGGCGTAAGAATCCCACTCGCTGTCCCTGTCGCCGCGCCTCCTGCACAGCCCATAGCGCGCTGCGGGCCACGGAACCGTAGGCCACCACCAGTCGTTCGGCGTCTGCGGTGAGGTGCGCTTCCCAGTCATCTATCTCCTGGCGATGGGCCAGCAGCTTGTTGGCCAGCCGTCGCAAGAGCCGCTCCTGAGTATGGGGATCGGTGGTACGCCGTATCCCCCTGGCGTCGTGGGTCGAGCCGGTGATCAGCAATCGGGCTCCCTCACCGAAAGCGGGCATGGGCGGCACGCCGTCGTCGGCCTCGGTTCCGAAAGGAGCATCCTGCGGCCAGCGCACACGATTGAAACAGTGCACGGTGGGCTGCACAGTGATCGTCTCGCTGAGGTGTCCCACCACCTCGTCGGCCAGCACGACCACCGGCACGCGAAAACGCTCCGCCAGGTTGAAGGCGCGGATGGTCAGGTCGTACATTTCCTGCACCGACCAAGGGGCCAGGGCGATGATCTCCGGCCCGCCATGGGTGCCCCAGCGAGCCTGCATCACGTCCCCCTGCGCTGGGCGGCTGGCCTGGCCCGTGCTGGGCCCGGCCCGCTGCACGTTCACGATGACGCAGGGGGTCTCGGTCATCACTGCGTAACCCAGGCTTTCCATCATCAGACTGAAGCCAGGCCCCGATGTGGCGGTCATGCTCTTGATCCCGGCCCACGACGCGCCGATGACGGCAGATAGGCTGGCAATCTCGTCCTCCATCTGGACGAAGGTGCCCCCCACCTCCGGCAGCCGGTGAGCCATGTGGACCATGAGTTCGCTGGATGGGGTGATGGGATAGCCGCCGTAGAAACGGCATCCTGCCGCCAGAGCACCTTCGGCGCAGGCCTCATTACCCGACAGGAAGCGCACTCCGGCTGACAGCTTGCTGGGCATGGTGGCCCAACCGCCATAATCTGGAGGGATGGCTGGACGGACAGGCTGGGGGACGGCGGGCTCGGCCACCTGCTCGCCCACTGGGGTGACGTTGATGGCCAGTTCTGGGCAGAGAATCTCGCACTTCAGGCAACCGATGCAGTCTTCCGGCCGCGCCACTTGCAGCGGCCACACCCCCTGGGACGTGAGTCTATTGCTGACAGCGAACACATCCTGGGGACAGACCTGCTGGCAGATGGCACAGGCTTGCCCCTTGCATAAAGCTTCGTCTAATTGGACTGTGTACGTTTTAGGCATTGTTCGACATACTGTTTCATGTGATCCCTCAGGGAATCGGTGATCAGGCCATCCGGGGTGATGAGGGATCGGGCCACATTCCCTGATTCCCTAGCTCCCTGATTTCCTTTCGTAAGCGTAAGCCACTCGCAACACCGTAGCTTCGTCCCAGGCGCGGCCCACCAGTTGCAGGCCGATGGGCAGCCCCTCGGAGGAGAAGCCACAGGGCACAGAGATGGCCGGCAGCCCCGCCAGGTTGAAGATGCGAGTGTAGCGCGTGAGGGGAGCCATCACGGGAACGGTCTCCCCATCAATGGTCACCTCCCGCTGCCCGATTCTGGGAGCCGGTATGCCACATACGGGCGTGGCCAGGAGGTCTACTTTCTGGAACAGGGTGGCTAAGTCACGGCGCAGCAACTCGCCGGTGCGTCGGGCACGCCCGTAGTCTATGCCCCGCACGGCAAAGCCCTTTTCCAGCCGGGCGCGAACGTCGGGCTGGTAATCGTCGGGGCGTGCCCGCAGAAACTCCTCGTGGATGCCCGTCGCCTCAGCGCTGAGGATGGTCAGCGCCGCCTCCATGCCCTCGACGACGCGGGGCACGGACACTTCGATGATCTCCGCCCCCAGGTCCTGGAGCACCGCTAGCGCCCCCTGGAAAGCAGCCCGCACCTCCTCGTGAATCCCAGAGAGCGCCCACTGGGGATCCAGGCCGATGCGCAGGCCCGCCACGCCATCCCCCAGGCCAGCGGTGTAGTCGGGAACGGGCACGTCAGCCGAGGCGGGATCGCGGGGGTCGTAGCCGGCCATGGCTGCCAGCATGACCGCCGCGCCGTAGACCGTGCGGGCCATTGGGCCGGGGTGATCCAGAGACCAGGAGAGGGGCAGCAGGCCGTGGCAACTGATGCGACCGTAGGTGGGCTTGAGGCCGACGATGCCGCACAGAGCGGCAGGGATGCGGATAGAGCCGCCCGTGTCGGAGCCGGTGGCGGCCGCGCAGAGGCCGGCGGCGACAGCGGCTCCGGAGCCGCCGCTGGAGCCACCGGCCACCCGCTCCGGATCCCACGGATTCCGCGTGGGCCCAAAGTACGAGCTATCCGTCGTCACCCCGTAGGCGAACTCGTGCAGGTTGGTCTTGCCGATGAGCACTGCACCAGCGGCGCGCAGCCGGGCCACGCTGGTGGCATCCTCAGCAGGCACGCGATGGGCGTAGATCTTGGAGGCCGCCGTAGTCTGCACCCCGGCCGTGTCGTACAGGTCCTTGAGGGCTACAGGGACGCCGTGCAGCGGGCCCCGATAGTCGCCTCGCTGGATTTCCTCCTCGCAACGACGGGCATCGGCCAGCGCCTGGTCTCGCATCACGGTGATGTAGGCATTGAGCGTCTCATTCCAGGCATCAATGCGCTGCAGGTAGGCCTGGGTCACCTCCACGGGCGAAATGCACTTGTCCCGTATCAGGGAACCCAGTCCCCCCCCTTCATCCCCCCCAATGGGGGGGAAAGAGGGAGAGAGGGTGAAGGCGCAAATCCTCGTTGACTCGTTACTCATTAACCCGTTACTCATTAGAGAAAGACCCAAGCACCTTCCAAACAGGATCACCCTGATCGTAGTCCAACTCCCCGCAATAGCCCTGGTAAATGTACTGCCAGAGAATGATGCCATCCACTCCTGCGTCGAAGGATCGCTGCATGAACTCCTCAATGGTATCCACTCTTTCCTCCAAGATTCCTTCGCGAAGGAGGCGACCGTTCTTTTTGTAGGCTCGATGGTAGACCTCGGTGTAGAGAACGGGCAGGTTTAGTTCTTTGGCAATCCTCAGCTCCCGCTCGTACCAGACGTCGGTCCAGACGTGAATCGTCACGGCATCAATGGAGGGGAAACTGTGCATCTCACGCCAGGCTTCCTCCCCCTGGGGATCAGGCCCCTCCACAGAGATCATCCCCACGGCCACCGGCCGGCAGGGATCGAGCCTCTTTATCTCCTCAGAGGCCACCCTGGCCCATTGGACCAGCGAGTTGTAGCAAGACTGCGTCCCTCCCTCAGGGCCACAACTGGGCTCTCCCATCAACTGCCACAAGGCCACTTCTTTATAATGCCTGAGCCTGGTAACCACGCTTCGTAGGTGATCCATGTACTCGTCCTTGTATCCTGAGTCAAACCAGGCTTCGCTCTTGGTGGGATAGTCTGCCGCCATGTAGCCCTCGAGGACGATGATGAACTTCAGGCCATACTTGCCACCCAGGCGGATCAAGCGCTCCACTCGATCCAGTCCCCCATCCCGCGCATGCTTAGGAAAAACGGGGATGCGGATGGCATTTCCATGCTGAGACAGGAAGGAGAGAATCTCCTCCCACTGCTCCTCCGGGAACCACTCTTCGAGGATGTAAGACACATTCATGCCGATCAACCGAATCTCTTGGCCATTGAAAGTGAGCTTATCGCCTGTCCTGACGACGCGATTGACGCAAGGCCCCCTGGGTTTTGTAAACAGTGGCAAAAAAACCTTCTCTTCCTCGACCGGTTTAGGCTCTCCCACGATCACCCAGGGAAAGATGAGCCTACTTCCCCTCTCGGTTTTATCTGCCTGCGTGACTGGAAACTTCTCGGAAAGCCCACTCTCGTCCCTGGGGTCGCACTGCTCGGAGGAGAAGCCAGGAACTGTGTCGGCCTCTCCCAAGGTCAAGGACTCGATCCCAGATACCCAATTCTCTTCGGATTCACTTTCCCTAACCGTTGGATTGGACAGGGCCAAAGCACAGCCTATCGTGACCACCGAAGCCAAGATCACTACCGCCGAGAATATCCAGATTCTCCTCTTCATCTGCTAACCTCCCCGACCCAGTACTGAACCCACAAAATCCTTCTGCCCCCTGGCGAAGTCTTTGGCACTCAAGGCCCTTTTGCCCGCCAACTGCACCTCACCCAGAAGCAAAGCGCCTTCCCCAGTGGCCACAGCCAGGCCCTCATCCAGAGCCATGACTCGTCCTTGCTCCTCCTCACCCGACCAATGGGGTAACGCCTCGGCGCTGAGCACTTTGAGCAGCTCACCTCGCCAATGCGTGTAGGTGCTGGGCCAGGGATGGTAAGCACGGCTTCGCCGCCAGATCTCGACCGCCGACTGGGACCAGTCTACCAGGCCGTCCTCCTTGGCGATGATCCGGCTGTAGGTGGCCTGGCTGCGGTCCTGAGGCCGAGGCTCGATCTCACCCGCCAGCCAGCGGGGCAAAGTGTCTATCAGTAAGTCGGCCCCCAACTGAGCCAACCTGGCGCTAAGCGACTCCCGCGTATCCTGGGGAAATATGGAACAGGTGGCCTGGGACAGGATAGGCCCGGTGTCCATCTCCTCATCCATCAGCATGATGGTCACCCCTGTCTCTTCCTCACCGGCCAGGATGGCTGCGGCGATAGGGGCCGCTCCCCGATACTTGGGCAGGAGCGAAGCGTGGACATTGAGGCACCCCCTGGGCGGGATGCCCAGCACCTCGGCCCGCAATATCTGGCCATAAGCCGCTACCACTATGACCTCAAGCGCCAAGGCCCTAAGCTCGGCCACGACGTCGGGCCGGCGCAGGCTGGGCGGTTGCAGCACCGGCAAACCATTGTCCAGGGCCACAACCTTCACCGGTGATGCCTCCACTTTGCGCCCCCGCCCCACCCGTCGGTCGGGCTGGGTGACTACTCCCACGATCTTGTATCGCTCGATTAGAGCCTTCAAAATGGGCACCGCAAAATCCGGTGTGCCCATAAAGACCAGCCTTTCCATGACTTTCCCCCACAGTGATTGTATCACATTTTGAGCTAGTGGGCAAGGCGACAACGTGAGTAAAACGTGAAACGTGAAGACGTGAAACGTGAACTGACTACCACGCCACGTTTCACGCCTCACGCCCAAGATAATTGCGATTTGGTGGAACATGTGGTAAAATCAGGCTGGAAGCCAGTTAGAGGGAGTGCGGACGCAAGTCCGCCCCTGCAGGCTTGCACCTGCACTCCCCTGAGTCAATTAACCCACACTGATAATAGAGAGGAGTTAACCAAGCTAGATGTCCCTTTCATCACTGGATCGCACTGACAAGCGCGTTCTCATGTTTGGAGGAAAAGGAGGAGTGGGGAAGACAACCTGTTCGGCTACGGCGGCCCTCCACTATGCCTCACTGGGCAGAAAAACGCTGATCATCTCCAGCGACCTCACCCCCTCCCTCTCGGATATCTTCGAGATGGAGGTAGGGGCAAGGGAAAAGCCCGTAAACGGCGTGGAAAACCTCTACGCGCTTGAGATATCCCCTGACGAAGTTATGGAGAGGTGGAAGGAGAAGTTTGGCCCAGAGGTGTACGAGGCTGCTTCTACTCTGATAGATATGGAGTACGACGAGGTCATAGATTACGTCGCCATAGCGCCGGGCATCCAGGAAGAGTTCATGTTGGACTACATCCTGGAGCGGGTCAGGGATGGGCGCTACGACCTCATCGTTTGGGACACCGCTCCAGCGGGAGACACCTTGCGCCTCCTGGACTTGCCGTATAAATTTCTCCAGCACCTGCGCATGGCCCCCAAGTTCTACTTTGAGGTTCGCGATACCTTCAAGCTGAAAAAAGTGCCTTTCCTCGACCTGATAGATAGCTGGAAAGCCCTGGCCAGGGAGGTGACGGATTTCATGAGAAATCCCAACAACACCGAGTTCATCCTGGTCACCATTCCCGAGGCCCTGGGCGTGTATCAGGCCAGGAGACTGGTGAGGGAATTCGAGAGATACGGCCTTCCCATCCACTACCTGATCATCAACAACGTCATCAAGAATCCCGACTGCGAATTCCATCAGGCCAGAATGGACATGCAAAGCCCGTACATCAACCTGTTGGCCGACGAATACGGACAAAATATGGAGATTATCACCCTTCCCCTTTTCGCCCGCGAGGTGAAGGGAGTGGAAAGGTTGAGAGAGTTGAGGAAGGTGTTGTTTGCTTAGATGAAAACGAAACCAACCATTATGCTCATTGGCCTCGGAGGGCTGGGCAGCGTCGTGCTGGAACTGCTGGCGCGAGAGCAGGGCCTTGGGCGGATCATCGTAGGCAGCCGAAACGCATCGCGTGGCATAGCCCGCTGTAACCTGGCCCGTCTGGGCGCACTGGCCCAGGGATACGCGCCGGACATCAGCTTTGTGTCCCTTGACCTCAACGATAAAGACGCCGTCGCCGAGATCGTGCACAGAGAGGCACCCGACATCATCTTGAGCACAGCGACCATGCAGACATGGTGGCTGCCGGACCTCTTGCCCCCCGAACAGGCCGCCGTCATCAAACGCGCGGGCTTCGGCGTGTGGCTGCCCGTCCATCTGACGTTGACCATGAAACTGATGGAGGCTCTCCGTGACGCCGCCTATCCTGGGGTGACGCTCACTGCCCCCTTCCCCGACGTGGTCAACTGCATCCTCGGCCGCTTGGACCTGGCGCCGACCTGCGGGGTGGGCAATGTTGACGAGATCGTGCCCAAAGTGCGCCTGCTGGCCGCCGAACGACTGGCCGTGCCCCTCGACGCGGTGCGCGTGCTGCTGGTGGCTCACCACGCCCTGTTATCAGCAGTTTTTGGCGAGCCGACAGGCGAGATCCCGCCCCACTTCCTGCGCGTCGAATACGGGGGACAGGATGTGACGGAAGCCATCTGCGCCGACGAGTTGCTGCTGACCCCTTATCCTGTGCCATCTGGCCCGGTGACGCATTTCCTCACCGCCGGCTCAGTCATGCGGCTCACCTGGGCGCTCCTCTCCGATAACGAAGTGTTCCTGCACGCGCCTGGGCCAAATGGATTGCCGGGCGGTTATCCCGTCGTCGTCGGCAATAGCAGCGTGCGGCTAGTGCCCATAGAAGGGCTCCCCCTGGCCGAAGCCATCGCCATCAACGAGCGCTCGCATCGCTTTGACGGCATCGAGCGCATCGAGACCGATGGCACTGTCGTCTTTTGCCCTGAAGCGGCAGACGTACTGCGCG
Organism: uncultured Anaerolineae bacterium; assembly: GCA_964446635.1. Classification (GTDB taxonomy): domain Bacteria; phylum Chloroflexota; class Anaerolineae; order VGOG01; family VGOG01; genus CAYUPJ01. The sequence continues at coordinate 17,719 of CAYUPJ010000027.1, forward strand.
TCGAACTGGGCTACCAGTGTGACCGGCTCGCACCTGACGAGGCCGAGGAACGGGCCAAAGAACTGATCGCCCGCTTTCGGGAGTACGCAGGACAGCACAGGGTGAGTCTTGGAAGCGAGACGTGAGAAGTTTCTTACGCATCAGCCTCACGTTTGACGTTTGACGCTTTTCAGGAGGTAAATCTCTGTGAGCTATACTACGCACAAATCGAAAGCGTTTTTCCAACGCGCCTTGCGAGTGATGATTGAGGGCGGCAGCTCTCCCTCGCGAGGGCCGGCCAATTATGGGGACTACCCCCTCTTTATTGAACGAGGTGAGGGTTCCCACATTTACGACGTGGACGGTAATCGCTACGTGGACTGGATGATGGCCTATGGCGCGCTGCCGCTGGGCCACGCCCACCCACGCATCGTACAAGCGGTGAGCGAAGCGGCGGCCAGCGGAACGCTCTTCGCAGCCGCCACGGAGATAGAGGTCGAGGTGGCGGAGCTGATCCAGCAGATGGTGCCCAGCGCCGAGCGGGTACGTTTCGCCAACACCGGCACCGAGGCAGCTATGGCGGCCATCCGCCTGGCGAGGGGCTACACAGGCAAGCCGAAGTTCATCAAATTCGAGGGTCACTATCACGGCTGGTATGACGACTTCATGGTTAACGCTCACCCGCATCCCCTGGTCTCGCTGGGCTACCGTCACGATCCCATCAAGATCGCTGACAGTTCGGGGCTGAACCGGCGCGCGCTGGAGGACACCATCGTCGTACCCTGGAACGATTTGCCAGCAGTAGAGCGAGCCATTGATACCCACCGTGGACAGATTGCCGCCGTCATCACCGAGGGGATCATGGGCAACATGGGCGTCATCCCGCCAGAGCCAGGTTACCTGCTGGGGCTGCGTGATCTGACCCACGACAACGGCATCCTGCTCATCCTCGACGAAACCGTGACCGGCTTCCGCATCGCGGCCGGCGGCTGTCAGGAGCACTATAGAATCATGTCCGACATCTCGACTTTCGGCAAAGCCATGGGGGCTGGATTGCCGGTGGCCGGCTTTGTCGGCCGGGCCGACGTTATGGGGGCGCTAGAGTGGGGTGGGGTGCTGCACTACGGCACCCAGAATGCCTCACGTATCGGGTTGTACGCGGCGCGGGCCAGCCTGCGGGAGCTGACCCGCGACAACGGCGCGGCTTTCCGTCACATGTGGCGCATCGGGGAGAAGCTCTGCCATGGACTGCGCGATCTATTCGAGGAAACGGGCACGAAGGCAATTGTGCAAAACGTGGGACCGATGCTGCAAATCATGTTCACTGACCAACCGGCTATCCGCGATTATCGCCAATTCTGCGCCTACGTTGATCGTGCCAAATACCAGAAATTCGCGCTGACGCTCTTCAAGTATGGAGTGTACATGACGCCCTCTGCCGCCCTCCATTCTGTTGTGTCGTTGGTCCACACTGACGAGGACGTGAGCTTCACCATCGAAGCAGCAAGAAGGGCCCTGGCCGATGTCGAACGATGAGTCTGCTAACAAAAGGGGCATTTTGGCAGGAAAAGTTGCCCTGATCACGGGAGGGGTGTCGGGCATCGGGCGGGCGACGGCTTTGCTCTTCGCCCGCGAAGGCGCGGCGGTGTCGGTGACGGATTTAGACGAGGCCGGCGGACAGGCCATCACCCAAAAGATTACGGACGAAGGCGGACAGGCCATCTTTGTGCACTGCGACGTGAGCCAGGCAGCAGATTGCCAGTGGGCTGTGCAGCAGACCGTAAAGAAACTGGGCGGCCTCGATATCCTCTTTAACAACGCGGGCATTGTCCGGCGGGCAACTGTGCTAGAGACGAGCCAGGAGGAGTGGGATCGGGTGATGGCGGTCAACGTCAAATCTATCTTTTTGCTCAGCAAGTACGCCATTCCCGTTATGGCCCGAGCCGGTGGTGGGGTGATCATCAACACAGCCTCAGGCTGGGGGTTGGTCGGTGGGCGCAGAGCGGCAGCGTATTGTGCCTCAAAAGGGGCAGTGGTTCTGCTGACCAAGGCCATGGCGCTCGATCACGGCGAGCAGAACATCCGCGTCAATTGTATCTGCCCCGGCGATACCGACACGCCCATGCTCCGCGATGAGGCACGGCAGCTTGGCAAATCAGACGAGCGATTTCTGGCAGAAGCGGCAGAACGGCCATTGAAACGCATCGGCAAGCCGGAGGACATCGCCCAGGCAGCGCTTTATTTGGCCAGCGATGCCTCATCTTTCGTTACCGGCACAGCCTTGGTCGTGGACGGTGGCGGACTGGCAGGATAGGAGATGACATGCGGAGTCTGAAAGACAAACGAGTGCTGATTACTGGTGGGGCCGGCGGCATCGGCACGGCGACGGCAGCACGCTTCCTGGAGGAGGGCTCGCGCGTAGTTGTGCTGGATCGCGACGATGCGGCGCTCAATCGTCTCAAACGCGAGCTTCCAGCGCTGAGCGGCTCCATCCGCGCCGACGTTTTGAATCCCGACGACGTCGCGCGAGCCTTTGAGGAACTGGACAACCTGGTGGGAGGGCTGGATGTGCTGGTCAACAACGCCGGGATCAGCATCCGGCACCGCTTCATGAACATCTCCCCCCAGGAGTGGCGCGAGGTGATGGCGGTCAATCTCGATGGCGTGTTCTTCGTGGCGCAGCAAGCAGCGCGAAGAATGTTGGCCGGAGATGGCGGCGTCATCCTGAACATGGGCTCGACCAACGGGCTAGTGGGCTATCCCTACTACGCCGACTACAATGCCTCCAAGGCGGGAGTCATCGAGTTGACCCGTTCCATGGCGCTGGAACTGGCCCCCAAGGTGCGCGTCAACGCCGTGTGTCCGGGTTTCATTCTGACCCCGATGCAAGAAGCGGAATACACCCTGGAGATGCAGCAGGCCTTCGAAGCCAAAGTGCCCCTGGGCAGGCTGGGCCGACCGGAAGACGTGGCCGCCCTCCTTGCCTTCCTGGCCTCAGACGACGCCAGCTTTATCACCGGGCAATACTTCGTGATTGACGGGGGAGAGATCGCGGGAGGGCTGGCCAGCCAGCGGTAGACAGTTTGATGGCGGAGATTGCGGATCGGCCAGGTACCTGCAGATTGACAGCCACGGCAGAGGTAGTAGATGATAAATATCTATGAAAGATTCGCGTATTTCTATGTCAAAGGGACATACCCTCAATACAGCGAGAGAATGGTAGAACTGCTCCCCGCTGTGCTGGAGCGATTTGGGGCCAAGCCACAAACCATCTTGGACATAGCTTGTGGCGAAGGGACGTTTGCCGTGGCGATGGCGAAGAAAGGCCTTCAAGTGACGGGTGTTGACCTGTCTCCCCAGATGCTGCAGTTCGCCAGAAAACGGGCTGAACAGGAGAACGTGAAGGTGGAATTTATCCTTCAAGACATGCGATCCCTAACCTTTGAGGAGAGATTCGACCTGGCGACCTGCTGGTTTGATAGCCTGAACTACCTTTTGGAACTGGAAGATTTGGAGAGGACTTTTGCGGGTGCGTGCCGGGCGCTGAAGAAGTATAGCAACACTGAGAATAACGGGATTCGTAAAGGAAGGGGATGATTGGACTCGAATGGGCGAAGAGCATAAGGAACGTGGATACACCTTGGAGGAGATCCGGCAGGGCCTGAAGAAAGCGGGCCTCCAGGAACTCGCATGCTGGGGGAGCTTGCAAGAGATGAGCGAACCCCAGCCGGATAGCGACCGCGTATGGTTTGTGATGCAGAAAGTAGGCGAGTAATGGATAGAATTTTCAAACTGAACACAAAGATTGCTGTTGCGATTTTCGTAGTCGCTGATCTGCTGTGTGTGGCAATGGGGATGGGCGTTCCACTCCTCTGCATACTGTTCGGGTTTTTCGTGGGATGGTACATCGCCAAGAGAGCAACCGTCACTACCGCAAACGTAAAGGACGTTCTCAAGGAGGTTCTCGTCCAGGCGATCGTTACCTCGGCCTTTACCTTCGTGGTGATGAGTGCTATCTGGGGAAGAACCATTCCCATGCTTTTCGATCCCCATGCCGACTTTCAGAACTTTGGGCATCCCTTCATCCTCTATGATCCGAAGATCAGCTTCATAGGATGGCTGGTTCTGATGATGCTCGTATCACCATTCCTGCAGTTATTGACAACAGTTTTCGGCTCCTATTTAACGTTGCTACATTGGGTGAAAGACAACAAAGGATAAGCGAATGGAGGAGCAGCGGCCATCCGCTGCGTAGATTGAAGCGAAGGAGGTTAGTAATGAGTGTTATTGAACTGCTGCAGGCGACCCAATTCCTGGTGGACGCCAACGGCAACAAGAAAGCTGTGGTATTCGATTTCGCAATCTGGGAAGAGCTGTTGACTCTACTAGAAGACCTGGAAGACGCCGAGGAAATTCGCCGTCTCCGCGAAGCTGGGGAAGAAGCGGTTCCTTGGGAACAGGCCAAGGCCGAGTTGCGTGGTGAGGGGATAACGGTCTATCTTTTTGGATCACTATCGAGGTAGGAGAAACTCCCATAATGGCTGTCGCCATGCTCCAGCACCTGGCCTCAGTGTTGATACCGCGCGACAGAGCGCAAAACAGCAACAAAAGGAGGAGATATCATGTCTAGGAAGAACAAACAGACCAACAAGAGCTGGTGGTGGATCGGTGGCCTCGTGGCGACGCTCTTGCTGAGTGTGGCAGCTCTTAGCTGCGCACCGAGCAAACTGGCTATGTCCAAAGGTCCAGCCGAGCGCAACAACATGTACAGCCAGCCGCCGGAGATGCAGATTGATCCCAGCAAGACCTACGTCGCCACCATCTCCACGGCCAAAGGCGACATCGTCGTCCAACTCGACGCCAAAGCCGCCCCCCTCACCGTCAACAACCTCGTCTTTCTGGCGAAACAAGGCTTCTACGACAAGCTGACTTTCCACCGTGTGGAGCCCGGCTTCGTCATCCAGGGCGGTGACCCGACGGGCACCGGGGGCGGTGGCCCCGGCTACACCGTACCGGCGGAGATTGGGCTGCCCCACGTCGAGGGCGCCATCGCCATGGCGCGGCGAGCAGATGAGGTGAACCCCACCCGCGCCTCCAGCGGCAGCCAGTTCTACATCACCCTGGCCCCCACGCCTTTCCTGGATGGAGCGTACACCGTCTTTGGCCAAGTGATCGAAGGGATGGACGTGGTCCTGTCCATCGCCATCGGCGACGTGATCGAAAAGATCACCATCACAGAAAAATAGCATGACAGGGCGTTGGGTGATTGTGGTCGGAGGAGGGGCGGCGGGATTGATGGCCGCCGGACAGGCCGCCCAAATGGGGGCCGAGACGCTGCTTCTGGAGAAGATGGATCGTCCGGGACGCAAGCTGCACATCGCCGGCAAAGGACGCTGCAACCTGACCAACGTCGCCTCAGTATCGGAGTTCATCGCGCATTTCGGACCCAGCGGGCGTTTCCTTCGCCAGGCCTTTCAGGAGTTTTTCAACTCCGACCTGGTGGCTTTTTTTGAAGAGCTGGGAGTCCGTACCGTGACCGAGCGAGGGGGGAGGGTCTTTCCAGCCAGCAGTGAGGCCCAGGACGTGGTGGACGCGCTGGTGTGGTGGGCCCGCGAGTGCGGCGTGACCCTGCACACCTGCTCGCCAGTGGAGCGATTGCTGGTCGAGGGAGGACAGGTGACCGGGGTGCAAGTGTCCAGAAACCAGGTTTCTGGGGAGAAACCTGGTTTCTATTCTGCCGATGCCGTGATCGTCGCCACGGGCGGGGCGTCTTACCCTGCCACCGGGTCAACAGGGGACGGGTATCGGCTGGCCCAAGCGGTGGGGCATACCATCGTGCCCGTTCGCCCCGCGCTGGTTCCCCTGGAAACGGTTGGCGACGTGGCCCCCAGGCTGCAGGGCCTGAGCCTGCGCAACGTGACCGTGCGGGTGTGGGCCAACGGGAAAAAGCAGGCCGAGGCGTTCGGCGAGATGCTCTTCACCCACTTCGGCGTCTCCGGGCCCATCATCCTCTCCCTGAGCAGGCAGGTGGTGGACGCCCTGCGCCTGGGCCAGAGGGTGATCCTGTCCATTGACCTCAAGCCCGCCCTCGACGAGGGCAAGCTGGACGCCCGGCTTATCCGCGACCTGGATGCCTACGGCAAGCAGCAGTTTCACACCATACTCAAGGGGCTACTTCCCAGCAAGCTGATTCCGGTTTGCACAGAATTGACGGACATCCCTCCGGCCAAGGTAGCGAACCAGATCACGTCCGAAGAACGCCAGAGGCTGAGGGCGTGGCTGAAGGATTTTCGCCTGGAGGTAACCGGCTACCGTCCTTTTACCGAGGCCATCATCACCGCCGGCGGGGTGGACACGCGAGAAGTTGACCCCCGCACCATGGCTTCGCGCTTGGTGGAGGGCCTCTACTTCGCTGGCGAGGTACTGGACGTGGACGCCGACACCGGCGGCTACAACCTGCAGGCCGCGTTTTCTACCGGCTGGGTGGCTGGCCGGTCTGCGGCGCAGTAAGATCGAGAATCACACTTCTAGGAGGTGCAACATGCAACACTTTGAATTTGGATGGCCAACGGAGGATGGGCTGCGGCTTTATGCCCAGAGTTGGCAACCGGAGACCGAGCCCAAGGGGGTGGTATGCCTGGTGCACGGTTTGGGAGAGCACAGTGGGCGCTACGCGCACCTGGCGGCCTTCCTGAACCAGGCGGGCTACGCCCTGTTGACCTTTGATCTGCGCGGGCACGGTAAATCCGAAGGGCAGCGCGGCCACACACCCAGTTGCGAGGCTTTGCTCGACGACATCTCACGCCTTTTGGAGGAGGCGGCCAAACGCTACCCCGACCGCCCACACTTCCTGTATGGCCACAGCCTGGGCGGCAATCTGGTGATCAATTACGCCCTGCGCCGCCGTCCTCCACTGGCCGGGGTTATCGCCACAGGGACTCTCTTCCGGCCCGCCTTTGAGCCTCCTGCGTGGAAATTGACCCTGGCCAAGATCATGTGCAACCTGTGGCCCACTTTGTCCTTGTCCAACGAGATAGACCGCCCGGGCCTCTCCCGCGACCCCGAAGTGGTGCGGGCCTACAACGAGGACCCGTTGGTCCACGATCGTCTATCAGCTCGTTTAGGGATGGCCATGCTCCAGTCTGGCTTGTGGGCCCTGGAGCACGCCGCCGAGCTCCCCCTCCCTTTGTTGCTGATGCACGGCGGCGCCGACCGCCTGTGTTCTGTGCAGGCCAGCCGCGAATTTGCTGCCCAGGCAGGCGAAGTCTGCACGCTGAAGATCTGGGACGGTTTCTATCACGAAATCCACAACGAGCCGGAACAGGGGCAGGTGTTTGAGTATTTGTTGGAGTGGCTAGATGAGGTTCTGGGAAAGGAGTAACGAGGAAAAGCACAGGAGGCGGTGGGGTTGGCTGAGTAGTTACCTTTTGTCTTGGCTTTGTCTCAGGTGGTTTTAAGAACCGAGCCACAGTACGGACACTCGGCGGTTTGCGGGTCGAGCCAGGTTGTATCGTCGGGCTTGACGGGCGCGCCACAGGCCGAGCACCTGGCAGGCAGTTCCCGGCCGGCCATCGGCGGCCCTTCGACTACGCTCAGGGCAGGCCTGGCAAAAGAAGGCCACCCAGCAGGGCGCGCTCCGGGCGGTGGTCGTCGCCCAGGTGGAGCCTCTGCCAGGCGCGCCTCTACTTCCTGCTGCAGAGCCGTTGCCTCGGCCTTGTACCCCTTTTCCTGCAAAGCCTCCACCATCCTGGGCATGAGCCTCTCGATCTTGCCCACCAGGCCTGCCCGGCCAAAGAGGTGTAGAGCCTGTTTCCCTTGCTCCACGGCCAGGGGGACGTTTCCCGCCTCCAGATGACAGCGCGCCGATTGCAAGTAGAGGTCCCCGGCACGGTTCAACATTCCTCGTTCGGCAGCACCTTCGGCCAATTGCTCGAAGATGGGCGCCGCCTCGGCGAATTTGCCCTGATCGAAAAGCTTATTGGCCCCTGATAACATCTGACGGGGCCTGGGTCTGCGCGGTGGAAATAACATCTCTCCTCCCAATGTTATAATCGCTGCACGTGAAATTACGACCCCCTAACCTTGTCCAAAATGTAGGTCAACAAGATGGAAGCCAGGCCTGCTCCTATCATCTTCAGGCCTGAGATGATCAGGTTCTCCCTGGACACCTTCCCCAGAAAAGCTCCCAGGGTGAAGAGGACCACCAAAGCCATGGCTAAGGAGGCGTAATAGCTGAGGACGATGTCGTTCAGCAGGCCGCTGAAAAGGAAGGGGAGGAGCACCACCAGCGCCGCCAGGAACGGAGCCAGGCCATCTACCAAGGCCACGATCACCACCGCTACCCGTGAGGCACGGCCAATCTTCGTTCCGCTGAGATCGGTCAAAGTGTGGCTCTCCAGGTCGTTCAGGTCCCTCTTCCGCTCGGCGGCCTCCGTCAGGTAAGCCCCCCACAAGCCCGAAATCCCCATGGCGATGCAGGTGGAAAAGCCCGTGACGATGACAACAGTCGGGTCGCGCACGTGGGCGGTGTAGGTGCCCATCAGGACGCCCATGATGGTCAGCACCCCATCGAAGGCGTTCATGGCGAAATAGCGCCGGGCGATCTCGCCTATGCTGGCGAGGTCGCTGTATTCTCTGAGTTCGTGCAGCTTGCGAGCAAGAAATTTCATCTAGAAGATAGTCTCTTAGTCCTGCGGTGTCGCCGCATCCTCGATGATAATCTTGCCCGCCACCACCTCGTCAATGGAGTGCACCGTGCCGCCATTCTCCTGGATGATCTCTGTCACGCTTTCGTATTGAATATCGTGCCCCTCGATGGTGATCTTGGCGTTCTCCACCCTGCGGTCAATCTCGTAGATGCTGATGTTCACCGCCTCCACTCCCGGAAGCCCACTCAACTGTTGTGCCAGTTGAATGATAGTAGGCTCAAGAGGCTTCAAAACATCCAGCACCAACCGTCTGACCTTACCCGTATTTGTTTCGATCTCTCTCTCCTCCTGATCAATCGCTTCTTGACAGGCTGTCCTCTTCAGGGACAGCCCAAGTGCCAGGCGACTGTTCTATTTTGCGGGCAAAAATGAGATAGCCTGTGTGAGCTACCATCCGATCCATGGGCCGCAGGCGGGCGGGGACGGCCTTGTACGGGCGCAGCAATATCTCCTCGACCTCGACGGCGGAGAAACCATGCTCCGGCAAAGCCCCGATCAGCCGCACCACCTGGTTGGTCGTGGGTAAGGTAGCACCAAAGAAACCGCCGCTCTTGAGAGCCGCGTGGGCTTGGGCCAGATACTGCCAGGGGTCGCGCAAGTCGAGAAAGAGAGCATCCACATCCACCTCATCGAACCCTTCCACGATGTCCCGCTCCTTCAGCTCCACAAAGGAAAGTAAGCCCAGCTTCTCCAGGTTTTTGGCGGCCAGATTCAGCGCGTCGGCCCTCACCTCATAGGAGTAGACCCGGCCCGTGGGCATCACCGTCCGGGCCAGGGCCAGGGTGAGGCCGCCGCTGCCGGTGCCGGCTTCTATCACCCTGCTGCCAGGCCGCACATTCGTCCTCAGCAGGACGTAGCCGATGTCCTTGGGGTACATGATCTGGGTGGTGCGTTTGAGGTCTAAGATGAGATCATGAGTGGAGGGCTCCAGGACGAGGAAGGGATAGCCCAGGTGGGACCGCACCTCTCGGCCTAGCGGTTGGCCGATGAGGTCATCGTGGCTTATCACTCCCCGGTGAGTTTGCAAGCTGACGCCTGCCTCCAGGCGCACGATAAAGTTCTTCCTATCTCTGCTCATCAGGAACACCAGGTCATTTTCCCTGGCCACGTTCATTGGCTCGCCTCCTGGCAAAGGAAACCCTATTCTGCGTATAACATTATAACCCATGCTGGATTTTAATGCAACTTCAGGGCAGAGTTGGTGTTATAAAAGATAAACTGGCACTTTGGCAAGACGCGCTTGCTCCAGACGTTCGTGCCAATCTCGCGTTTACCGCAGATTATTTTGACTTTTGCTGCTCTTAGTGCTACAATAGGTGATAGCTCATTAACAACCAAGATATCTCCAGGAGGCACGTGTAGCTGGTCAACTGACGTGCAAGCTATTACTTCCCCCACCCATTATTGACCTGACCGGCGAAGGCGACAGCAGGTGTTGATTATCCGGGGGAAGGTAGTGTGACGAGACGAAAGGGGGTGATCGAGGGCGACGAGTGATCTCTCAGACTTGCTTTGCGAAGGTTAAGTCATCGTTCGGCCGTTGGGGCTGAACACCAATTTTCATAAAGGAGTGTGAGAAAATGTTTACGATTATCATCTTGATACTAGCCGCTGCGGCCTTGATCATTGGCTATGGATGGTACGCCAAGACCATTGACAAGAACATTATCAAACCCGATCCCAAGAAGGCTACGCCGGCCAAGATGTACATGGATGGGGTGGACTTTACACCGGCCAGCCGCAACGTGCTCTTTGGCTACCAGTTCAAATCCATTGCCGCCCTGGGGCCCATCACCGGGCCTATCGTCGCTGTACAGTGGGGTTGGCTGCCAGCCCTGCTATGGATTCTGCTGGGCACCTTCTTTATCGGCTGGGTGCAGGACTACGGTGCCATGATCATGGGCGTGCGCCGCGAGGGGGACACCATGGGCGCGTTGAGTTACAAGCTCATCTCGCCACGGGCACGCAATATCCTCATGATCTTCATCTACTTCTACCTGCTGCTGATCATGGGTTCCTTCGGCAACCTGATCGGGAAGAGCCTGATGGTGAACCCCAAGGTGCCTTTCGGCATCATCTTCGTGACGCTGATGGGCATCCTGGCAGGCCAGATGACCTATAAGTGGAAGCAGGACATCATCCTCACCACCGTCGTCACCGTCGTGCTCTCCTTCGTGGGCATCTGGATTAGCACCCTGCCGTTCATGTCTAACATCTTCTCGGCCATCTATGGCCTCCCCAAGTCCCCCACCGTTTTCCTGGGCAACACACTGGCACAGGTCCTCGGCACGCTGCTGGTGGTCATTTTCTGTTACCTGGGCTCGGTGCTGCCCATCTGGGCCTGGGCACAGCCAGTCAACTATGTCT
>CAYUPJ010000028.1:0-28674 GCA_964446635.1 uncultured Anaerolineae bacterium
AGGTTTTTAGGCTCGAAAAGCGGTTTCCATTTGTGATGTTACACTGCCTGATATGCAGCCAGCTTTGACCAGGAAAAAAACCTGGTTTCTAGTGAAAGGACATGGATATTCAACGGCAAATTGATAGGGCTGCGGCCCTCATCGTCAACTCCAAGTACGTCGTCGCCCTGACCGGTGCGGGGATCAGCACCTCCTCAGGCATCCCCGATTTTCGCAGCCCCGGCTCCGGCCTGTGGGAAAAAAGCAACCCCATGCTCATGGCCTCGGACTTCTCCTTTCGCCTGCAACCCCAGGCCTTTTACGAGTGGGCTCGCCCCCTGGCCAGAAAACTGCTGGAAGCGAAACCGAACCCCGCTCACCGAGCATTGGCCGAGCTAGAGGACATGGGCTTGCTCAAAGCGGTCATCACCCAGAACGTTGATGACCTGCACCAGAAAGCGGGCTCCAGGCGCGTCCTGGAGCTTCACGGGAATATGCGCCAGGCCACCTGCCTCAAGTGCCGCAAGGTCGTTTCCACCCAGGGCATGATGGAGCGATTCCTGGAGGGAGAGGAAGTGCCCAATTGCTCCTGCGGCGGTGTGCTGAAACCCAACGTCGTCCTCATTGGCGAGCAGTTGCCCAAATGGGTGCTCTTGGAGGCCTGGGGCGAGGCCGAGCGGTGCGACCTGATGCTGGTGGCGGGCTCCTCTCTGGAGATAGCGCCGGCCGCGGAGATACCCTTCGTGGCTTTGCGATGCGGGGCCAAAGCCATCGTCGTCAACTACCAACCCACCCCTTTGGACAGCCAAGCCGACGTGGTCATCCGCCAGGACGTGGCCGAGGTACTGCCGCAGATCATCGGAGAAATTTCAAGACCTGACAGGTTTTCATAAACCTGTCAGGTCTATTGAAACAAACACACGGGGCAACCAGGATATCCTGGTTGCCCCGTGTTCTTTGCCGACGAGCTACTAGGCAATACTACGCAGCTTGTTCCATGAGAGGTGGAGGAATAAAATCGCGTTTCTCACCGTTTCCCTGGAACAAGAACCCTTCCTCGATGCATAGGGCCAGGTGATTGGCCAGCATCTCAGCCGTCACCAGGTCGTGCTCCGAGAAAGTCCCGCCGTTCAACTTGTCACAGGCCATCAGGGCCCCATGCACATCCTCTTCGCCCAAGATAGGAACGGCGAGAAAGGGACCATTACCATATTCCTCTTTCCAAACCGCTGCTCCTGGCATCCTCATGCCATGATTGGCTGAGACCAGTGGCTGCCTGTGCTGAGCCACCCAACCTGGGATGCTTTGGTCAAAGGTGACCTTGTCGCCCAAAGCGAGAGCCCCTTTAGGGCCACTGGCCCTGATCACTGCCAGTTCTGAATGTTCCTTGTCCGACAGCATCACGTAGCAGCGACGAGCTCTCAGACAGTGGATCATCACCGCGAAGCACGAAGAGAGCAATTCTTCGCCCCTGGAAGAGAAGTGGGGTGGATATTCCCAACCTGACTTAGCGGCATGCTTAGCGCTCATGCCTTCCCTCCTGTCAACTGGCAGGCGAGCCAGTAAGTGAGGGTTAAAAAAATGGTCTTGATAGCTGATTCTCCAAATAGTTCTTGAGCACCATTATAACACAAAATTCCCGTCTTGGGGGTTACGGGAACCTTACAGAAGAGTTGCAAAAAGGTTAAAGATGGTCTGCAAGAACACCTGCATTTCGTTAGTCTCTCGGCTTCTCGCGCCTCTCGAAGAAGTAACCTGCGCCCCGCACATTGTGGATGTATTCCGGGGTCCCGGGCTCCGCCACCAGTTTTTGTCGGAGACGGGTGATGTGGGGACGGATGAGGTAGCGGGCGTCCCTCTCGTCAAGTTCGTAACCCTGGGCCTGGCGTACCAGTTCCCGACAACTAAGCACTTGACCGGCGTTGCGCATCAAAGACAACAGAACATCGAACTCCGTGGGGGTCAACTCAACGAGCTGGTCGCGCAAGGTGACCATGTGTCTGCCCAGATCAACGGACACCTCTCTGATCGCCAATATCTGAGGCTGTGCTTGGTCAGCAAAGGGCCCGACCCGAGAAACGTCATATTGAGTTGCGTCTTCCTTGAGGGCGCGAGAAGCCAACAGTTGATGACTGGTTTCCAGGTATGTTTGCATATTCTCAGCTATTGTCTCAAGCAATCTCTCGATGCGCTTGAGAGTTGCCAACGTCTCTTTGGAGGCAAGTAACCTCTCTCCCTCACCCATCCTGTAGTCCGCCCCCTCAAATGACTTCATTCAGCACCGAAACGTAAGCTATCGAGCATGGCTTCGAAGATCCGCCAGTTTTGACCCCAATCATCGAGTGGGGCATCGGCAGTGAAAGCATAGCTCAGGCTATGGCCCACTATCGCCAGCAAGTACACCTTGTGCCTGACGCCAGAGGGCGCACGAGTGTACTCTGCGAAGAGCTGTCGTCCTTGCCTCTCCCCGAGGGTGGCAGACTCGGCCTCACCGACCTGCCAATCCTTCCTGGCCTCACCACCCAGTGTCTGAATGAGCAACAGAGCCTCATCCAAAACCTGGTCGGTAGTCTGACCCTCAGCCGATCCGGAGAGAATGGTGAACTCAGGAGCACCTTCCTCCACCGTCTCCCTGAAGAGTACAGCGTTGAGCCCCTCTAAGATCGTCCTCTCCACGATCCATTCCTCAGGGTATTGAATGGATAGCTTCGCCTCCTCGCTGGTGTAGGATTTGACACCCGCGGGCACCGTCAGTGTAGGTGACGGAGTGACAACCATCGGCGCGGCCTTACAGGAGAGCATGGAAGCCATCAGCAGTCCTATCAGACTCAGAATCGAGATTCTCCGAATCATGCCTTTCACTCCTCATTTGACCGGCACCCAAGTGCACAGCCTATGAGCACTCCGAGTAGCCACACGAGCGGCAAACAACACACCCTTCGAGGGGTTCCAACATCTCGCCACGCTTTCCACGTCCGCGTCGGGGTCATAGGCCCCCTCCGCCTCGGCGATGGCCCTAGCCACCCGCCAGAACATCTCCTCCGCCGTCTCGATCACCTGCCCGCTCTTGTCCTTTTTGAGGTATCGCTTTTCCAACACCGTGAGGGCGTTGGGGGAAAGATCTATCATTCCGCCTTCCCCTCTCGCTCCTTCCTCTCTATCAGTTTCTCGATCTCCTGCGCCAGGCTTTCCACGTCGGCGAAGCGACGGTAGACGGAGGCGAAGCGCACGTAGGCCACGTCGTCTAGCTCACGCAGCCACTCCATGACCATCTCCCCGATGACCCGGCTCTCCACTTCCCCCTCCCCCTGGCTGTAGAGCTTCCCCTCGACCCCACTGACCAGCTCCTCGATAGCCTCGATGGAGATGGGCCGCTTGGCACATGCCTTGCGCACGCCAGCCAAGAGCTTGTCCCGGTCGAATTCCTCCCGCCGCCCGTCTGCCTTGACGACCATCATGCGGATGGGCGCCACCCGTTCATGGGTGGTGAACCGCTGTCCACAAGCCTTACACTCCCGCCGCCGACGGATGCCCTCGCCAGAGCTCCGGCTATCAACGACCTTGGTTCTGGATTTGTTACAATAAGGGCACCTCATCTCAAACCTCCTCAGTGATGATCATTTATACTTCTGCTTCTGTGCGCCGTAACACAACAAATAGTATTCAGGGTATGAATATACTACAAGGTGTTGTGGAATGAACTGCTAATAATGATACCACAAAAGGGCTAGATTGGCAAGGGAGAAAGCGCAAGAATTGGCCTGAATCTCAAAATTTTAATCTTCTGGGCGGTGGCCAAAAACAACTCTCCCCCTTCCCAACGAAGAGAAGGGGGAGAAAGTGGATCAAGAAGAGGCGGAAGAAGCTGCTGACTAGTGCCTAACAGGAACCGGGGTATAGCTACGAGGACTGTCCGTGAGGCGTGAAAAGTGATGCGTGACTAGGGTTTCACGTTTCACGCCCAACCGGTGCCCTCAGAGCCTACTTTTTCGCCGGCGGTTCCGGTTTCATCAAAGATGCTACTATGCTCAGCGGCGCAGGAAGGCCGGAATGTCTAGGTCTTCCCTGTCGAAGGCCCGCATCGGGAATTCGATGCGCGGCTTAGCCGCAGCGGGCTTTTTCTGCTCCGTCACGTTGAATCCAGTGGCGATGACCGTGATCTGAATCTTGTCTTGCATCTCAGGATCAATGACGGCCCCAAAGATGATGTTGACGTCTGGATGCGCCATCTCTCTAATGATCTCCGCCGACTGGTTGACCTCGAAGAGGCTCAGATCGGGCCCACCGGTGACGTTGAAGAGGATCCCGCGGGCGCCGCTAATGGTGATGTCCAGAAGGGAGCTGGAGATAGCCGCTTGTGCTGCCTCGATGGCTCGGTTGTCGCCACTGGCCCGGCCTATGGCCATCAGGGCCGCCCCACCCTCAGCCATGATGGACTTCACGTCGGCAAAGTCCAAATTGATGAGCCCAGGCACAGTGATCAACTCCGAGATGCCCTGGATGCCCTGGCGCAAGACATCGTCGGCCACCCTAAACGCCTGCTGGATAGAAGCCTTCTTGTCCACAATCTCCAGCAAGCGGTCGTTGGGGATCACGATGAGGGTGTCCACTTGCTCCTTGAGCTGCTCGATACCTTCCTCTGCCACCTGCTGTCGGCGTCGGCCCTCGAAGCTGAAGGGCTTGGTGACCACGCCAATGGTCAGGGCTCCCACCTCCCTGGCGATTTTGCCAATGATAGGTGATGCCCCTGTCCCTGTGCCGCCGCCGATCCCCGCAGTGAGGAACACCATGTCCGAACCTTTCAGCGCCTCATACAGGTCATCGCTGGACTCCTCCGCTGCCTTGCGGCCAATCTCGGGCTCTCCACCTGAGCCCAACCCCTTGGTCAGCTTCCCGCCGATGCGGATGCGGTTAGGGGCATTGGATAGCATCAGAGCCTGGGCATCGGTGTTCACAGCAATGAACTCCACGCCCTGCAGCCCCTCGTCCATCATGCGGTTGATGGCATTGGAACCACCGCCACCAACGCCCACCACCTTAATCTGAGCAAAATTTTCCACTTCCTGTCTGTCTTGCATCTTTCTTCCTCCCTCTTACTGTAATGTAGTTTTGATGAATCAGGTGTAAATAGCCATCAGAAACCAGGTTTTTGGTTGATGAAGCGCCTTCTCACATCCCGCGAGGTCCTAAGAGAACAACCTGCTTACTCAGACGGGAAAAACCTGGTTTCTCTACCAATCGGACCTCAGCCCGGCAAAAAAGATCGAAGCCAATGAACGATACGCTCCCAAAGGCCCACCGGCGGCCTCTCCTTGGGGACCAGGGTCGCCTCCTGACGCAACGCCCACAGCAACAAGCCAACGCCGGTAGCATAGGCGGGACTAGAGACCGAATCCACCAGGCCCTGCAAGTCGCGGGGCGCACCAATCCGCGTTGGCAATTGCAATATATCGCGACCTAACTCCCTCATCCCTGCCAACTGTGACGACCCTCCACAAAGGACCAGGCCAGCCGGCAACAGGCCATCATAGCCGGAGCGCTTCACTTCTTGCAGCAAGAGGTTGAATATCTCTACCGCTCTGGCCTCGATGATCTCGGCAAGCACCCGACGGGAGGTAGCTTGCCAGGAGTCCTCTCCAAAAACGGGCACGTTAATGTTCTCACCCACAGGGACGCCCTCTGCAATAGCATAGCCATATTTCTCCTTGATCTCCTTGGCCGTGTCGAAGGAAGCGCGAAGCCCCACGGCCACATCGTTGGTCAGATGGTTGCCACCGATGGCAAGCACCGCGGTATGCCAGACACTCCCCTCGATGAAGATGGCCATATCCGTGGTGCCCCCGCCGATGTCCGTCAGGATCACACCCATCTCCCGCTCATTGGGGGTCAAAACCGCCTCCCCTGAAGCCAAAGGGGCCAAAACGAGATCGTCTACTTCGATGCCCACCTGGTTGACACACTTCACCAGGTTGTGGATGGAGGTCGCCGCCCCTGTGATGATGTGAGCTTCTACCTCTAAGCGGAAGCCATGCATACCCCGCGGATCGCGCACTCCGTCTTGTCCGTCTACGATGTAGCCACGGGGCACGACATGGATGATCTCGCGATTGTGGGGGATAGCAATAGCCAGGGTCGCATCCAGAACGCGGCTCACATCTTCCTGGGCTATGCTGTGGCCCCTCGAGACAGCCACCACGCCCCGGCTATTGAAAGAAGAAATGTGTGTACCGGCCACGCCAACGTGCGCATGCGTGATCTCGTGCCCAGAGATACGTTCTGCCCTCTCCACAGAAGCAGTAATGGCTTCGGTGGCCTCGCTGACATTGACTATCACCCCTTTGCGCAATCCCTTCGAGGGAACCACACCTACGCCCACGATACGGAAAGTGCCCTCCTCGTCCACCTTGCCGACCAGAGTACACACTTTGGTAGTGCCAACGTCAATGCTTACAATCGTTCTCTCCAAGGCAATCCTCGCTTCTGCTATAGAAAATGACGGCGGATAATGGCCAAGTTGTTGAAGAGGCGCACGCCAAAAGCCACGATAGCTGCATAGTAGAGCTCGACACCCAGGCGGTCGCCTACGAAGGCTAGAAGCCCAGCCAAGAGAGTATTCACACAGAAGCCACTAATGAAAACCTTGTTGTCGTACTGGCCCTCCAAGTGAGCCCGCAGCGCGCCCAATATAGAATCCGACGCAGCCAGGATAGCTATGGCGGTATAGCGCGAGTACTGCGCGGGAATAGTCACGTAAAAGAGAGAGCCAATAATGATGCCAACTAGCAAGCCAACAATTGGTAACCACATAGCCGAAACGTGATACGTGATACGTGTCTGTCCCCTGCCCCTCTGCCCCTTAGTCCCTTTTGGTTCCTTTGGCTACTTGTAGTAAGGGCTCTCTGGGAAGCGCACGTCCACGAACTCCAGTTGTATTCCGTCAGACGCAAGACTCTGGACCAAGGCGTCTACGATTCTCATTTTCTCCGCCATGTCGCCTTTGCCAAGGTAGATGGGATACCCCTCTTGGTGAAAGCTCAACCCCCTGTCGTCGGAGTATTGAAGGACCGCCGTTTCTGGAAGGAACTTTCGCAACTCCAACGCTGACCTGATGACCTCAATGTCAATGCGACGGCGAACTTCAGGGGGGACTGGGGTGAGATCTTGGATGAGTAACATCCCCTCCCACTCTCCTTCCAGAGGGAGAATAGCACCCTGCTCGTCAACCCCATAGCGCTTCTCTCCCCACTGCCAGACGACTTTCATTTGGCGCTCCACCACCTCGATGGTCACCCGGTTGGGCAGGCGGCAGGTGACCTTGGCCTCCTTGACGCCCGGCAAGTTAGAGATAATAGCAGCTTCCGCTTTCTCAGGATTGATCCAGAACATACTCAGCTCGTGCAGGCCACTGACATTGTAGATCTGCTTTGGATCAACGAATTGGCTGCCTCTCACTTCGGCCTCGTAGACATAGAACCTATAGGTGGTAAAGAACTGGCTCATTATCAAACCGAGGGCCGCCAGCAAAAGCAGGCTTAGTATGGTGCCTCCTCTGACCTGCCAGAAACCAACCAGTGGCCTCGGTGATAGCTTGATGGCTGGCTTGACAATTGGGTAGGTACGAGTTCGCTTGCCGCTGGAAGACTTACTCTTATTTCGCTTCGTTGATTTTCGCTTCGATGGCTTGCGGGGCATGGCACTTGTTATTGTTCAAACTCCTCCGGGCTATAGGACGTCTCCGATCTGCTATCATCGGCGTGTCTTTCCAACGCCAGCTCGATCAATCGGTCAATGAGCTCCGAATACGAAATGCCGCTGGCCTCCCACAGCTTGGGATACATACTGATCGGCGTGAAGCCGGGGATGGTGTTCAATTCGCTGACGTAGAGCTGCGCTGTATCCTTATCCAGCAAGAAATCAACTCGCGCCATCCCAGCGCAATCTGACGCCAGGAAAGCAGCGATGGCCAATTCCTGTATCCGTCGAGTCAACTCCGGTGAAAGGTCGGCGGGAATGATCAACTCCGATCGGTTATCTATGTACTTGGCGATGTAGTCATAGAACTCGCGACAGGGGATGATCTCCCCCGGCACCGAGGCGATGGGATCATCATTTCCCAGGACGCTAACCTCGATCTCTCGCGCATTCACGGCTTGCTCGGCCAGTATCTTGCGGTCGTAGCGAGTTGCCAGGTTCAGGGCTGGAGCCAACTCACTGCGCTCGTGGACTTTGGTGATGCCCACGCTGGAGCCCAGATTGACCGGCTTGATGAAACAGGGATAACCCAACTCTTTTTCGATTTGTTCCATCATAGCCTCGGGGTCTCGTTCCCAATCCTTGCGCTTCAGCCCCAGGTACTCCACCACAGGCAGCCCCTGGCTTCTGAAGATGGCTTTCATGGCGATTTTGTCCATCCCCAAGGCCGAGCCCAGCACCCCTGCCCCGACGTAGGGTATGTCGGCCAGCTCCAGCAGGCCCTGGACCGTGCCGTCCTCCCCATAAGGGCCATGCAAGACCGGGAAGACCACGTCAACCTGAGGAAACCCCGTTTCACGAGTGCCTGGCACCAGTTCCCGTCTATCCACAGGCCCCAGCCCCCGCTCCCCAGCTCCTGTTCCTTCGCCCTGCTCAGGACTTCGGCTCCCCTGCTCCCCTGCTCCTTTTGCGGGGGGGACAGAGGGGGAGGACTGCAATAACTTCATCGGCTCACCACTGGTCAGCCAGTGCCCGTCTTTGGTAATGCCAATGGGGATGATTTCATATTTTTCTTTATCCAGGGCCTTCATGATGCCCTGGGCAGAGACCAAAGAGACCTCGTGTTCGCCAGACCGCCCGCCGAAGATAACACCCACCCTGAGCTTCTCAGCCATTCCACTCTCCCACTAACTCGATCTCCAGCTCCAGTTGCTGGCCAAATTGCTTCCATACCTGCTCTCGAGCTAGGTCAATGAGGGCCTTAACATCAGCCGCCCTCGCTCCGCCCAGGTTGACGAAAAAATTGGCGTGTTTCGGCGAGATCTGAGCGCCACCAATGCGCGTCCCCTTGAGGCCTGCCTGTTCGATGAGGAACCCAGCCGGATACTGCTCCGTCCGTTTGAAGATGCTGCCGGCGCTGGGCTCCGTAGGCTGGCTTTCCGCCCGACGGCGCGTGTAATCGGCCATCTTCTCCGCGAGGATTTGAGCAGTCTCCGGCCGCAGCATGAGCTCCGCCGCGAGTATGGCCTCCTGCTCGCCCTTGGCCGCCTGCCCCTTAAACCTGCTCGTCCGGTAGGCAAAACCTATCTCCTTGGCAGATAGCTCTTGCACCGTGCCGTCGGTCGTGAGCACGGTGACCTTCCGCGCCACGTCGCTGATATAACCACCGTAGGCTCCGGCGTTGCCCACGATAGCCCCTCCTGCCGAGCCGGGGATGCCCACTGCCCACTCCAGCCCTCCCAGGCCCCGCCGCGCGCTCTCACGGGCCAGGTTTTCCAATAACGCCCCACTCTCGGTGTATAAAACTACGTCGTCCTCGAAGCATATCTCTTGCCCTCCATTCTCTATCACCAAGCCACGGATGCCCTTATCGGCCACTAAAATGTTGGTGGCCCGGCCGATGATGAAATAGGGTATGTCGTGTTTCCGTGCCAGCGACACCAGCTCGACGAGCTCATGGGCATTCGTGGCTACGGCGTATAAATCGGCCGGGCCACCGATGTGAAAGGAGGTGTGGAGGGACATGGGCTCGTTGCAGCGAATTCCATCACCCAATTTGCGCGTTATCTCTGCGAGCGCCTCTCCCTTCAAATGCAATTCCCCCATCTCCCGCCTCATCGGACAAAGTTACTCTGATGTGTCATTGCGAGCGACCGTAGGGAGCGAAGCAATCCCCTTCGTCGGTGGAATTATCTACCACCACACCAACTCCCCTTTGATGCGCTCCTCTCTGAAAGCCAAGAACAGGCCAACTACCAGGCCCAATGCACCGGCTATGGCCATGTTCCGCATCTTATAGGGCTGAATAGGCTCCTTCGATTCCATTGCCGAAGCGATCACCTTTGGCTCAGCACTGAACTCGGCCTGTTGCAGCTTGTCGGCCAGGGACATGTAGGTCCCTTCTGCTTCGACCCTGGCCACAATTAACCTCTCCAGCTCCGGCCTTTTCTCCGTCAAGATCTTTTCCCGCTGAGCGATATGAGCGGAGAGTTCCTCGATGCTGGTCGTAAGTTCCTTCTCTTCCGTATCGAGAGCCGCAATGACAGCATCTAGCGTATTCACCGCTTTGGCAGACAACTGATCCATGCTGGTGGCGATGAGAGCGTCCCTACCCTCCAGGATCGAGACAATGGTATCTAAGATGGCCACTTGCTGACTCGGGCTCATGTCCTCCGTAGGCAAGGAAAGAGCCTGGACATCTATCCCCATAGCGGATTCGGTGGATCCACTCTTCAAGAACTCGACTAAGAGAGAAGACATCAGTTCGGGAGAACCAATACTGCCTCCCTGCTCGACAGCATCGCGAAGTTTCTTCGCTTCTTCAAGAGCCGTCTCGATGTCCGTCATGACAGTCTCATATTCCTCGATAATCTGCTGATCAACTTGCTGCTCCACGAGCAGAACTTCGACTTGGAATATCCCTTCCTCAGATTCCTTCGATATCTTCCGCAGAAGGTTAATGGCAAAAACCGAAACAGCCTTGGCAGAGGGGCCGGTATCCCCTCCCCTGATCGTCTTTCTGAAAGTCCTCGCCTCTTCGACGCTTCGCTTGATGCTCTCC
Organism: uncultured Anaerolineae bacterium; assembly: GCA_964446635.1. Classification (GTDB taxonomy): domain Bacteria; phylum Chloroflexota; class Anaerolineae; order VGOG01; family VGOG01; genus CAYUPJ01. Next base: position 10,733 of record CAYUPJ010000028.1, read on the forward strand.
TGCCTGAGCCGGTAGGTACTTAACCGTTCCTTGTCGGCTTCCAGGTCTTCTTCAGCAGTACCGAAGCCAAATATCCCGAATCCGTACTCATTCTCAAATGCTCTCAGGGCCTCATTAGCGGCTTCCAGACTTTGTTCAGCGGTTTTGAGCTGCCCTGCCTCCTTTAACTGGGCTTCTGCGATCCGCTCAACGGCATAATCTGCCCATGTATTGGCAACCAGGGCCCCTTGCCTCGCCGTATCCGAACGCGCCGTGATACGGACCATATTCGGCCCCTCGATGACCTCTACCCCATGGATGAGCTTGTCCGGGACCTGCCCCCCTGGAAAAACGGGATTCCTGGTACTGAGGGCTGCGATCACTTGCGATTCAACCTCTGGGCTCTTGATCAGAGAGGCGAGAGGGATGGAGGAGTCCAACTGCGGTACAGAGATAATAGCCGTGGCCTCATAGGTAGGAGGTATAAAAAGATTGATGACGGCTGCCACGAATATTGTCAGCAGAATGGCCACCAAGATCAACCCCACATGCCTAGCGATAGCGTCAGTATAGTCATATATATCCATTTTCCCTGCTCCTGACTGACACTCCCTCAGCCAAAACATTCTCTCCCACTTTGTACCCATCCCCTGCTCCCAAAGTGATGAGCACATCGCCGGGCTTCAGGTGATTGAGCAGATGGTCGGCGGCTTTGTCCAGGTCAGGAATGTAGTGGACATCGGGATGCTTCATGCGAGCCACAATGTCGGCGGCGCTGACACCCAAATCATCGAACTCACGAGCGGCATAAATATCGGTGACAATCACGTGGTCGGCGTCGGCGAAGCTCTCGGCGAAATCGCCCAGCAGGGCCTTGGTGCGGCTGTAGGTGTGAGGCTGAAACACGGCCCAGATCGCTCGCCCCGCATAGCGTTCCCGCGCCGCTCGTAGGGTCGTCCGTATCTGGGTAGGATGGTGAGCGTAATCGTCAATGACAACGATTCCATTCACCTGGCCTTTCACCTCGAAGCGCCGCTGCACCCCGCGATAGCCTCGCAGCGTCTCCCCCACACCTGCCAGGTTCAAACCCAACCGATGGGCGACGGCGAGTGCCGCCAGGACATTCTGTACGTTGTGCAGGCCGGGAATGTGCAGGCCGAACTCGCCCACCGCATACCCATCATGCAGAGCAACGAAGTCGTGTCCGCCCAATTTGTTAGATCGAATGTCCACCGCCCGCCAATCCACCCTCTCACCCAACCCGTAAGTGATAAGTTCAGCCCCCTGCTCCCTTGCTCCCCTGCTCCCCCGCTCCCCTGCTCCCCCGCTCCCTTGCTCCCCTGCCAACACCCCCCTCACCCTCTCCTCATCCCCGCACCCGATCACACACCCACCGGCAGGTACCAGAGCCACAAACTCTCGAAACGCTTCCAACAAGTCATCCAGCTCCCGATAGCAGTCGGGATGATCCATCTCGATGTTGGTAACCACCGCGATTCTAGGCTTTAGCCCCAGAAAGGTATGGTCATACTCGTCGGCCTCGATAACGAAATGCTCTCCCCGGCCGGCTTTGGCGTTTGTGCCCAGGTTTTCCAAGACGCCGCCGACGATGAAGGTCGGGTCCAGGCCAGCTTCGGTTAGAAGAAGGGCGATCATAGCGGTAATCGTTGTCTTCCCGTGAGAGCCGGCCACCGCGATACCAAAGCGGCCTTCCATCATGTGCCCCAACACCCAGCCCCGCTTGACGACGGGGATGCCCTTTTCACGAGCGGCCACTGCCTCGGGGTTGTCCGCTGGTATGGCCGAAGAGACGACCACCAAATCCGCATCGTCCACATTCGCCGCTTGATGGCCCTGGTAGATGGTAGCGCCCAGGTCGGCCAGGGCAGCGGTGATGGACGACAGCTTCAAATCGGAGCCCGAAACGCGATGTCCCTCCTCCAGCAGCACCCTGGCGATAGCCGAGAGACCGATGCCGCCGATGCCGACGAAATGTGTTCTGCTGTCCCTATCCAACGTTTCGCCTATGCCTATCGGATGACCCGCATGATGATCAGAAAGAGAATAAAGAAGATCAGGACCGGTTCCAGAAAAGCGGAAGGTATCACATTGAACAACAGCAAAGAACGTAGAGTCTGAGCCAGAGGGCTCAGATCGCCTTGGTAAAGCCCCAATAGCCGGGTGGGATAATTATACTTGTCCAAGTAGTACCATAAGGTCCCTACGATGAGGTATCCGTTTAGCAAGCCAATCATCAGGTTAAAGAGAACGCCTGGCGAGCCCTTAGAGGGAGTGCCACCGAAGGTCAGGGTCTCCCCGTGATAGGAAATGAAGACCATGAAGGCCATGATCAGAATGTAAAGCAGGCATCTCACCAGGGCATTCCTGGGATCGTCGGCGGCGAAAGCACGGAAAGCACCCGGGGCCACCTCGACGGCCTTGCCCAGCGCCATATCCGTTACTCCGCGCTTCTCCAGCCATTGGGAGATGACGTACATGGCCACGCAGACAGTGGTGGTAACCCCCAGTTCCTTAAGAAAGCCTCGCACCAGGCCGATAGCCCCGAATAAAAGGACCAAGACGATCCATAATACCTCTATCGGCTCCAACTGTACAACCTCCTACTTCTTCAGGGACGCGCTCCGCAAACCGAAGACGATCAGTACGATGACGAACCCAACAAACACCAAGGCCACGTTTTGGTTTAGAAATCCAGCAACAGGCCCAGTGGGCAACTTAATGACCGTCTCCGCCTTGGGAAAGACCTCAGGGAGCACGAAGTAGGCGATCAAATAGCCTTCTATCAACCCTGTCGCCAGCCCCAGAAATCTCGATAGGAGAGATAGCCCAGGATAGATTGCCAAAGGGCCAACAGTATCCGTACGGGACGAAAGGACTCTATTGCCTACGACGTAGGCTAAAATAACCAAAGAGACAAAGACAACCAACCTAAAGATCAGTTTCTCGCCATCCGTTTCGATGAAGGGAGGAAGATTCGCCACTTGCGGCCAGATGGCAGTAGGGTCATTGGCTGCCAGCCCGCCTTTAGCAGCGAAAACGGCCAACTTGTGAAACTTGTTTGTCCAACGCACGAGGAACGATTCGCCCCACCTGATGAACGCATAGGCAATGATAATGCCTATGGCGGTGATGACTTCTCGCGCCACACCCCGCAGAAAGCCAATGAGACCAAACACAACCCCAATGGCCAACAGAACGTGGATATTGGTCAACGTCATGGCGATAACCTTCGATCTCTTTGCAACAACCGTGACCTACCCAGTCGCTCGAGCTCCTCGGTGATGCGCCGGGCTGCGTCCGGCCTGGCCAAAGCCTGCGCCTGTGCGCTCATCTCGGCCAGAGTCTCCTCATCGTCCAGGAGCTCCAAGATAGTAGGCAGCAGTTTCTCCCCCAACTCGGCGTCGGCAATCTTTACCGCAGCGCCTCGGCTAGCCAGGTAATCGGCGTTAAGGTCTTGATGCTGCCCAGCATAAGGGTAGGGCACCAAGATGCTAGGCAAGCCCAGCGCTGGGAACTCCCCCAAAGTCGCCGCCCCAGCCCGAGCTACTGCCAGGTCCGCCGCAGCCAGAGCAGTAGGCATCTCGTCATGCAAATACAGATATACTCGGTAACGACTTCGCAGCCTCTCGGGCAATTGGGCTCTATGCTCCATCATTCGCTCGGCGTCTAACTGGCCGCAAATGTGGATCACCTGGCAGACCTCTAGCAGGCGCTCCAGGCACTGGCTCAAGGCCAGGTTAATGCTGTGAGCACCGCGGCTACCGCCGAAAATGGTGACAGTGTGTAGTCCCTCCTCCAATCCGAAGGCTTTCCTGGCCCCAACCCTGTCGGCGGCGAAGAATTCGGCCCGCACGGGATAGCCTGCCGCTACGACCTTCCTCTCGGCAAAGTGCTTTGTCACCTCTGGAAAGGACACAGAGACCCGCGTCGCCAGGCGGCTCAGGGCACGGACGGCCAGGCCCGGCTCCAAGTCGGGCAGTAATACCAGGAGCGGCACTCGAAACAGCCAGGCGGCCGCCGCCACGGGAGCACACACGTATCCCCCTGTGACCAGGACCACGTCGGGAGAGAAATCGCGCACGATGCGTAACGATTGCGCGAGGCCCGCCATCATTTTGAAGAAATTCCTGGCCCCAGTCCAAGGGGCTAAGCCGCGCAAGCCCGCCGTCGAGATGGCGGTGAAGGGCAGCCCTTCTCGGCTAGCAATCCCTTCCTCCACCCCTCCCCGGCTGCCCACGTATAAGAAGTTGGAAGTTGGAAGCCTGCCCTGAGCCTGGCCGAAGGGTTGGAAGTTGGAGAGTGGAGGGTGGAGGGTGGATTCCATCTTCCCTTTTCCACTTTCCATTTTCCATCTTTCAACGACGGCGATGATTGGATATACGTGGCCGCCCGTCCCGCCGCCCGATATCAAAATGCGCAATCTCCTCCGCCTCCTCCTCCCCGCTAGCCCTGGAGATACTCAAGAGTAGGCCCACACCGGTCAAGGAAACAGCCAAAGAGGAGCCACCGTAGCTAATGAAGGGCAAGGGTATGCCGGTGAAAGGCATGATGTTGGTCGTCACAGCGACATGAATCAAAGCCTGAAAGATCAGCCAGCAGGTTAAGCCCGCCGCCAGCACTGTGCCAAAATCATCAGGAGCATCCAGCGCAATTTGGAAGCCCCGATAGGCCAGGGCTACAAAGAGACCCACCACCAGCAGGCAGCCAATCAGTCCTAGCTCCTCACCAAGCACGGCAAAGATGCTATCATTGTGGGCGAAGGGCAGGATACCCAGCTTGTAATCTCCGTTGCCTGGCCCGACACCAAATATTCGCCCAGCCCCTAGCGCGGCCAGGTTTTGCTGAACATGATAATCCAGGATGTTGCCGGCACCAAGAATGGAGGCTATAAACTCCTTGAGCCTTTCGACGGCATGCTGTGATCTAGAGATCAAGAAGCCAAAAGCAACCCCGCCAAAGATGAGACCGATGACCAGTTGAAGGACATCGGCGCCGGCGATAAAGAACATGGCCATGGCCGTGATTACGATCAGGATGGCAGTGCTGAAGTTGGGCTGCAGCACGATGAGACCCGCCACCACCCCGATGAGAATGGCAAAGGGAACGAGACCGTAGGTCACCACACGGAGTCTCTCCCCTTTGGACGAAAGCCAGTCGGCGACGTAGATAATGATGATCAGCTTGCATAGCTCGCTGGGCTGTACTGAGGCCCCAAATAGAAAGCGCACCGAGCCAAAGGTCTCTTCGCCCACAACAAGGACGATGATCAGCAAGGACAAAGCACCAGCCATCAGGGGAACGGAGAAGCGTCGCCAAGTGTGGTAGTTTACACTCGTCATCACGATCAGTCCGGCCATGCCCACCAGAGTCCAGATGATCTGCCTGCCGAAGAAGTAGGTCGGTTGATCGTAGACTCGGTAGCTAAAGTCGAAGCTGGAGCTGTAGACCATCATCAGACCGATGAGGAGCAAACTGGCCAGGATGATGATCAACGGGTAATCAATTCTCCTGGTGAAACCTCTGCCGTATGCTTGTTCCATCTCTTCCTCCCCTCCAAAAGTTGGTCAGAGAGCCTTCACGAGCTTGCGAAACTGCTCACCTCGCTCGGCAAAGTCACGGAAGGCATCAAAGCTGGTGCCGCCAGGCGAGAGCAACACCACATCGCCTGCTCGCGCTTCCCTGGCTGCCACCTCGACCGCCTCTTCTAACGTGGTACACTTGTGCATTTTGCATCTTGCATCCTGCATCTCGTCTCTTGCTTCTTGCACAGCTCGCTCAATAATCGGCGCCGCTTCCCCGAAGAGCACCAGGTGTTTCACCTTCTCCAGGGTCAGACGCACCATCTCATCCCAGGGCAAATGCTTATCGCGCCCCCCGGCCAAGAGGACAATGGGCTGATCGAAGGATCTCAAGGCAGCAACGGTGCGCTCTGGCGAGGTAGCGATGGAATCATTGTAATAGCGTACCCCGCCCCTCTCTCGCACCAATTCCAGGCGGTGTTCCACCCCCTCGAAAGTAGTGGCCACATCGGCCATGGCCTGCTGAGAGGCTCCACCAACTGCACCGATCGCGCAGGCAGCCAGGACATTTTCTAAGTTATGTCGCCCCAAGAGCTTGATCTCATCTGCGGAGCAAATCCGCTGTTCCGTGTCTCCCAGTCTCAGGATGATCTGGCTGTCTCGCAGAAATGCTCCTTGCTCCACCTCCTCGTTCAAGCTGAAAGTCAGGATTGGATATTGGATATTGGATATTGGATATTGGATATTGGATATTAAGTCATAGCCCAAGACAGCTACATCCCCTGGCTGCTGAAAGCGCAGGAGGTTGAGCTTGGCCTTGATGTAGGCTTCCATGGAGGGGTGGCGATCCAGGTGGTTGGGGGTGATGTTTAGGATAGCGGCAATGGATGGACTCCACGCCATGACCTCCAGTTGGAAGCTCGACAGCTCCATCACTACTTTGTCGGTGGGTTCGATCTCCTCCAGGTATCCGATGAGGGGCTGGCCAATGTTCCCCCCTACCCAGGTGCGGAGGCCGCTGGCCCTCAGCATCTGGCCCACCAGGCTCACGGTGGTCGTCTTGCCGCTGGAGCCGGTGATGCCGATAATGGGCGCTGGACATAGCTCAGTGAACAGATTGGTCTCGCTGCTGATGGGGATACCCTTCTCTTGAGCAGCGATGACGATAGGCGTATCCCTGGGAACGCCGGGGCTCAGGAAAAGGATGTCGGTCTGGTCCAAGACCTCCCCTGGGTGACCACCAAGCACAAAGTGGATGGGTAACCCTTCTAGTTGGGCGACGTTATCCTGTAGCTCCTCCTCCTTTCTAAGATCGCTGACCGTAACCTCGGCCCCTCGCTGGGCCAGAAACTTGGCCAGCGCCGTCCCCTCCCGCGCCAGTCCGATGATGGTCACTCGCCCACCTTTGAACAACGGACTATAGAATTCAACGGATTTTGCTCCCTTGCTCCCTTGCTCCATTGCTCCCTTGATTATGCCGGTGACGGGTTGCCCCACAGCGCCAGGGCCACACCCAGCATGGCGGCCAGAATGGCCATTAACCAGAACCTTTGCGTCACCTGCGTCTCGGACCAGCCTAAGAGCTCAAAGTGATGGTGCAAAGGGGTCATCTTGAAGATGCGCCGGCCCCGGCCATATCTGATCCTGGTGAATTTGAAATAAGCCACCTGCAGGATAACCGACAGCGTTTCGGCCACGAAGACGGCCCCAATGATGGGTAGAAGCAGCCACTGGCCGGTCATCATAGCTACCACGGCCAGGGTCGCGCCCAGCGCCTCCGATCCCACATCGCCCATGAACAGATCGGCGGGATAAGCGTTGTACCACAGGAAGGCCAGGACAGTCCCCACCATAGTGAAACAGAAAGCCAGCAACCAGCCCTGATCCTGCAGGAAGGCGATGATGCCGTAGCAAAGAAAACAAATGGCAGCAATGGAGCCAGCTAAGCCATCCAAGCCATCGGTCAAATTGACGGCGTTGGAGTAACCGACGATGAAGAATACGGCGATGGGCAACCACCAAAGCCCAATGTCAATTTTCTCGGCCACCCCTGGGATGGCTACGCTGTGCAGGTCAGGTGGGCCAAAGTGAAGGACGAGAGCCGCGATGGTGGCCAGTACTAACTGGAGGACAAACTTCCAACGGCCCAGGATTCCCTCGCCGTTACGGTGGCCTCGCGCCCCGGCCCAATCGTCGAGGGCACCCATCAGCCCGAACCCAAGCATCACCCCCAGTGGCACCAGAATGGAACGGCCGAAGAAAAACACCCGCGCCACGCCCACCCTGTCCAGCAGTGCCTGACCAAAAGAAGTGTCAGCCAATAGTTCAGCGGAGCCCGCGGCTAAGATAATGAGAAAGACGGGTATCACGATCATCAGCCCCCCCATGGTCGGGGTACCCGTTTTCGGCCGGTGGGAACTGGGCCCGTCGAACCGGATCTGCTTGCCGATGTCGTAGCGCCTCAGGTAGGAAATCAGTGGTCTACCCCACATAACAGCAAACAGGAAGGAGAAGGCGCCCAAAGCTAATGCATAAGCCATAAGTTAGTCCTCTGGTCCTTAGTCAGTTAGTCCTAAGTCCAACGATCTAAAGCAACTATGACTTAGGACCATGGACTGATAGACTAAGGACTATTTCCTCCATCTTCATGCCGCGAGAGCCTTTTACCAGGATGATGTCGCCAGGAGCGATGATCTCGCGCAGGCAAGCGAGGGCTTCCTCGTTGTTCTCCCTTATGAATACCTTTTCCTCTCCGATGCCGCAGGCCAGAGCTTCCTCAGCGATAAGTCGTCCTCGCTCTCCCACCGTGATGAGCACGGCCACCACGTCCATGGCCCGTCGCCCCACTTTTCGATGCCCCTCTTCCTCGAAGGCCCCCAGCTCCAGCATATCTCCCAACACGGCAATCTTCCGTCCATCCAACTCGTCAAGCAAGCTGAGGGCTGCAATAATGGAAGTGGGACTGGCATTGTAGGTGTCATCCAATATAGTTGACTCCTGTAGGCCAGGCACCACCAACAGCCGTAGTTGAGCCGCTCCTCGCAATCCATCTATGATCTCCTCCCACGATTGTCCTTCGACCAAGCCCACGGCAGCAGCGGCCAGAGCCGTGTGCACGCTGTGCCGCCCCAGCATCGGCACCTTGGCGTGGATCGTCTCCGGGCCGTGATGGAAGCGGAAACGGATGCCCTCCAGGCCCTGACTCTCGATGTGGTTGGCCCAGAGATCGCAGGTTCTGTCCAGGCCATAATAGAATACCTCGGCCTGGGTCTTGGTTGCCATCTGGCGCACCCAGGGGTCATCGCCATTGAGGATGGCCACGCCGTCACTGGGCAAAGCTTCCACCAGCTCTGTCTTGGCCTGGGCAATGCGTTCGATGGTGCCCAGCCGCTCCAGGTGGGTGGGACCCACGTTGGTAACCACGCCGATGTGAGGGCGGGCGATAGCTGCCAACTCGGCGATCTCCCCCAGGTCGTACATGCCCATTTCCAGGACCACCCGCTGGTGGCTCGGCTCGAGCTTCAACAGCGTTAAGGGCAAGCCAGTCTCGCTGTTGTAGTTGCCTTCGCTCCTCAGGGTGCGAAAGCGCTGGCTAAGGACGCCGTAGATCACCTCCTTGGTAGTGGTCTTGCCTATGCTACCGGTGATGCCCACCACACGAGGAGTAAAATTGCTACGCCAATGAGCAGCCACTTGCTGTAGGGCCTTCAAGCTGTCCTCGACGATGAAACAGGCTGGAAATTGGATATTAGATATTGGAGATTGGAGGGGCATTGTTCTAGCATCCAATACCCAATACCCAATACCCAATACCCTTTCTACGATAGCCGCTATCGCCCCGCGCTGGAAGGCATCGGCCACGAAGTCGTAGCCATCTTCCTGCTCGCCCTTTAGGGCCACGAACAGGCTGCCGGGGCATGCCTGGCGCGAGTCTATGACGACATCAGACAGCTTCTGTTCCAGGTTGGGTGGCCTCTGGCCAGTGAGGCCCTCCACCAAATCGGCAAAGGTCAGCATGGCATCATCTGCTCGCTAGCCTTACGCTGTCGGGCGAGACATTTAGCAGGACAAACAGGCGCTCGGCGATGGCCCTGAAAACAGGGGCTGCTACTTCCGCACCTTCTGCAGCCACCCTGGGCTTGTCTATTTTGACCAAGGCGATGAACCGGGGATCGTCGGCCGGAGCGTAGCCCACGAATGAGGCAATGGTCAACTCTGGATCGTAGCCGCCTTCAACAGGTATCTGAGCCGTTCCGGTCTTGCCGGCAATGTCGTAGCCCGGCACAGTAGCCAACTCCGCCCCACGCTCCACGGCTTCCACCAGCATCTCCGTCACTTGCTTGGCCGTCTGGGGGGAGACGACCTGACCTACAGCGGTGGGCTGGGTAACGATCACGCCTTGGTCATCAACGATCCGCTCTACTACATAGGGCTTCACTAGTAAACCACGATTGGCCACCGCCGCCACCGCCGTGATCATCTGCAAAGGGGTCACAGCGATCCCCTGCCCAAAGGCGTTAGTGGCCAGATCACACTTCGTCCATTCCCTACTGCCTGGCACCTTGACAGACCCTGGCCCCTCACCGTACAAATCTACGCCGGTCGGGACTCCGAAGCCAAAACGCCTCAAGTAGGTATAGAACCTTTCTTCACCTAAGGCAGTGCTGACATGGGCAACACCAACGTTGAGAGAGTAAGCCAGGATGTCTGTCATGGTCACCGTGCCATGGGCATGATGGTCGGGGTCCCGGATAACGCACCCCCCCACTTCCACAATGCCACTGTCGAAGAAAGTGCTCTGGGTGGTGATGACCCCTGCATCCAGGCCCGCAGCCATGGTGATGACCTTGAGGACAGACCCAGGCTCGTAATGATCACTGATCGCAGGATTGTTGTGTAGCTCCTGAGCCTCGTAGAAGAAATTGGGATCATAGGAGGGGTAGTTAGCCATAGCCAAGATAGCTCCCGTCCTGGGATCCATGATGATGACAGTACCGCTGTCAGCGCCATACTTGTCTATCGCCTTAGCCAACTCTTGTTCCACCAAGTACTGGATGTTCCTGTCGAGAGTGAGGATTAGCTGGGGACCATCTTGCGGCAGGACCAGTTGGCTAAACATGCCAGGTAGAATTTCGTCCTGAAGGGCGATCATCTGCCCAGGTATAACGTCAATGCCTTTCAGAACAGGCTCATAGTACCCCTCCACGCCATAGGTACCTGTGTACTCATAGGTAACAAAGCCCAAAACGTGGGCAGCTAGCTTTCCCCCCGGATATTCCCGTCGAAACTTTGCCTCCGTGTAGATACCTGTTAAGCCTAACGAGCCAATGGCGTCGGCTACCTCTTTCGAGACCCGCGGTTTCAGCAGAGCATAGGGCTTCTCCTGATCCAGGATTGGGACAAGCTCGCCAGGCGGTAGACCCAGGAGTGGCGACAACTGGCTCGCTATGTCCTTAGCGTCCTCGACATTCTCTATCGAGCTTGGGTCCGCGCACACGTCGTAATCAAAGGTAGTGAGAGCCAGGATGTAGCCACGACGATCAACGATCAACCCTTGCTGATAAAGGACTTTCGACGCCTGGAAGATCACGGGCTTATCACCAGCAGCCCCACGAAAGACCTGCAAGCGGAAAAGTCGAACAGTGATGACCAGGACAATACCAATGAGGATGGCAATCAGAAAGACAAGCCGTCTGAAAGCCTTTTCCTTTGATGCCCCGCTTTCGTCGCTCTGAGAAGCCGTCTTGCCTCGGACGATCATCAGCGTCACTTCCCCACCCAGTCTTCAAATTGGGAAATCACCTTATCCCACAACCGCGACACACCGAGGGACTCGCCCTTTGGTTCTTCTGGTTCTTCCTGGGGGAGGGGTACAGGGGCGTTTTCCTCCAGCCTGGGCACTACAGCCACTTCGTCCCTCGATACGCTATCACTTCGACGCAGCTCAGTGCGGGCGCTAGAGTAACCAGGCACATCCAGATACCGAAACCCCACAGCAGGAACATAGCCCAATCCTAGCGCCACGCTCTGGAGACGAGAAACATCGGCCATCTCCATGACCTCACCTAACAACTTGGCGTTCTCCCGCTGCAGGCGAGCTTTCTCCATCTCTCCCTCCCAGATACGGTATCTGGCCGTGGATACCTTACTGGCTTGGGTCACGCAGAGCCAACTGAGCAGGCCAAACAGGATTAGGACCAAGAGAATGATAATTGTTGTCTTGGCTTCCAGCCGCCAAGTTTCCCTCTCCAGATGCAAAGAACGCTTTTGCCTACCAATCATGAACGATCTCTCTCTGCTCTAAGCGATACGCGATCCGCAGTCTGGCGCTTCGGCTGCGAGGATTGGCATCCACCTCCTCGGCCGAGGGCCTGATGGGCTTCTTGGTTGCTATTCCTAAGGTAGCCCGGTGGCCACAGGTGCAGATGGGTGCTTCGGGCGGACACTGGCAATCCCGGGCTTCGTTACGAAAGAATTCCTTGACCAGGCGATCCTCCAAGGAATGGAAGGAGATAATCGCCAGACGCCCTCCGGGCCTCAAGAGCCTCAACGCTTGGGGCAGGGCTTCCGCGAGACATTCCAGTTCCTCGTTCACCGCCATACGTAGCGCCTGGAAGCACTGAGTGGCCGGGTGGAGCCTCCTGCGGCGGCCCACCGCTTTCTCCACCAGAGCAGCCAACTCCCGCGTGGTATGGATATGGCGCTCAGCCACGATAGCGCGCGCGATGCGTCGCGCCTGGGGTTCCTCGCCATATCGAGACAAGATATGGGCCAATTCCTCCACCGACGAAGTGTTGACCAGGTCTGCTGCCGTCGTTTCCCGGCTGGGATCGAAGCGCATATCCAGCGGGCCGTCCAGTTGAAAGGAAAAACCTCGTCCTCCAGCCTCCAACTGCATGGACGAGAAGCCCAAATCGAGGAGGATGCCATCCACGGGGCAGAAGCTATATCCCAAGGCAATCTCCTCTAGATCAGCAAAACTACCCTGGACCAGAGTGACCCTGGGCTCGAATTCAGCCAACTGTTCACCGGCCAACGTTACGGCCATGGGATCGGCATCAATGCCCAGGAGTTTGCCATCGGGTGCAGAGGCCATCAGGATACCGCGAGCGTGTCCCCCACCCCCCACTGTGGCGTCTATGTAGCGTCCGCCAGGCTTTATGCGAAGCCCAGCCAAGACCTCTTGGTAAAGAACAGGAATATGGCCCAGCTTATCACCCCTTGTCTGTCGAGCAGCAACTTGTGTCTTGGGCAAAATTGTGGTATAATTGAAGCAGGATGCCTGCCATCCTAAATTCCGAAGTTGGTCAATTGCTCGCCGATCGAGCTGCTCTCATCCTCCATCTTGACAGTCTGTTCTTGCCAGCGCTTCTTGCTCCAGATTTCCAGGCGGGAATTGACACCGATAACAACTACTTCGCTTTCGATATTGGCGTGCTCACGCAGAGGGGGTGTCAGGAGAATCCGTCCCTGTCTATCCAGCTTACATTCGAGGCCTGAGAATATCATACGGCTGAATAGGCGAGCGCTGGGGTCAGAAAGAGGAAGGTTGGCCACCTTCTCGGATATGATTTTCCATGCATTGGGAGGAAAGACAAAAAGGCAACCATCCATGCCTCTGGTGATAAAGAATCCTTCGGCTAACCCAGCACGGAGCTTGGCCGGGATGGTTAGTCTCCCCTTCTCATCTAGTGTATGGTCGTGTTCGCCCGAAAACATGGTTATATCTCCACCCCTGGTGGCCCAGGTCGCTGGACTCAACCACACTTCCCCACGGTATCCCACTTCCTACCACTATATTATACAACAATTTCAAGCTTTTGGCTAGTCACTTTCAGGATTTTAAGGTTGATTCAAAGGCAATTCGCAATTCCTCCTACTGAATGATACTATATATTGGAGTATCTTTACATTTAGAGTACTATACCTAGTACTTTGACGAAATCAATCAAAGCCCAAAATTTTAAGGTTCGTAACACCCTCGCAAGGATCTCGATTAGCGTGACATACAAAAAGCCTCCCACATTATTAGCATGGGGAGGCTTTTGGCTGATACTACACGCGGGGTGCGCTATCTTAGGACGCGCTCATCCCCCACCCGTTTTGTCACCTTGCGCTCGTCCAGGTGTTCCATCAATGCCAGGGCATACTTGCGACTGGCCGCGAACATGTCGCGCACCTGCGCCACTGTAATACTGCCCCTCTCTCTGATGTGCTCGATGACTCGCCCAACCATTTCCTCGTAGGTTTCTCTCAGGAATAACACGTCTTCACTGACCTGAACCAGCTTTCCCCGCTCAATTAAGGCGTTCAACACCTCCGTTCCTACTATCGCCTCGCTGTCAGCTACCGATGGTGTGGTGTAGGAATCCTTTCTAAAGGCGGCCAATAACTCTTGTACCTGGCGCTGTTGGTCAGCACTGAACTCCACGCAATGTTCTGGCAAGCGCAAGGTGGCCTCTTCGTCCACCAGTCTACCTTCACTCACTGCCCTGTTGATCATTTCATTCCAGAGCTTAGTGGATAATCTCAACTGGCTCTTGAGTTCTTCACGGGGCATGCCCTGGCGCAGAGGGTACCGTTGGTGATAGTCTCGCAAGGTCATGGCTAGTTTGTCCAACAGCCTGTCCCAGCCCACCGCTGAAACAAGGTACGGGTTGCTGGCAATTAGATATTGGGTATTGGGTATTCTCTCGATCCTGCTGTCGAGAATCAGGACTTGCTCACTGTCCAATAACTCCTGCAAAGCCTGGCCTGCTTCCTCCATAGCAAGGCCACTGCGCTCTATCAGCTCTCGGATCTGGCAGGGCTGACTGGTTTCCAGTGCCTGGAGGAGGATCTCCTCCGGGCTGCCACGGGCTAAGGTCGCCAGCCTGGCAATCACCTCGGAACGAAAACGCCGGTGTCGCCGACGGGGATAGGGATCAACTACCCGCCCGCCGCCTACAGTGACACCAGGCGAGGGCTGGCGGACAATAAAACGATCGCCCCTGACCAGGGCCAACGGCTCAGCCAGCCGTAACTGTAACCAGCCCTCTCCGCCCGGCGGGATAGTTTCGCTGTCCAGAAGCCGCGCCTTGGCCATGACCTCCGCCGAACCGCTGAAGAACTTCAGCGACGCATTGTGCCGCAGGGGATGGGGAGCGCTGGCCAGGTAACGCAAGCGCACGTCTATTAGCGTGGTGGGGCTTAGCCAGCCTGGGATGGTCACCACATCTCCCCGCTTCACCTCATCTGTGCTCACCCCTGTCAGATTAACAGCCACGCGACTGCCAGGAACAGCCCGTTCGATCTTCTCTTGGTGAGTCTGCAGGCCCCGCACCCTGGCCTTCAGCCCCTGGGGCAAAATCTCCACCTCCTGCCCAACCTGCAAATCGCCATCAATTAGCGTGCCCGTTACCACAGTGCCAAAACCAGCGATGGTGAACACGCGGTCAATAGGAAGCCTGGGACGGCCCAAGTTGCTACGGGACGGCACATTTTCCAGTAGCCTGTCCAATTCCTCCAGCAAGGTTTGCAATCCCTGGCCTGTCCTGACTGAGACAGGAACCATGGGGGCGTCGGCCAGGGCAGTATCCTCTAGCAACTCGATCACCTCAAATTCAACGAGCTCCAGCCATTCCTCATCCTCAACCAAGTCTGTCTTGGTCAAGGCTACTACGCCATTCCTCACCCCCAGCAAGTCCAGGATGGCCAGATGCTCGCGCGTCTGAGGCATCACTCCTTCATCGGCGGCCACCACGAAGAGCGCGGCATCAATGCCGCCCACGCCAGCCAGCATGTTCTCGATGAAATCCCGGTGGCCGGGCATATCCACGATGCCGACCGACTCCCCGCTGGGCAAGGTGAGCCAGGCAAAGCCCAGGTCAATGGTCATCTCCCGTTCTTTCTCTTCTTTGAGGCGATCGGGATCAATGCCTGTCAGGGCTTCTACCAGCCGCGATTTGCCGTGGTCTACATGTCCTGCTGTGCCGATAACTCGCATTTAGCGGAGCTCCTTGGCCTTTTCCTCCACCTGCGCGATGTGCTCCTGCATCTCACCGATCTGGCGGCGGGCATATTCCTGCCAGGTCTGCCACAAGGCCGTGATCTGCACTCGGTTGGCTTTGGCAAACTCTTCCAAAGGCGGGAAGCGTGCATCGCGCTCTTCGTTCCATCTTTCCTGAGCGCGCCAGTGCTGCTCCCAAATCAGCGTATTCTTCTTCCAGCGCTTCTCATCCTCCGCTTGCCATTGTTCCAGTTGTTCCTTTTGCCGTTTCTCCGCCAAACGCTGTAGCTCCGCCACCTCGGCCTGATCCTGCTTCAGTCGCTCTTTGAACCTCTCTAAGTCCGCTAAAGCCTGTTTGTTTTTCTCATATTGCTCCGCAGATTGCCGTATCTGAGCTTCGTGCTCCTTCATCTTCTGGCGCTGCTCTTCCGTCTGCTCGGCCCACTCGTTCATTTGTCTCTCACGCTGTTGCTCAGCCAGCCTGAGGGATTCGAAGAACTCCTTTTGCTCTCGCCTCAATTCGGCCGCCTGTAAGTCCAATTCCCCCATCCGGGGTTCATTTTTCCTGACCAACTCCTCCAATAGTTGTAGTTTTGTGGAATGGGCCTCAGTCCTCCTGAACAGCTCCGGTGTCTCCTGCTGAAGCTCGGCTATCCGTTTGGCATTCTGTCGGGGTTGCTCTTCGAGGTAGGGCAAATTCCTGGTTCGGTTTTCGAGGTCTCTACCGAAGTCGGTGATCTGCTGCTGCAAGCTTAAGAGGACCTCTCCCAGGCGCTGATCCTCCGCCTTTCGCACTTGTAGCTCCTCCTCGTAGCGGGGCAGTTTTTGTAGCTCCTTCCTAATCTCCCCCAGAACACGGGCCTGGCTGTCTCGTTCCAATTGTCTTACCCGCTCCGCGTCCAGATCGGTCTTTCGACGCCGCTCATCTTTTTCCTCTACGAGCAGCACGAGTTCAGCTCTGAGTTGGTCGAGGGCCTTCTCCAGTTGGGGGAATTTGGTCAGATGGGCCTGGGTGCGTGCCAGCCTCCCCTCCAGTTCCTGTATGCTTCGGGCCTGCTCTGCGATCTCCGCCGTCTGGCTTTCCACTCGCTGTTGCAGCTTGGCCAACTCGGCCTTGTCACGCCGACGCTCCTCATCCAGCCAGGTGACCGTCTGAGTCAGTTGGCTCGAATTCATGTTCCACCTCCCATATCGGAATTATTTCCCAGGTGCAACGCACTTTTTACTTTAGGCATCGTGATCACCTCTCGGATCGTTGTTCCTGCTCCAGGGTCTCAATAAAACGGCTCACCCGATGGCGCCACCTTTGGAACTCGGCCTCGACCTCCTGGCGAGGGTAGTCGCCATGATAGAAGTAGGCAACGTGAAGCACGTCCACAAACTGCCGGAACTCCGCAGAATGGGGCGCCGGCAATGCCCTGCGCAGTTCGCCCCATCGCGTCTCTTCCATGACCAGGTAGGCCATAGCCGCCATCCGTGCCGCGTCGAATAGCGCATTGAAAGCGGTGCGATGAAGGACATCTCGTCGTATTTCATTGGGAGCATCGCCTGCATCCTCCAGAAATCCATCGGCAGCGAACACTCGTTCATATGCTTCGTTATAACTTGGAACAACCATAGCCATCCTTGCCTCCCTTAGTGTCACGCCATCGCCGCGAAGTACCCGGTGTGCGGCGCAAACTCCCCAGGCGATCCAATCCCCAATCCGCTGACCCGGTTCGCGGACCAGCAAGTCCACGTTGACCGGCCAATCAGCCACGGCATCCCAGTAGACGTCGTCCTTTTTCCTGGCCGTGGTGGTCACCAGAAGGTCGAGATCCAAAGCCAGATCCGGAGCGTAGACTGAGGAGCCAAACTGGATGATCTCCTGGATACCCGGATCGGCGCGCAAGAGCTTCTGGCATAGCTCCTCAAGCCGCTGTTCAAACTCTGTGCCCTGCGATGTCATCTGCTCACCTATTGCCATTTCACGCCTTCATGGAGTTCAAGGTCATGGATAATTATACCTTCTAAATCGCCATTTGGCAAAACCACGTTTTCCTCTGTCAATCGCTCGGCGTACTACCCTGGCTTTCGCTGCGCACGCCCTAGCAGGGTTGACACCGTGCTGGTCTGATGCTATAATGTTGCCACAACCGCGGCGCCGCCTACGAGTTGAACCGAAACGTATGAAAAAGGCACGACGTGCGTCTTAGGCACCCTCCTGTGCGTTTCTAAACGCACCTCACTCGATGAATCAAAGAGCTAGAAGCTTCGCAGGAGAAAGTAGTGGAGCTAGAGTGCACTCAATCCAAGCGGGAGGAATCAAAATGAGCAAGTGGTCTTTGATGACGAAGCGCAGAAGCAAGGAGGGAGCTGAATGAGCGAGCGACAGACCGCGAGACGTACCTGGTTCATCAGCCTGCGCCTCAAGTTCCTGGTCGGATTCACGTTGT
>CAYUPJ010000029.1:0-28393 GCA_964446635.1 uncultured Anaerolineae bacterium
CCACCCTGCGGTGCCCGCAGATCTTGTTCGTCAATTTGCCCATGCTCACACCCCTTTCTTGAGTCGTCGCTATCCTTTTGGGAGAAACCAGGTTTTTCCCTGCCTGAGTGGACACACTGTTGCTTTGGGGCTCTCTGTGGTGTGAGAAGTCACGTTTTCTGAGCCAAAAACCTGGTTTCTGACTTGGCTCATGCCATCTGACGGATCACCGCCATCACCTTGCCCTGGATCTCCACGTTGGCAGGATGGACGTAAATCGGCTCCACTCTCGGATTGGCCGGCTGCAGCCGCACCCGCCTGCCTTCGGGATAGAACTTCTTCAGGGTGGTCTCGTTCCTGTCCTTCAGCCTCACGGCCACCATCTCGCCAGTCTCGGCCACCTTCTGATGCCTCATCACCACGATGTCCCCATCGTTGATCAGGGCATCCATCATGGAATCGCCTTTCACCCGCAGAGCGTACAAACCCTCCTGCTCCTTGACGATGCCGGGAGTCAGCTCGATCTCCTCGTAGGGATCATCCGAGAAGGAGATGGGCTCCGCACTGGCGGCGATGTGCCCCAGCAGAGGCACCTTGAAGCTCCGCAGACCGTTGAGGAGCCTGATCCCTCGCGAGGTGTCAGGTTCTCGCTCGATCAGGCCCTTCCTTTCCAAGGCCTTCAGGTGGTGGTTTACCAGAGACTTGGTGCTCATCTTCAAGCTTTGGCGGATTTCCTCATGGGTGGGAGGATACCCCTTCCTGTTGGTGAAGGCTTCGATGAAATCATACATCTCCCTTTGGCGTCGGCTCAAGCTTAACATGGTCACAGCTCCTTTCCCTAAAAAATAGAACGCATGTTCTAGCAATATTATACCAGAACATGCGTTCTATGTCAAGACCCAAAACGGGTTTTGGCGAATATTTTAAGGTTTGGATGTCAATCCAGTTGGCGGATTACGAGAACCACCTTTCCTTGAATCACCACGTTGGCCGGGTGAACGTAGATCGGTTCCATGGTCGGGTTTTCTGGCTGTAAGCGCACCTGTCTCCCCTCCAGGTAGAAGCGCTTCAGGGTGGTCTCCCCCTCGTCCTTCAGCCAGACAGCCACCAGGTCGCCGTTCGCCGCCTCCTCCTGATGCTTCATGATCACGATGTCGCCGTCGTTGATCAGGGCATCAACCATCGAGTTTCCTCGTACCTGCAAGGCGTAGATGTCTTCGTCTGCCTTGATGATGCTGCGAGTCAGCTCGATGGTCTCATAGCCAAAAGGAGGGAGATCGCTGCCGGGGATGGGGATGGGCTCACCAGCGGCGATCCGGCCCAGCAAGGGGATACTCACGACGTCATCCTTGGCTCTGCGAGATCCCGATCCAGAGCTGTCCACCAATCTCATCCCCCGGGAGACAATCTTATCCCGTGTGATATGTCCCTTCTTCTCCAGGACATCCAGATTGTAATTGACAACCGATGTCGAAGAGATGCCAACCGCGTCACCTATCTCGCGGATGGTGGGCGGATACCCAGACTGACGGATGAAAACCTCCAAGAAGTCGAGGATCTGCTTCTGACGCTCCGACAAAGTCATAATCCATCACCTCCTGAGTTACAATTATACACGAACATGCGTTCTATGTCAAATCGCTCTTCGGAATACCAACCAGCAATGCCACCGGTCCCAGTAGCAAAAGCCACATGGTCACCAGCAAGTCAAACCGCTCGGCCACCAGTCCCAATCCCAGCGGGATCAACCCACCCACCAATCCGAACACGTTCCCCACCGTCATCACCGTGCCGCTCTGCCCCGGCATGGCCGAGTACAACTGCGCCTGAAGGATCGAGTACCAGCCCGTGTTGAAAAGGCCCACCAGCCCGACCAGTACCAGCTTGGCCCAGAAGCCCGGCAGCAGCAGGAAAGTGGGGAAAAGCAATAGCTCCACCACCGCGCTTAAACGCAGGTAATGCAGGCCGCGCACGCGCTCCAAGAGCGGGATGAGCAACAGGTTGCCCAGCAGCCCCAGCCCCG
The DNA here is from genome assembly GCA_964446635.1 of uncultured Anaerolineae bacterium. Classification (GTDB taxonomy): domain Bacteria; phylum Chloroflexota; class Anaerolineae; order VGOG01; family VGOG01; genus CAYUPJ01. Next base: position 2,003 of record CAYUPJ010000029.1, read on the forward strand.
TCCACACCGCCACCGCCGCCCCCGCCTGGGCCGGCGTCGCCCCCACCACGTCCACAAAGTACAGCGCCAGGAAGCCCAGCAGCACGTCCAGCATCAGGTCGGAGAACTGCAGCAGGGTCAGCCAGCGCAGCACCTCGCCCCGCCGCAGCGCCCGCAGGGCGCCCACCACGCCCGCTTTGAAGTCGGCCTTCTCGGATTCCCGCTGCCCAATGGCGAACCGAAAGCGGTACGCTACCGCCAGCGGGATCAGCGTCAATCCAGCGAAGAGAAAAAACAGCCCGCGCCAGCCCCAGTTCAGCGCCGCCGCCGCACCCAGAGCGATGGGGCCGGCCACCACGCCCAGCGAGCCGGCCAAGGTCCAGCGCGCCATGTTCTGCTCGTGGCGGGCGGGGTCGGTGTCCATCAGCGTCGCCTGCGACAGGGTGACGAACGCGCCTGAAGCTGGGTAAAAGAGGATGAACGAGATGAGCAAGGCCAGAAAATTTCGGCTCAGCGCCGTGAGCAGCAATGCCAGGGCGAACACAACCCCGCCCCCCAGCACGAGGACGCGGCGTTTCCATACATCCCCCAGGATGCCGAGGAAAGGCTCAACGAGGCTGCTGACCAGGCTGGGCAGGCCCAGCAACAAGCCGACCTGGGCATAGTTCAGGCCCAGGTCGGTGCGGATCAGCGGCCAGGCCGCTTCACAGGCCCCGAACACGAACTCGTCGAGGAATTCGATGGCCAGCAGGGTGAAGGTGAAGACGGCTGTGTGGCGAAGAGTACGGACGTGGGGGCTACTGGACATATACCCCATCCTCTACGCCCGTGTACGGACCAAACTTACTCTACGGTTTCTTCGCCACAAGCTCGCCGAGCAGTTGGCGGATTCTGTCAAAGGTTGCCTCGTTGACCTGCCCGAATCTCTTCACGACACCTCGTCATCAATTGGGTTATCCCAGAAGTCGAGGCTGCTCTGGGCTGCCAAGACCAAGTCACGAAAGTCATCCTCGGGCTCTTCCACAACGAACACGGCAACCCACGCACCCTTGGACAGAGGAACATTCAGTTCCACTTTTCCCCCCTCTTGCACCTCCACTTCGTACTTGAATGCTGTTTGTTGCATCACTCTCCCTCCTTCCAATCTCAACGAATCAGCGCCTGCTGGATGGCGGGTGTCAATTGCACCAGCAAATCATGGATGGATTCCAAGCCCAGTCCGACCAGGAACCAGGCGGGGCCATAGTCCAGCCGGATGAAGCCGTGCGCGTGCCAACGGGCACGGCTGTAGTCCCAGGGGCAGACACCGATGAGGCGCTTCAGCAACCAGCCCGTCAGGTACTCCATGGCCCAGAAACCCAACATGTAGACCACGCCTCGCAGCGCCCAAGGCCAGGCGCGGAGGGCGTTGTGGGCAGGTTCATACAGGGGCGCGATGAGGCCGTAGAGGGGAAACATCCACAGATAGGTAGTGCCTCTAAGCTTCCAGCCTCGCTGCTGCCCGCTGACCTTTTCCCTCGTCGCCGTCCAGACGATCTCGCCGCACCAGCCCAGCATTCCGTAGATGATGAATCGAAGGATCATGTTACACCCATGCACGAGCGGCTGGGGGCTGCGCCCCCAGACCCCCGCTTCAGAATTCAGCAATCCAGAAACCAGAAATCAACAGCCTAAGGAGAGCTGGGGGAAGCCGCCACCCGAAACCCGAAGTAGTTGAAGGGGGTGGTCTGGGGGGTCCCAGTAGCGGTAGGCGCAGCGGGCGAACCCCTGATCGTTGTACCACGAGCCGCCCCGCAACACCCGGCAGACACTGTCCGGTGCACCCAAGTCTTCACGACCGTCGGCCGGATCATAGGGGTACTTGAACGATGACTCTCTAAAGTCCTCTCCCCACAAACTCCGCGTCCACTCCCACACGTTGCCGGCCATGTCCAGCAAGCCGTAGGGACTGGCTCCCTGGGGATAGGTCCCCACCGGCGTGATGCCGCCTTTGCCGCCCTCGGAAGTGTTACATCGTTTCGCATCCCACTGGTTGCCCCAGGGATATATGCGTCCATCGCTGCCCCGCGCGCCCTTTTCCCATTCAGCCTCGCTGGGCAAGCGGTAGGGTTTGCCGGTGACCTCGGCCAGCCAGCGGCAGTAGGCTATAGCATCATGCCAGGTGACCCAAACCACGGGATGATCCTCTTTGTCTCTCGGTGGGTTTCCGCCCTTCCAGTGCGTCGGCTGGTCGTGACTGGTGGCCTGCACAAAGGCGGCGTATTGGGAGTTGGTCACCGGCATCTTGACCAGGTAGTAGTCAGGCAGGTACAGGGGATGTTGGGGCTGCTCCTCCTTGCGCGCGTCTTTGTCCTTCTTGGGATCGCTACCCATGAGGAACTGGCCGGCGGGGATGAGGATCATCTCCGGCTCGAAGGGCTGGCGAGCAGGCGGACTCGGCGAGACTTCCGAAGTCTCGGAGACTTCGGAAGTCTCAGGGATGGGCACGTTCAGGGCGTGCAACACCTGCCTCAGCCGATCATAGAAATCCTGCGGCGGCATCTGGCCGGCGGTCACGTCGGCGTATTGCCTGTTGATGAAAAGAGGAAAATTCCTGCCGCGCAGCAACAGCGGGAAGATCGGCTTCTCCTCGTCTAGGGCCAACATAACCTCTCGCTCCACCCACTCTGAGTCTTCCGAGTCAGGTGTCATCACGACGACAAAGGCAATGCTAACGCGGATAGCCTGAACAATCGTCCGCCACCAACGATCGCCGTAGTCAATGCGATCGTCGAGCCACACGTCAAAGCCGCGCTTGCGCAGATCGTTCTCCAGGTTGCGGGCGTAAGCTTGGTCTTTGCGGCTGTAGGAAATAAAAACATGATCACCCATGGGCACAGCGTCCCTACGGTTTGCCTAGTGAGTTGCAGGTGAGGTGTCCAGTCGCCATCGCCTGTCCCTACTGTGACACAACCACTATCCCCAAAGTTCCCGGTCCCCCGTGGGTTGCTATGACCATCCCCGTTTCGGCCAGAAGGATCTTTTCTTCAGGGAAGCCAGTTTGCAAAGAGATCTCCGAGACCAGCTCCCTGGCCTCCTCTTCACAGGCAATGTGAGCGACACCTACTGTCTCAGCCGGAAAGCAACCCTTTGCCAATTCTATCAACTTCTGTTTGGCTGCCTTTCTTCCGCGTGGCTTTTCCAGTAGCGTCAGTTCTCCATCCAGCAAGGTCAGAATGGGCCTGATCTTCAGCAGCCCAGCCACCACTCCACTCAGTCTGCTGGCTCTGCCCCCCTTGACCAGGTATTCTACGGTGTCCAGGGTGATGAAAAGGTGAAGGCGTCCTTGTAGCTCTTTGATGGTTTCTACGACGGCCTGGGAGCTTTTCCCTTCTTGGGCGGCGCGGGCAGCGGCAAGGACCATGAGACCCTGAGGCAAGGAGAGTGACTTTGAGTCCACCACCGTAACCTGTCCAGGAAGGAATTCCTGACTGGCCAGGACCGCCGATGAGTAGGTTGCGCTGTGGTTGCCGGTAATGGTGATGCAAACCACTTGATGGCCAGCCTCCACACATTCACGGAAAGCCTGGGCGAAAGCTCCTGATGAAGGAACGGAGGTGGTTGGCCAGGTGCTCTCAGCCCTGGCCAGGAATTCCTTCATGGGGATGGTCTTATCCTCACATTCTTCCAGCCCAAAGCGAAACAGAAAGCGAACGATGACGACGCCAAGCTCCTCGAGTTCATTCTCAAGACTTGGCGGTAAATCGCAACTGGTATCGGTGACAATTCGCACTCCCATTTTCTGTCTTTCACCTTTCACCTTCGCCTGCGCGGGATGCCGGCCAACTTCGCTGCCAGACGGTCAAAGAAGGCGGCATCCGGCCGGCGGGGATAGTCCTCCCGCTGGAAGGGATGTAGCTCGGAGAAATCGTCCCACCCACCGCTGGGTAGCATCAGGGGGACGATCCGCTCTACCAATCCGCCGGCCTCCAACTCACCCTTCGCCCAGTTTACCTCTTGTCGCACCCAGTGTGAGACTACTGCCGCCGGACTGACCAGCACCATGACGCAATCTGCGCTGCGCACCGCCCTTCTCAGAGCCGACTCCCAGTCCTCCCCTGGCTGCAGCGAGGTCGCATCACGATAGATGTGCACGTTGCGTGCTTCAAGCTCGTCCTCCAAGCGAGCAGCCACTTGCCGGTTGCGATGCGAGTAGCTGAGAAACACGGTGCGCTCCGAAAGGACCTTCTGCTGGAAGGCCTCCATCAGAGCGATATCGTCTGCCGTGAGCTGAGGGATGTTCAGCAGCCGCAGTCCGATCTTCGAGCGGTCGGTGAGGGGTTGGCCTGAGGTAAAACGCAGGCGGAGCAGCATATCGGTGGCGTCGTTGTAGGGAAAGTGCACAGAGCTACCCCAATCCCTGGCGCGCACCATGTAGGGGCCGAACTGCTCGGCCTTCTCCTCCCAAGGTGGGGCAGCGACACAATCCACCAGCTTGTAGGCCAGGTGATAGCGGCGCTCCTCCCCTGGCTTGCGACGGCTGGTCACCAGCCACAGCGTCCCGCCATCGCCCACCTTCACCAGGCGCTTTTGCCTGGAGGCGTAGTAGTAGCTGCGGGTGTACGGCTCGCCGCCCCCGCCGGCCCGAAACACATTCCATTTGACCATGGCCATTGCGTGTGTAGTCATTGTCAAACCTCCTTCAGTCAATCATTGGTGCCGCCGGTGATCAGGGTTATCTGTCCTTCTGCGGCGATGCGGGCGAGACCGTCTTGCAGCAACTGGCCCAATTGCGCTTGCAACTCAGCCTCCATCTCGGCCGTCCCGCCGTTGAGGACGAGCAGAGCACGGGGACGAGGTAAATCCAGCGCGCCAATGATCTGCTTAGCGGCTGTGTCCTGTGACACATAGAGCGCGCGGGCCCGGTTGCTATTAGAAAAGTCAATCTTCATCGGCTTCATCTCGAACTCCTCTTGCCTGCATCAGTACTCTACCGCAACCCATTTTTGCTCTCTGGCGGACTGCAAGATGGCGTCTACCACTATGTTGGCCTGATAGCCCGCCTCGAAGGTCGGCCAGGTGGGGTCATTGGGCATTTTGCCTCCGTCGCGCACGGCGGCATACACTTCCTGGAAAAGGTTCTTGAATGCGTCGGGGTAGCCTTCGTTGTGGAAGCCGGGGTAGTGGGCGTAGGGCCGGGCGGCGGGGGCCAGCAGCGATGGGTCTTTGGGCAATAGCTCGTTGGGCCGGTCGCGATGGCCCAGCCAAAGTTCGTTGGGACGCTCCAGATTCCACGCCAGGCTCCCGCTCCCGCCGTTCACCTCCAGCGTCAGGTGGTTCTTGCGCCCGGCGCACATCTGGGAGAGCACACATGCGCCGCGCGCACCCTTCTCAAAGCGAAGCAGAATCAGTCCGCAGTCCTCGGTGGTTACTTCGACCTCGTCGTAGTCCTCGGGTTTAAGGCCAACGCCAGCAAAGGCATCCACGTGGGTTTTGGGTTTGCGCCGCGTCGGCAGGAAGGTGACCAGGTCAGCGCAAACTTCGGTGATCTTCAGACCGCTGACGAACTGGGCCAGATCGCACCAGTGGGAGCCGATGTCACCCATGGTCCGCGCCGCGCCGCCCAGGGCCGGGTCAATGCGCCAGTTGTAGTCGGTGTCATAGAGCAGCCAGTCCTGAAGATACGTTCCGTGGACGAGGCGCACCTCGCCAATATCGTCCCGCGCTACACGGGCCCTCATCTCCTGCGTCAGAGGGTACATACGGTTGTGGAAGCACACGGCGTGGATGATGCCCGCTTCTTGCACGGCCTGGAGTAACTCCACTGCCTGCGGCGCGTCCATGGCCAGCGGCTTCTCGGAGACGATGGGCTTGCCGGCGCTGATGACGGCCATGTTGATCTGGTAGTGCAAGAAGTTTGGCGTGCAGTTGTGGACGACCTGCACGTCGGGGTCGGCAACCAGGTCGCGCCAGTTGCCGTAGGCACGGGGGATGCTCAACTCGGCGGCTTTGGCCTTGGCTGTGCCCGACCGCGCGCCGGCGACGGCGATCACCTCCACGTCACCCAAGCGGCGCAGCGCCTCCACGTGCGCCGGCCCGATTAAACCCAGCCCGATCACGCCTGCTTTGATAGAGGCCATAGTCTACCTCCTGACCCCCTTCGGGTTTTAGAAACCCGAAGGGTCTATCCCGCTTAGACACGAGACGTTGCGATTACTAATTATACAGCATTGCAGCCATACTTTGCAAACCCAATCGGAGTCGAACTTCACTACCCACTACTGGTGCTCAAGGGTTTTTTATTCCTTGATCGGCCGTGCCAGCATGAACGCCACCAGATCCTGTAGCTTCTGCTCTGCCAGGTGCGAGGTGACGCCGTGCTTGTCCGCAAGGTTTTGGGTGGTGAGCACGTCGTAGAGGGTGGGCGCGCTACCGTCGTGGAAGTAGGGTGCGTTATCGTAAAAACCGCGCAGGGTGGGGGTGTCGAACTCCAGGCCGATCCGCTCGTCAGGAGTAGCCGTACCCACGTCGTGCTTCTGCTGGTCGGTGTAGAGGGGCGCGGGATGGCAGGTGTCACAGCCGATGTCGGTCCGGTTGAAGGTGAGCTAACCTAACAGTACTCAAAGGTTTTTGGATTCTGAACCTTGGATTTGGCGTTTTAGCGACTCGATCTCTCCTTGTAAACTCTTCTGCCGTCGGGCCATGTTGAAGACAAAGGCAAAGGTCAACGCCCAGAAAACGGCGTAAGCGGCGAAAAGGTAAGCTAGATTCCCCATGACGATAACCTCCAAGTTGGTCAGGTGGTCGGGTGGTCCTTGGTCAGGTGTCTCTCCCAACTATCCGATCATCTGATTATCTGACCATGTAACCATCTGACCATATCGGCTAACTGCTCCAGACGCACGCGGTGGACGAGAAGGGTGAAATAGAGCAGGGTGAAAGCCCCTATGCAAAAGAGCAACGTGGTCAGCATCGGTGCGGTCAAGTTGAAGCCCTGGCTCTCGAAGATAACCGGATGAATGGTCCGCCACCAGCGAATGGCCATGAAGGTGATGGGCACGCTGACGAAGCCCACGATGCCGTAGACGGCAGCGAAGCGGGCGCGGCGGGCCTCCTCGTCAATGGCGTTGCGAAGCATCAGGTAAGAGACGTAGATCAACCACAGGATGGTGCTGGTGGTGAGGCGGGGATCCCAAGTCCACCATACGTTCCAGGCCACTTTGGCCCATAAGGAGCCGGTGACGATGGTCATGGTGATAAAGGTCACTCCCACCTCCACTGAGGACAGGGCCAGTATATCCCACCTGCGCGCCCCCTTCCACAGGTAAGCCACGCTGGAGATCAGGGTGACAAAGAAGGCGAAGAAGCCCACCCAGGCTGTGGATACGTGGAAGTAGAAGATGCGCTGCACGTCGCCCATGATCCGCTCCGTGGGGGCGTAGACGAAGACCAGGAAAAGGGCCACGATGATGACGATAGCGCTGGCCCAGGTGAGCAGATCGCTGAGGCGATGGTTTTTGCCGATCACAAAGACCTCCTATTGATCCCGCTCCCGCTGGATCCCTTCGGCAAGCTCAGGACAAGCGCCAGATCCGGCGGCATCTGGCCTGGATTTGTCAATCCAGGCCGAGCGAAATGCGAGCTACTCCTCCACCACGTAATCAAAAGTCATGAAGGATATGGCTAAGAATATCACGTCGAAGGCCACGAGAAGCCTAACCCAATGGGCTATCTCTGAGAAGAGTTGGCCGCCAAGGATGCCGCCGGTGGCTTTGACGGCGGCGATCATGGCCGGCACCACGATGGGAAATAGCAGAACGGGCAACATCACCTCCCGCGCCCGGGTGTGGACGGCCATGGCTGAGAAGAGGGTGCCTACCACGGCGAAGCCAACCGTGCCCAAGACGACGATCAGGATCAAGACAGGGTGGAAGAGGGAGAGGTTGAACAGGACGGAGAAGATGGGGAGGATAATGGCCTCCACCATCGTCATGAAGATGACGTTACCCAGCATCTTGCCAAAGTAGATAGCACTGCGATCCACCGGGCATAGCAGCAGGCCCTCCAGGCAGCCTCTGTCTTTCTCCAGGACGAAAGAGCGGTTCAGCCCCAACATCCCCGCGAAGGTGAAGGTCACCCAGAGGACGCCAGGGGCCACCTCTCGCACATTCTCGACCCGCAGTTCGAAGGCGAAATTGAAGATCACGATCACCAGCAGGGCGAAGACGAACATCGAGCTGAGCATCTCCTTAGTGCGCAGCTCGACCGCCAAGTCCTTCTGGACGATGGTCAGCACCTTCCGCAGGAAGCTCATCGCCCCACCCCGACGTGAAACGTGAAACGTGAAGGCAACGGCTATATGCCTCCCGAAAGTTGGCTACATCTAGATTGCCTTTGTTTGCCTGGTAGACGATGCGGCCGTTGACTAAGATGGCTGCTCGGTCGCAAAGCTCCAGCCCCTGCTCCAGGTTGTGAGTAGTCATCAATACAGTGCGCGATCTCGCCCCCCCTTTCATCCCCCCCAACCCTTCGACCCTTCGGCAAAGCTCAGGGCAGGCTTTGCTCAGGGCAGGCTTTGGGGGGGAAAGAGGGGGGGCCAGCACCTCCCTCAGCACCTCCGTGGCTTGCTGATCCAGACCAGTGTAAGGCTCATCCAACAGCAGGATACCGGGATCGTGCAGGAGGGCGCGGGCGATGGACAGGCGCTGTTGCATGCCACGGGAGAAGGTGCGCACCAGGTCGTGGCAGCGATGCCCCAGGCCCACGCGCTGGAGGAGGGCCGTGATGCGCTCTTCCAGTTCGGGCACCTCGTACATGCGGCCGTAGAAGCGCAGGTTCTCCTCGGCCGAGAGGTCCTCGTAGAGCAGAGTCTGGTGGGAGACCAGGCCAATGCGCTGGCGGACCTCGTTGCCCTGCTTAGCCAGATCGTAGCCAGCTACACGCACGCTGCCCCCCGTGGGCCTGGTCAGCGTGGCCAGGATGCGGATGAGGGTGGTCTTGCCCGCCCCGTTAGGGCCCACCAGAGTCAGGAACTCCCCCTCGGCCACGCCCAGGTCAACACCATCCAAGGCCGCCTTGCCGCCGAAGGATTTCACCAGGCCGCGCACCTCAATCATCGCCTGCCCACTCCCCCTCCTCTTGCCCCCTGCTTCCTGCCTCTTGCCTCCTGCTTCTTGACTGGTCCCCAGGCCAGATGGCGACGGTGGTACCCAGCAGCAGAAGCCCCCCGCCGATCCAGAGCCACACCACCAGAGGATTGATCAGGATCTGGAAGGTGGCCGAGCCATCCTCAGCCATTCCAGCCAGGATCACGTATAAATCCTCCTTGAGGCTGGTGCGGATGGCCACCTCTGTCACCCACTGCTCGATGTTCCAGTGGAAGTTCCTCTCCGGAAACAGGGTGGCTATCCTCCTGTCACCCCGATAAACGCCCAGCAGGGCGGCGAAGCGATGCTTGGCTGAAGTAGCCTGAGCCTCGAACTTCTCGTACTCCAGAGTGTAATCTTTAACCTCTACTCGCTCGCCCTTAGTCAAGGTCACCTGATACTCGGTCTGGTAGAGGGAGGAGCCCACAATCCCCACGGTGATGATGACCATGCTCAGGTGGACAAGGTAGCCGCCGTAACGCCTCCGGCTCTTGGCGATCAGCCGTCCCAGGGCCAACAGATAGCCCTCTCCCGTGGAGCGACGACGAGCCAAGGTGCCCCGCAGGAATTCCCAGAGGATGTTACTGGCCACAAAGGCACAGACGGTGAAGGACAACAGGGCAAAAGGCTCTCTGATTCTTAGAACGAAGATCACCACCGCGAAAGCCAGGGCGATGATGCCAGGATAGAGCAGCCTTCGCAAGAGTCGCCGTGATGAAGTCTGTCGCCAGCCCAGCAGGGGACAGACGCCGATGAGGACGACCAGAGCCAGGGCCAGGGGGGCGGATACGCGCTCGAAGAAGGGGGGCCCCAAGGCCACCTGCGCGCCGCGCACGATCTCGCTGACGGTGGGGAAGACGGTGCCGATCAGCACCGCCAGGGCCAGTCCGCCAAAGAGCAGGTTATTGAGCAGAAAGCCGGCCTCACGGGAAAGCAGCGACTGCAGCTCCCCCTCGCTCGCCAGCGCTCTACGTCGGTAGAGAATCAGGCCGAAGGAAAGGGCCAGGACGAGAGCCAGGAAGGCCAGGAAGTAGTAGCCGATAACCGACTCACCGAAGGCATGGACCGACTGGATGATGCCGCTCCGGGTGACGAAGGTGGCGAAAATACAGAGGACGAAGGTCAAGATGATTAGCACGATGTTCCACGCTTTGAACATCCCTCGCCGCTCCTGCGCCACCGCCGAGTGCAGCAGGGCCGTGCCTACCAGCCAGGGGATCAAGGAGGAATTCTCCACCGGGTCCCAGCCCCAGTATCCTCCCCAGCCTAGTTCCAGGTAGGACCACCAAGCACCCATGAGGATACCTAAGCCCAGGAAGAGCCAGGCGAAGAGGTTCCAGCGCCGGATGCCCCGGATCCAATCCTGACCTAGCCTGCCCGTGGCCAGGGCGGCGATGGCGAAGGCGAAGGGGACAGTGTAGGCAGCGTAGCCTATGAACACGACGGGAGGGTGGATGATCATCCAGAAGTTTTCCAGCAAGGGGTTCAGGCCGAAACCCTCGGGGGGTATGGTAGGGTAGGTGGCGAAGGGGTTGGAAGTAAAGACCAGCAGGAGGGCGAAGAAGGCCTGGCAAAAAGCCAACACGGCCAGGGCATAGCCCCCCCCCCTTTCCCCCCCCTCGTTCCCCCCCGGGCGGGGGGGGAGGCTTATGAGGAGGGAGAAGATGGTCAACAGCCACAGCCAGAGCAGGAGAGAGCCCTCTTGTCCAGCCCAGAAAGCGGAGAGAGCATAGATGGTTGGTTGGTAGGTGCTGACGTGCTGGTACACGTATTGAACCTGAAAATCGCGGGTTACCAGCAGATAGAGCAAGATGGCCGAGGCCAAAGTGACCAACACGGCTGTAGCGACAACCCCCTTTTGGGCACTCCCTGCCAGTTTCGGGGACCCGCGGCGGGCTCCCAAGATCGAGGCCCCTGCGGTATAGACAGAAATCACCAAGGCCAGCGCCAAAGCGCCGTAGCCAATACTGGTCATGAAAACTTACCTCCTGGATAAAAAGAGTTCTCTCATCCTGTCATTGCGAGCGAAGCGAAGCAATCTCCTACGCCCGGAGGGGATTGCTTCGGCGCAAACGGCGCGCCTCGCAATGACAAGATGGACGGTAGTCACTTTGCCGGCGCCTCTGCGGTGGCCGTGGCTGCCTCTTCGTATTTGGAGGGGCACTTGAGGAGCAGGTTGTTGGCTTCGAATGATCCCTCTTTGGTGTATCTGCCCTCGACTACGGCTTCCGCCCCGTCTCGTAGCATGTCGGGGCGGGGGCCGTTGTAGATCACCGCCAGACTCCCGCTAGCGTCGGCGATCTTAAACTTGAGCAGCAATTCTTGAGCGTTCCACTCGATGGACTCTCCCGCGACGGTCCCAGCAACCCTCACGGTGCGTTCTGAGGAGCCCTGAGCCTTCACTTCCTCAACAGTCAGGTAATAGGCCGTCGAGCCTCCGATGCTGCTGACGATGAGATAGCCCACCACCATCACTATTATGATTCCGCCTATGATGAACTTGCTTCGTGCCTTAAGTGCGGTCATTGGTGATCCTCCTCGTTCCTCTACGCAAAGAGACTATAGCATAAAAGCATCCTGGTGTCAATCTCAAAGGTGCCAGGCACTTCCGGAAAAAGCCCTCTGGCTCAACGCCGAAGACGATTTGGAAAACCTTTTGCTTTGAAATCCCCGGTGAAAGTGCCTGGCACCTGAACAGGAAAGTGGGCTGGAGCATGAGCCCCAGCCCACTTATTTGGAGAGCCTGAGTCCATCAACCCAGGGGTTGGTTAGCGGAGGCCGGCTCCGGGTACGTCCTCGCCGGTCAGGTCCTTGTAACTCCGCTGCAAGAGCTGTACGGCGCGAGCGGTGTTTAAGCCTCCTTCTTCTCCTCTTTTTCCCCCTCACTTTGCTCTTCATCTGCGCCCGACATAGCGCTGCGAAAATCGCGGATCGCTCCGCCCACAGCGCCGCCGATATCGCGGAGGCGGCTGGCCCCAAAGATCACAATGACGATCAGAAAGATAATCAGCAGCTCGCCTGGCCCCAATTTCGGAAGCATATCTTCCTCCTTTCGGCAATTCTCTCTTGATATTTGTGTTCTTGAACGAACTCTTCAAGAACTGCGGATCTGGAATAACTCTGGATTCACCGCCAGTCGAAGCAGCGGTCCACTTTAATTATAGCACGGTTTGATAATAAGACAAATCCAGGAAATGTTGAAGATCGAGAGAACATTTCCAAAAATCGGTAGGCGTGTTGATGTCCAATTGCGCGGTCAAGGCTCCGGCTGAAGCGAAGCGCCCGTCGGACCGCAGGCGACGAACGAACTCCACCCGCAGCGATTGCCCGTCCAGATCGTCGGCCAACTCTGGCGTATGCACCCCCAGCCGCCGCTCGCTGCCAGCAAAACTGAGCCCCGCGTAGGCCATGGCCGGCCATTGCCTGGCCCCCAGCCGGGCATAGGCGGCGTAGAGGCCACCGGCTGGCAGAACCACACCATCATCAACGACCAACTCCGCTGCAGGAAAGCCTAGCTGGCGACCTCGTTGATCGCCGGGCACCACTGTCCCACTCACATGATGCCATCGCCCCAGCAGGCGGGCTGCCGCTTCTACCTGGCCCTGCCAGACCAGGTAGCGGATCATGGTGCTGGACACGGTCTGGCCGCCTAGGACCAGCGGCGATACCACGTGCACCTGATAGCCCAGCTCCTGGCCAATCTCGCTCAGGCGACTCACGGTGCCCTCGCGTCGGTGGCCCAGGGCAAAATCAGGCCCCACCCACAGCTCGCGCAAGCGCAGGTGCTGGCACACCAGGCCCATGAACTCCGAGGCCGACAGCCGGGCCAACTCCAACGTGAACGGCAGAGTAGCCACTACGTCCAGCCCCAGCTCGCGCAGCAAGGCCAGACGCTCATCCAAGGTAGCCAGATAGAGAGGGCCATTCCCCGGTCTCAACACCGCCTGCGGGTGGGGATGCAAAGTGATGATCCCGCTGAGGCATCGTAGCTCTTGGGCGCGGCGCATCACTTGTTGGGCCAGATGGCGATGCCCCAGGTGAACGCCGTCGAAGACGCCGATGGTCAAGACGACGTCGCGTTCTGGGGCCATAGATGTGAATTCCATCGGCACGTTTTTCAGCTCTTCAGCCATCAACCCTGATCTCCGTTGACTGCTTTCTCAGAAACGTTTTGGTCCACGATTTCTTTAATCTCGTTCTCTTTGGCGGGGGCGTTCATCTCTTGCGTCATCTGCGCGGTGAACTCTTGTGACATTTTGCGTAGATCATTGATGATCTTGCCAAGGCTCCGGCCTACTTCCGGCAATCGGCGCGGCCCGACGACGATCAGAGCACTGACGAAGATCAGTATCAATTCAGCAGTGCCTATGTTGAAGAAATTCATCTCTCACCCTGACAAAGACTCCCTCAGCAGATGACCGGTAACCATTCACGAATTGCACCCGTTTGTACCTCCTTACTTTTGAGTTACTCTAACCCAAACACTACAGAGGTCAGCGGGTGCTTTCAACTACCCCCTTACACATTTAATATTATAGAGCCTGCTGTTTTCCCTTTCCGGTGAAAAGGGGAAAAAAGACGGATTCTAATCGCTTTTGCTGGGCACTTTTCATAGCACTCCAGGCACTTGGTACAGTCCTTTACAGAGAAATTACTGCTGATATTGACCAAGTCAATCTCTTCAGGACATACTCTCTTGCACACCCGACAATTTATGCCTTGTGAAGTAAGACATTTATCTTTCCTGACAGTGGGAAGAAGAAAGCGGTTGAGGCTACCTATAATGCCCAGCAAGCCTCCCAGGGGGCAGATTGAACGGCACCAGGATTTTAACACCCATAGTTCAAGCCCTAGCAACACCGGGAAGAGCACCAGCTCCAGGCTTAGCGACTGGGGGGAAAAGAGTCTAATCACAGCGACAAGCCAGCCAAAAAAGAGTCCGATAGGGCAAACAAAACAAAAAACGGGGAATCCGAACAGAAATGATGATAACAACACCCCGCCCAGGACAGCATAGCGAGAATACGATGCCCAGATTGCCCCCTTTGGCGCAGCTTCCCGCTTAGATTTCAATCCTCCTTCGCCTCTGAACACGCGCCGTAGAACAACCGTGGGGCAGACCCAGTCGCAAAAGACCCGACCCAACAGGATAACGGAGAGCACAACCAACGCCACAGAAAACCACCACTGAGGCAACAGCTCCCTGCTGGCCAAGCACCTCTCCAGGAATCCCAAAGGACAAGTGAATGAGATTCTCCAGGCACCAAGAGAGCAGATAGCTCCATATCTAAGCTTACCAACAACACCCAAAACGACTACTAGAATCACTAGCGATGCCGTCACGATACGAACTATCCTTATCTTGGTCATAACCTTCTTCCTTATCTGTCTGGGCTATACAGAACCTTAGATAACGGTAGAGCGCCCGTAGGACAAACCCAGTTACACAGCATGCAACCGCTGCAGTGTCCCTGGAGTCTAGGGGTGCCAACACTGATAACGCTTTCAGTAAGGAGTACAGGAGTAATAGATCCCCAGGGGCAGGCCTCTTGGCATTTCGGGCACCTTATGCAAAGGGAAAGGAATTTCTCCTCCGGTAAAGCTCCCGGTGGTCGGATGAACCTGTCTTTTCGCCCCAAGAAACGAATGAAACCACCGAGGGCAACTACGATAGCCGCTTTCCCCGCCAATCCAAGAAACGCTCGTCGGGTCAGAGGTGAATTGAAACCTGTCTTGGTCTCATTCTCTCGGTCACCCATGCCGATAGCCATCCTCCTGCTTGCTGATGTCCCGTACAATGCTCCAAGGACAAAGAAAACACAATGAGCCCGTTTTAGCCGACGGGCTCATTTCTCAGTGGTTAGAGCATGATAAAGTAGGGGTCGGGGGGGACCCCCCCGACCCTTTTCTTCTTTCTAACTCGGTTTGCCTATGATTTTATCACGAAGTAAGGCCAGAACTACACAAAAAGGCCCAACGGCACAAGCCAGCCAGTAGCCCAACCGGAGGCTTGTCCATGCGCCGACCACTAGCCCCGCCTCTCCTAAGTCGATGAAAATGTGCCCTTGCAGTGGCGTGTCGAAGAAATCTCCGGCACGTATGGCAATAACAATGACAGCTATCACGACAACAACGATATATGAGAGGCCAACACCCCCAATAAGCACCTGAGGCAGTGAGAACTTAAACTTGCCTAAGCTAACCGCTTTCTCCTTTGCCAACAAACTGAATAACAACAAGGCAATACATATCCCTAGATAAATCCACGCAAGCGGGGCGAACCAGACCGGCATTTCAGACCCATATATATATTGAGCATAAGGCCCCAAATTTTGTTCCAGACCCCAGGGGTGGATTACGACTACATCCTTAACAAAATATTCAGGAGGGACCCTACAACCCCACCAAGGCAGAAACCATGATAACAGCATCAAACCAGCACCGACTATGACCAAACTGCGCAATAGCCAGACCCTAGCTCTACTCATATTTCCCTATCCCCTTTCTGTAATTTTACTACTTTTTTATAGGGGGTGAGAGTTTCAATTCGAGCGACCCGCACCCCCTATTACTCTCACTCAAAGATGCAAATCTATTGGGTGTGTTCAAAACCAGTTGGTGACATAGTCGTGCCCTGGATGCAGCCCTGAATTTGTCAGTGAAGTGCTGGTTTCTGAGGCCAAATAGCACTCCGATCTGTCATATCTTGCTAAAAGCAGGCTCTCCCGGTGAATGTCGAGCAAAGTTTCAACTCATTTTGAACACACCCAAATCTATTCTTAGGGTGCGAAAGCGGCAGCGTTCTTGCCTGCGATACGGCCGAAGACCAAGGCATCCATTTGGTAGTTCCCCATAACTGAGTACTGCCCGTGGTGGCCACCACAACACATGCCCGCTGCGTATAAGCCAGGAATGACCTCACCTTCAGGGTCTAGTACTTCGGCTTTAGCGTTGGTAGTGAACCCACCAGTCGTCATCGCTATCTGACACGTATAAGGAGGACCGCCATAAAATGGGGGCAGCTCTACCTTGACAAGGGCTTCTTTGGGTTTCTTGAATTCCAGATCTACGCCTGTCTCGCAGTATTTATTGTAATCAGCGACCGTTTTAACTACCGCAGCGGCGGGTACTCCGTAAGTCTTCTCTAACCCTTTGGCCAACTCTTCTATTGTGTTTGCTCTGATAACATGGCCCGCTTTCACCCAGTTATCCAAATCACCCGTCTCTACGACACCTGCTCCGTAGACCCCCAATATTTTAGGATTACTATCCAGAATAACGAAGTATGTTTTCTTTGGTTGGTTGAATACATCCTCAGCCATCTTACCTCGCAACTCACTTTCATTTGTAAACCTCACCCCATTAAGATTGACCCAGACCTCCTGTGGAGCCTTTGTTATATCCGTGAGACCTTCGATCATGGATATATATGGAGCTAGTTGTATGAAATCCATATGTCTCATGCTCGCGTTAATTGCCATGCCTGCTCTAAGGCCATGTCCAAATTCTCCGGATACACCAGGCACCGCAGCTCTGATATACTCTTTCGGCAGTAAAGGCCAGTGTTCCAATAACATCTTTTCATCCTCTCTAAATCTGCCTGTGGCCATGATTATAGCCCTGTTAGCTTTGATCGTGAGTTCTTTTCCGTCTTCGCCGACTGCCTTGCCTCCCACCACTCTCCCCTCCAGGTAGCCTTCCCTGAACAGCCCTGTGAGGCGAGTGTTGAGCATGAGCTTTCCCCCCATTTTTTCAATAGCGGATAACATCCCCGGGCCTCCTTTCTCCGGAAAGCCCATATGGGACCTAGCAATCAAGGTACCTTCGCCCAACTTCACCGAGGTGCATTCAGCTCCAAGGTCTACCAAAAAATTTAAGGCATCAGCAGACTGCTCGGTTACTATCCGTACCAGTTCAGGATCGTTTTTGTATTGCCCAGCCCGCATCATGTCCTCAAAAAACAATTCTGGAGAGTCTTCGATACCCGCTTCTTCTTGCCACTTGGTGCCGGCTGCACTAATCCTTCCAAGCATACCTCGAAGCGCCTTATACTGTTCCAACATCAAAACCCCTGCCCCAGCTTTGGTCGCCTCTACACCCGCTGATAAGCCTCCTGTTCCTGAACCCACTATTAACACGTCAGTTTCCATATCCCACTTCTCGGGAAGCCAAGGGGCCGTACACTGAGCTGCACTCGGTGTCGGCGGACATGGAGTCGCTTCCTGCGCACAACTGGCCAACACGCCTGCGGCAGCTACCCCGGCAGCGCCAACGGCTGCCCCCTTGACAAAGTCCCTGCGCGTTATTCTTTTCTGTTCTTTCTCGTCGGTACTCATGATTCTTCCTCCTTTTTTTAGTGAATTCTCTCTGTTCATGCCTCTAGACTTCTTATCCTCTGTCGTTTTGTTGCCCTCCTTTTGTAGTTTTTGGAGACATCCGAATATCTCAGGAATATTATACCATAAATTCCTCAAATCGTCAATTGGGCTCCGCGACCTTGGCCAGGTCTTCAGAGCTCACCGGCTCAGGCGAGAGCGAGCTCAGCTTGATGGCTTCCACCAGGTCCTTCACTTCCTTCACCACCCGCTGCTCCCCGCGATAGATGCACATGGTGTTGTCCTGAAGATTCAATCCGATGACCTTGGTTCCCACCCCCTCCCTCAAGATGCACATTACTTCCGGCGTCGGATCACCGTTGTCCAGGATGACCACGTCCGGCTGAAGCTCCTTGATGCGCTCCATAGCGTTGTCTACATCCGTTTCCCGCCCCACAATATCCACCCCCGGCTCCTGACGGAGCAGGCTTTCAACGCCCTGGCTAAACAGTGGATGGCTGGAAAGGATGAAGACACGCTTCAGGGGGTTCTTAACCGTGTTCTCGGCGATGAACAACTGATACCAACTGTCCATTCAAGAACCATGTTCTCCGAGTTGGGTAGAAGTCCAATCGCATTGGGCGGGCCTGGAAAGTGGGGTGCTATCCTCGTTTTGACGGCCAACGCGGTTGGCCTGCTACCCACGCATTTGTGGTCTTTGAAACGGCAATTGGTATGAGAGGCGATTTCCTTATTCGTGGCCCCGTTGGCCACAAGTTACTGAATCCTTCCAGTCGTTATACTCCTTTGGGTAGCGGATAGAGATCTATTGGGATTCAACAACGAACCGGTTGGTGAACAGGGTCTCCACGTCCACCTCGGTGTCAATGAGTCCGATCTGGCGCATGAAGCGCTGGGACTCCTCCCAGGCAGCGCGATCGGAATAGCCCATTTGATCGCCCTGCCAGAATTTGATGGACTCGGCAAGGACGGCTTTTTGCAGGGCTTCGTTTTCTCCGGCTATCTCAGGCACGTGTTTCTTGCAGATGGCAAAGGCCTCATCGGGGTGCTCGATAGTGTATCTTAACCCGTGCAGCATAGCCCTGACCAGCCCCTGGACCAACTCCGGTCGCTCAGCGATGGTCTGCTCGTTGGTGATGAGGCCGTTGGAGACCAGGTTGGCGTAATCGGCCACGTAGATCACGTCTATCGAGTACCCCCCCTGGCTCAGTTGTACCGGCTCGTTCAAGGCATAGCACACGGCGGCATCCACCCGACCTTCGGTAAGGCTGGCCACCTGGGTGTAGCCGATGACCTGGAGGTTGACCTGAGCTTCGTCAATCCCCTCAGCGTGAAGGAGGGCCCGCCAGCCGATGTAGCTGGCTCCTTCGGTAGCTGGTGTCCCCACCCTCTTGCCGACCAAGTCCTTTGCCTCACTGATGCCTTTCTCCTTCAAGGAGACCACGCACACGGGGAAGCGGCGATACCAGTTTAGAACGTAGACCACTGGCAGCCCCTGCGCCCGGGCCAGGATGACCTGATCCCCACTGGCCACGGCGAACTGCAGCTCGCCAGCGCCCACCAGCTTTAGCAGATCCGTCTCCATGCCATAGTCGAACTCGACCTCAATGTTCTCGGCGGCAAAGTAGCCCTGCTCCACGGCCACGTAGAAGGGGGCGAACTGGACGTTGGGTATAAACCCCATAGCCAGGGTGATCTCCGTTTCTATCGGCGATGGGAGTGCGGCTGTTGGCTCTGTTGGCGTCAAGCTGACGCAGCCCCCCAGGGCAAATAAAAGAACCAAACCTAACAGCAATTTGTTCATCTTATCCTCCTATGATTTCTAGTCTTATTCAACTTTCACCTCCCCGTGTCACCTCCCAGACCTGGCAGGTACCGCAAACCTGCCAGGTCTTTAAACAAAAACCCCGAAGGCCATTGACCTTCGGGGCACACACGCGTTCAGCCGCAGCACAGAGCCATCTTGACCCTCTCAAGAGGATCTTGGACCTTCTCCTATCCGGACTGTTACCGTCGGCCCCGGAGTCACACCGGATCCTGCGATCATGCCGCCTCCAGCCGCATATCTTTGTTGAAGCAGTGTCTCAAGAACTCGCTTCTGAGGATCCGCTCCTGGGCTCTTGGTCCTTGCCATCCATCTCCTGACCGGAGATAAGCTCAGGTTCCAACTCCCCTTTGACCTCGGCCAGCTCCTCTTGAGGTGGCGCCTGGCGCAGGCTCAAGCCAATGCGCCGCCGTTCGACATTAACGCTGATGACGCGCAAGGTCAGCTCATCACCCTTTTTCACCACGTTGGAAGAGTGGCCAATGTTGCCCTCGGCCAACTCGGATACGTGGATCAGGCCCTCCACCCCCGGCTCGAGGCGGGCAAAGGCTCCGAAATCAACCACGTTGGTGACTGTGCCTCGCACAAGTTGTCCTACCCGGTACTTCTCGTCTATCAGTGTCCAGGGGTCTGGCTGCAGGCGCTTGGTGCTCAGGCCGATCCTCTTCTTTTCATAATCCAGGCGCAGAATATAGACCTCAACTCCATCACCAACCTTCAGCGCTTCGCGGGGATGGCTTACTCTATGCCAGGCGAGTTCGGAGATGTGCACCAGGCCATCAGCACCTCCCAGGTCAACGAAGGCCCCGAAATGACACAGGCTGCTGACGACGCCCCGTCGAACCTCGCCTTCGTAAAGCTCATTTATCAGTTGTTCCTTTTGCAACTCACGCCATTGGCGCTGGGCCAATCGCTCTGAGAAGATCAGGCGCCGTCGGCGGCGATCCACTTCGATGACCTTCAGAGGCAGGGTTTCCCCTATGAATTCAGATAATCTCTCCATTTTCCGTTCATGGGAGAGATGACGAGGCATATTGACCAGTTGCGAAGCTGGAACGAATCCATTTATCCTGCCAAAGAGAACGATTACCCCCCCCTTGTTGCAATGACTTATCTTCCCCTCACATATCTCACCGCTCTCAAAGAGCTGTTCGGCCCGTTGCCAATCCCGATGGATCAGGGCTAGATTCACAGAAACAACGACATTGCCGTCACTATCCTGGGGTGTCAGCACACAAACCGCTATCTCATCGCCAATCTCTATCGCGCTTAATTCTTGCTCCCCTAGTCTCGTGAGGTCGCTCTCCGGAACGATCCCGTCCCGCTTAGCCCTGATATCTACGACCATCCGATCGGGTTCGATGGACAGCACTACAGCCTGGCGGATATCGCCACGCCGTGGATATTTGTAGTCGTATTCTTCCTCGAATAAGTCCCCCATGGGCGGAGCAACTTGCTCTTCCCTAACCAACTGGGCTACTGCTAGATATTGTTCCACAGCTCGTCCCTTTCCTCTGTGAATATTTGTCCCAGTGTACACCACCAGCAGCTATCCGAAGGCAACGCTTTTCTGTGAGGTCTACTTCCCCACACGAAAAAAGGCTCGATCAACCTATCCCTACAACATATTGAGGATAGTAGCCGAGCCTTTTGCTGCCTTACGGCGGACGTTTGCTGGAATGGTATGCTTATGACACCTTAGCAGGGCAGTTCACTAGTTACATAAAAAAACCGCTCCTGACTTGTCAGCGTAAGATTCGCTGCCAAACAGGCTGGTTCAGCCTTTTGGATTCCCAGAGGTGCTTCATTATCCGTATTTAGGCCAGCTAAGCCTTAGCCTCCGTATGTCCTCTAAGAGGGATAAGTTTTCTCACACCGGTTTCACGTTCAACATGATTATACAGGATAGGGCAGAGATTGTCAAGCTTTGACAAATGTTTCCAAATCATGTATAATTCAATTAATCAAACTAAGAATCTCTGATAAGGTTTATTAGCTTACGCGAAAGCGGCACGCGGTAGGACGGTGTGAGATCCGGAACCCTCACGTCGTTCTGTTGACCTTGGAGGATGTTAGACTAACGAGAACTCGGCCCCAAGCCTTAGAGATGTCTTGGCGAGGTAGGATGGCCGAGTTCTTGTCTGAAGGGAACCGATTGGAGTCTAGCGGGTAATGTAAGATTCCAGTAGCGAGGTAATGACTCAGATGTCTCCGGAGCGAGAGAGACTAGAGAAAGAGTTGGAAGAGACTCTGGCTGAAATCGAACAACTGAATAAAAAGCTAGAGGATAAGGCTGATTATGGTATAGGCAAAGGAGGCCCAACCATTTACGAGTGGGAGTTTAATCTCGCTCTGCGACAGAGCCTGGAAGCAAAAGCCAAGTCCATCAGGGCCGCATTGCGCAAGATGCAAGACGGAGGCTATGGAATATGCGAGGTGTGTGGCCAGGAGATAGATGCCGAACGCCTGGCAGTGCTCCCCCACACTACTCTCTGTATCAAATGTGCCCAGGCCAGGAGGTGATCCTTTTTGTTTTCGGCAGGGAGGAAATCTCAAGCAAGGAGTGAATTCTATGTTTAAGATCGGCGATAAAGTGGTTCATCCTTATCATGGAGCTGGAAAAGTAGTAGACATCGAAGAGAAGAAATTCTTGGAGGAGCGTGGGCGTTACTACATCATTGACTTGGTTGCTTGCGATGGCGTAGTGATGGTTCCTACTGATAATGTCCAGAAGATAGGCTTGCGGCGAGTATCAGGGACACGCGATATTTCACGAGCTATGGCTACGCTGACCTCCACTCCTGATATGTTGTCCAGCGACCATAGGGAACGACAAGCGCGCGCAGAGGAGAAACTGAAGACCGGAGATCTCATCGAGGTGACAGAGGTGGTGCGTAATTTGTCCTGGCGCAATCACCAAAAAGGACTGACCATGGCCGATAACAAGCTCTATCGGCGAGCTCAGACTTTCCTGGCCAGCGAGTTGGCGCTAGCTAAAGGGATAGAGCTTAAGGAAGCCAAGGAGCAGTTGCAGACAGCCCTGGATGGTGAACAGTTAGACCATTAGCCCCTGCTGAGATCCATTCCGCTTTGGCAAAGAGCTTAGAAAGAGCAGAGATACAGCGGCCCCTTGCAAGAGTTGCAAGGGGCCGCTATATGTTTGGCCGAATTCTCGCGCCGGGGTTTCAGAGGCGAGTGAGGTACTGACCCGTGCGGGTGTCTACGCGGATGATGTCGCCTTCCTCCACAAAGAGAGGTGCTGTGACCTTGAGGCCCGTCTGCAGGGTGACCTGCTTGGTAGCGCTGGTGGCCGTGTCGCCGGCAAAGCCCGGCGGGGCCTCAATGACCTCGAGTTCCACGGTGATGGGCAGCACGATGCCTATCGGTTCGCCCTCATAGATGGAAATCTGCAAGGTCATGTTCTCGGTCAAGTAGTCCACGGCGTCGCCCAGGATCTCGGCCGGGAGGGCCGGCTGTTCGTAGGTCTCAGTATCCATAAAGTAGTAGATGGTCCCGTCGTGGTAGAGGTACTGCACTTCCCGCAACTCCAGGCGGACATCGTTGATGCGGTCCTCAGGCGTGAAGGTGCGGTCAATCGTCGCTCCCGTGCGCAGGTTGCGCATCTTGACCCGCACGTTGGCGCTGCCCCGTCCGAGGTAGGAGTGCTGATACCCCACCACCCGATAGAGTTCTCCCTCCCATTCAAAAGTTGTCCCTCGGCGTAAATCATTAGCTGTGATCATATCCTGCCTTCGCCCCCCTCACCTATGTGAAATACCTCTCAGGTACATGCTGCAGCACGATTGCTTCCAGCATATCCAGATGTTGCAGGCAGCTTGGCTGCTTTCAACGCTTTGCCCCACGTCGGAAACGTATCAAAGAACACTTCCAAGTCATATTCGCTCATTTCTCGCACATCTTCTGGCGTTGGCAAACGCCCTAATTCCGCTGCCAAATCACGCAATGCCAATTGCAGTTCTTTCTTGGAGTACTTTCGCTGTGGCTTGCGTATGCTCTCGCGTTCTATGTACCCCTTGCACTCCACTTCGGCGATTTTCTCCCTCGTTATCCACACATAGTTCTCGTCAATGTCAAGCGCCACGTAGCGCCTTCCTAGTTTGGCCGCAACAACAGGGGTCGTGCCGGTCCCGCAGAGCGCATCGAGCACAATGTCACCTTCGTTTGTGGAAAGGCGGATAATGCGCTCCATCAGTGCCTCAGGCAACTGGCAGGGATGATAGTCTCGGTCGCGTTGATGCTTGATACGATGAATATCCCACCAGATGTCGGTGAGTGGCATTTTGTCATCAATGCCTGCCGCCTTGCGCTTGCGGATGCACGAGGCTCGCAGACAGTAGTAACGGGCATCCAACTGACCTAGCTCATTGTAGTTGAAAGTAAAGTCCGTTGGGTGCTTGGTGTAGAATAACAAGCCGTAGTGAGCAGGCATCACCTTGCCCCGGGGTTCGGAGAGCGCGTCCCACACAATCCAGTTTTGAAAATAGAGGTGTTGATTGAGAAACGTTGCATGATACATCGTCCACCGCGGTAAATTCAAGACGTACAGTGAACCGGTGGGTTTCAATATCCGCGCATACTCCCTCAGCCAAGAGTTGCACCATTTTATGTATTCTTTGTCCGCTCGCTCATCATCGTAGACGTGATACGCCTTGTCGAGATTGTACGGCGGGTCGGCGAAAACGAGGTCTATGGAGTTATCGGGATACTGTTTGAGTATTTCCACCGCGTCGCCATGATGAACGACGTTAAACATCTTGTCCCCCACCTCATTGGCGACAGCGCTGTATCTCACATCAGGTTCCAGGAAACCGGGCAACCGATACTGTATGGTTGGTTCTAGTAGAGCTCTGTCGGCCCTGATGTCTTCCTTAGGGCCAATGATGCCCTTAACCTCGCTAGCAGACACCTGGATACCGGTTTGCTGAAACAGGTTGGCTTTCTTTGCTTCGTGGAGCTCAAAATCCAACATCTGCAGGATAGTGTCGAGGACAGGGGCGGAGATTTGGGTGTAGTTGTTTGCCAATGGCAGGTCTTTCCACACATCGGAGATTACATAGCCATCAGGGTGCATCAAATGCGCTTTGCCGCCCCAATCTTTAAGCGTCCTCTTGCAGAAAGCACAATACTGATGGGGAAAGCGCATTCGCCTCACATTGAAACGCTCGTTGCCTTTGGTGAACAGAAGGACGGCGGCGTGCACTGACGGCAAGCCCCTATCCCTGTGTCGCATGGCAGACTCAATCGCAATCCAATACTTGAAGTCTAGACGCCGATCAAGATAAACGCCCAACTCCGGCAAGTAGTCGGGGCGACCCTGCACAAAAAGCAATCCCCCATTCTTCAGCACCCGCACGCATTCATCCAGATATGCTTTAAGACCATCGGTGTTGATCGGATTGAGCGCAGCGGTGACGACCACGATGAAGTTGAAGGAATTATTACCTGCCTCGTTCAACGTCTGGCCGAAGTTTTCTCTGCCTGGATATACAATGTGCATAATCTTAGCCCTACGACTACAAGAACCTTCTGCAGTGTCTGACCTACGCGGCCAAAATACTGTACAACGGATTATAAACCCACCTTTGATCGCTGTCAAATCAGAACAGGCTCTGCTGATAGGCCGCCTCACCATCAATCCACTGAGCAGCCATCCGAGGCAGCGCAGCCAGGGGGCCTTGCCGCACGGTGCAGGCTGGCAAGGAGTCAAGAAAGGCCCGGCCGTAGGATTTGGTCTGGATGCGCTTGTCCAGGATCACTACCACGCCCCGGTCGGTCTTGCTCCTGATGAGCCGACCGAAGCCCTGGCGAAGGCGCAGGATGGCCTCCGGCAGGGCGTACTGGCTGAAGGGCTCATCGAAAGTCTCGCTGCGGGTGGCGAAGATGGGGTCGCTAGGCACGGAGAAGGGCAGCCTGGCAATGACCAAACAACTCAGGGCCTCGCCCACCACGTCAATGCCCTCCCAGAAGCTGCGAGTTCCCAACAGTACAGCCCGAGGAGTGGTGCGGAAGTTCTCCAGGAGCTGGCTGCGGGAGGCGCCCTCACCCTGAGTGTAGACCACGATTTCCTCCTCCGCCAAGGGACGCGCGATGGCCTTGGAAGTGTTACGCAGTTGGCTGTAGGAGGTGAAGAGCACCAGGGTCCGCCCACGAGTGGCCCGGCAGAGGTCAACGAGGGTCTCCTCCACCGTCTTCTGGTAATAGGGCTGATAGGGCTCGGGGATGTCAATGGGCAGGTAGAGAAGAGTGGAGCTGGCATAGTCGAAGGGAGAGCCGACAGCGGCTTCCTCCGCCTCCCAGGCGCTCAGCCGCTCGCGGATGAAATCGAACTCACCCTCGGTGCACAGAGTGGCCGAAGTGAGAACCACGCACTCCTTAGGCATGAAGAGGTGTTTTTGCACCAAGGGCCCCACATGGAGGGGAGCAGCGTGCAGAGAGACCTCTTCATCCTGGGCGCTAACCTCGGCCCAATAGATGCCCGCAGGTGACGGTCGGGCGATGAGGGCGTTCATCTGCTCATACAGCTCCCGCGCGCGTTTGATGTAGCTGAGCAACTCCTGCAGCAGATCCTCCTGGTCTGGAACATCGTAATGATCCAGTCCCAACAGTCCGCTGGACAGGCGTTCGAGCCCCTCGCCGATACGAAGTAGATGGCGGCCTAGATCGTCCCAGGTGATTTCCACGTTGGCCCAAGCGGGCTGCACGCGGATGCCCCCCGTCAGGCGAATCGCTTGGTCATAAGGCCCCCTGTCTTGATTGTGCTCCTCCAGGAAAGATTCCAGTCTGTTGAAGAACTGGTAAAGGAGACGCCGGGCGGCCTCTACCTCCCTGTGCAAACTGCTGATGTGGCGCTCCACCTCCCCTTCGATGTCCTTGGGCACCTTACCCCGGTAGCGGGTAAAAAGTTCGGTCAGGAATCCAGCCGATTGCTCCTTACCCAAGTTCTGACTCAACCTATTCAGCAGCCACTCCATCCCCCTCCGATGCACGGCGAAGCTCAATTGGTGGGTGGTGCTTGCCTCCAGGTGGTGGGCCTCGTCTACGATGAGATAACGGTAATCGGGCAAGACGCGATTCTCGACGGCTACATCGGACAGGAGCAAGGCGT
>CAYUPJ010000030.1:0-27511 GCA_964446635.1 uncultured Anaerolineae bacterium
TTCTGCGCGGCCCGGATGATTTTGGGCAAATGCACCCTGGTGATGTGCTGGTTGCTGTGGCGACCACACCCGCCTGGACTCCGCTCTTTGCTATGGCTTCGGCTGTGGTCACCGACATCGGCGGGCCGCTAAGCCACAGCTCAATCGTGGCGCGCGAGTATGGCATCCCGGCAGTTATGGCCACTGGTGTGGCAACCCGCCGCATCCAGAATGGACAGATGCTCACGGTGGACGGGACAATCGGAACTGTGACGCTGACATAGTTATTTCGGAATAGGCATTCTATTGGTAAGACTTCGATGAGCCGCATTCCGCGCTTCGCGGGTTGATGGAGGGGCACTCGCCAACACCGTGCGGCGGCTTATCCCTCTGATAGTGATGGAGACGGAAACTTCTTCGAGTTGGGGCATATCGCCTGCAGGCCGCGATAGCCCATAGGGAGGTGTGGAATGGTCTTTAAGTTCCTCTGGAAATGGCTCGGGCTGACGGCGTTGTTGATAGCGCTGGTCTTTGTCCCGGCGGGGCGCGTGGACGCGCCCATGGTCTGGGTCTCGCTCGGCGTCTACTCTGCGTTCCTGCTGGCGTTTGGGATCGTCTTCAGCGGGCAGGACCCCGGCTTGGTCAAGGAGCGGAGTAAGCCGGGGCCGGGAGTCAAGTCGTGGGATCAGGTCTGGATCCGCGTCTATGGCGTTTTGTTTTTCATCTTTTTCGTCGTCGGCGGGCTGGGCATCCGCTTCAGTGGCCCTCACGCCGTCCCGCTGAGCCTGCAGATCGCCGGCCTGATCCTGTTTGTGGCCGGACTCGCCCTAGGCTGGTGGGCCATGTCGGTGAACACGTTCTTTTCGCGCATGGTGCGCATCCAGGAGGATCGCGGGCATCACGTCATCACGAGCGGCCCCTATCAGTTCGTGCGCCATCCCGGCTACCTGATGGCCGTCGTCGCCTGGCCTGGCGCGGCCCTGGCGCTCGGTTCCTGGTGGGCGTTGATCCCGGCGTTCATCATCGTGGCGCTGTACGTCTACCGCACGGCGCGCGAGGACTGCACCCTGCGCGAGGAACTGGAAGGCTACGCCGAGTATGCCGAGAAGGTGCGCTATCGTTTGCTGCCGGGTATCTGGTAATCCCGCTGGTCAACAGGGCTGCTGCCTACCAGCGGTTGTAGCCGACATGCTCCGCTTGCTCCGCGTTGCGGCCGAACCGCGTGCGTTGGTGCAGCAGGCATAACACCAGGTTTTGTTTTCAAGGAGGATGAACATGTCTGAGATGACGAATCACAACCTGAGCGGCGTGGCGGAAACGTTGCTCCTTCCGCTCTACATTCGAGCCCTGGAATCGCAGCGCCCCGATGCCCTGATCAAAGACGACAAAGCCGTCGCATTGATCGAGCAGATGCGCCCTGATTCCTCGTGGGTTGCGAAAATGAGGGTGGATGAGGAAGATAAGGTAGGGCTTGTTCTGCGTAACCGAGAGTTCGATCGTTACGTGCGGGATTTTCTGGCCCGAAACTCGGGGGCGGTCGTTGTCCACATTGGATGCGGCCTCGATTCGCGCTTTGAGCGCGTGGACGATGGCAAGGTCGAGTGGTATGACCTTGATTTGCCAGAAGTGATCGAACTGCGCCGCAAGTACATCGGCGGTGAAGAGGCGCGCTACCATTTACTGGCCTGTTCAGTGCTCGACAGCGCGTGGCTGAACGTGGTGAGTGCCTATCGTCCGCGCCCGTTTCTCTTTCTGGCCGAGGGCGTTTTGATGTACTTTGAAGTAGCCCAGGTCAAATCGCTGGTGTTGACGTTGCGGGATCATTTTCCGGGCGCAGAGTTGGTCATTGATGCATTTTCCCCGTTCCTCGTCCGGATGAACAACTTGCGCATCAGTCGCACCAAGATCGGCGCCCGTTATCACTGGGGACTGAACCGCGGCCAAGACCTCGAGAGTTGGGGTGACGGCATAACCCTGCTGGATGAGTGGTTTCCCTTCAGTCGTCCTGAGCCGCGCCTAGCCCATGTTCGATGGATGCGTCATATTCCACTGTTAGCCAAAGTCATGGGCATTTTCCACTACCGGCTCGGAGAGACGACAGGAGGAGGAGTGTGATGTTCGTTCTTCAAAACCCTTTTTTTGGGCGTTTATCGGCATGTTCGGGCTTCTTGGAGGTGCCGCCGTGGTAAGCGGAACAAGGCTGAGAAGATACGCTCTACTCGGCTTTGCCATCGTGATGATCTGCGATTTGGCCCGGGTGATACTCGTTTTGCCTCTATGTCACCAACCCCGGGTTGAGATGGGTAATTGGAATTGGATTGCCGGTGGGATCATCCTCGCAGCCGCATTGGTTTTTGCTGTTCCTGCCTTTTCCGTCAAATGGTGGGCTGCCCCAGATGAAAACATGGTTCTCAAGACCACCGGCATCTATGGCATCGTCAGAAATCCCATCTACCTCGCCGACATTCTATTCTCGCTCGGACTCGCGATTGTGTTCCGCTCTATCATCGGCATCGCGCTGATTCCACTATGGTGGGCTGGCTTTTTATTCCTCGTTCTGATCGAGGAAGAAAGTTTGGAACGCGCACTAGGACAGTCCTACCTGGATTACAAGCAACGGGTGAAGGGCCGCATCATCCCAGGATTACCCATTTGATGACCCGCCTGGTGCGCGGGAGATTGTAGCTTGCCTTGCCTGCCGAGCCCCGTAGAGTGGTTGCGGAAGAGCCTGAGCCGCCGGGCAGCCTGGATGAGGCCTTAGGTGCGCGTAAAGCGGTGAGAGAAAAGGAGAGAAGGTCATGGCTACAGAAGCGAATACTCAATTGAACCTGAACTATCTCGACTTCCAGGCCTATGTCGGCATTACCAAACACAACGGCGGGTTTGCAGCGACGAACGAGCTCCTCTCGCTATGCCACATTGAGGATGCCAGAGAGGTGCTGAACGTCGGCTGCGGGATTGGCGTTGGCTCTGTCTACATCGCCAAGAGGCACGGTTGCCATGTCGTGGGCGTGGACATTCTGGAGAAGATGATCGAATGGTCGCGCCTGCGCGCGAAAGAGGAGAAGGTCGAGGACAAGGTCGAGTTCTGGGTTGCCAATGTGCTCGACCTGCCCTTCGACGCGGACAGGTTTGACGTCGTCTTCTGTGAATCCGTGCTCGCCTTCGTGGAAGACAAGCCGCGGGCCATCCGGGAATGCGTGCGCGTGACCCGGCCTGGGGGGTACGTGGGGCTGAACGAGGCGTACTGGATCAAGGAGCCATCGCCTGAGATGGTGGCGCGGGTGCGTGCTTCCGTCGGTACGGCTATTCCGACCGCTGCAGCCTGGCAGCCACTGTGGGAGGAATCCGGGCTGCAGGACCGGGTGGTGAGACTTCACCAGGTTGCCACCAGCGCCGAAATCAGGGATCGGATGCAGTGGGTCGGTTGGAAGTGGGCGTTGAGAGGTTTTGGCCGGTTGTTCCGCCTGTATCTCACGAATCCGGCGGCC
Source organism: uncultured Anaerolineae bacterium (assembly GCA_964446635.1). Classification (GTDB taxonomy): domain Bacteria; phylum Chloroflexota; class Anaerolineae; order VGOG01; family VGOG01; genus CAYUPJ01. The sequence continues at coordinate 3,471 of CAYUPJ010000030.1, forward strand.
AGGCAGTTCATTAGAGAGATGTTCAATGCGCCGTCGCTTGAAACGATGCAACAGATGGGATACGGGTTGTTCATCGGCAAGAAGTAGGAGCGTGGGTAGCGACGATCGTGGTGCTAAGCGCGGTCGGCGAACTGTACTTGAAGGAAAACACCATGAACATCAACACCAATCAATCCAACGAGAAAACGAGCGTCACGGCTGGCGTCTTGAAGCGGCTGTTCCAGGTCTTTGGTAACCTGCTGGTCGTGGCGGTGATCCTGTTCGTTTCGTCGGGCCACCTGGGCTGGGTATGGGCCTGGGTCTACGTCGGTGTGGGCGCAGCCATACTCATCATCAATGCGCTGGTGATCTTGCCCACCACCCCGGAACTGGTCGCCGAACGCTCACGGGTCGCTGAGAACACCAAAGGCTGGGACCGGGTGGCTGTTGTGCTCATCGTCATCAGCGGGGCGGGTATCTTTCTGGTGGCCGGGCTGGACGAGCGCTTCGGCTGGTCGCCTAGACTGGCACTGGCGATCCACGCGGCTGCGTTGGTCGTCACAATCCTGGCACAGGCTGTGTTCACCTGGGCGATGGCCTCGAACCGGTTCTTTGCCAAGACGGTGCGCATCCAGGAAGAGCGCGCTCACGCCGTCGCAAGCGGCGGACCATACCGGTTCGTGCGGCATCCGGGTTATGCGGCCAACATCGTCACGATGTTTGCCGTTTCGCTGCTGCTCGGCTCGCTGTGGGCGCTGATCCCGGCGGCGCTGTCGGCGCTGGCTTTCATCGTCCGCACGGCGCTGGAGGATAAGACATTGCAGCGTGAGCTCGACGGGTACGCGGACTATGCCCGGCAGGTGCGCTATCGGCTGGTGCCAGGGATTTGGTAATGGTGTTGCGCGTTCCGTGAGGGTCACGCACTCCGCAACACATGAAACGGAGGTGTGCAGTGAACGGCAATCGGTCTGTTACACCAGTTCGCCGAAAGGCCAAGTTCTGGGGGGCGTTGCTCAAGGGCGCCCTCGCCGGGTTGTGGCTGGGTGCCATTCTGTTTATCGCGGCGGGTCGCCTGGATTGGCCGATGGCCTGGGTCTACACCGGCATCTCGGTGGTAGACGCCACATTGCTCCTGCTCATCGTCAGTCCTGAGTTGATGCGAGAACGCACTCACCCCAAGGCAGACGCCAAAGCCTGGGACCGAGTCTTTGCCAGGCTCACCGGACCGTTAGGTTCGACAGTGATCTTGGTTGTTGCCGGATTGGATAAGCGCCTCGGATGGTCGGCGCAGGTCCCGCTCGCGCTCCAGGTTGTCGGGTTGGTTGCCTTCGCCTCCGGAATGGGGCTGATGACCTGGGCGATGGCGGTCAACAACTATTTTTCGCTGGTCGTGCGCATCCAGAAGGACCGCGGCCACACTGTCGTGACCGGGGGGCCGTACCGGTACGTGCGCCATCCGGGTTACGTGGGAGGTATCATGTTCCAGCTCGGAACGCCGTTATTGCTGGGGTCGCTGTGGACGCTCATTCCGGCCGGACTGACGGCGCTCCTCCTTGTCGCCCGTACTGCGCTGGAGGATAGGACATTGCAGAATGAACTGGAGGGATACCGGGAGTACGCGCAGCAGACGCGCTATCGGATGCTGCCGGGGGTGTGGTAATTATCCAGAGTGTGGGAAACCGCGGGCATAACGCTAGATTTTGAGGCGAATGAACATGTCTGAGGTAACTGCCCAAAGCCTGAGCGACGTGGCTGAAACGCTGCTCATTATGCTCTACATTCGCGCCATTGAAAGCCAGCGTCCCGACGCCCTGATCAAAGATGAGAAAGCCGTGGCGCTGGTCCGGCAGATGGACCAGGATTTCCTGCGGAACAAGCTGGCTAAAATTGCTGAGGAAACTCGGGTAGCTATTGTCCTGCGCAACCGAGAGTTCGACCGCTACGCGCGGGATTTTCTGGCGCGCTACCCGGAGGCGGTTGTGGTCCATATTGGCTGCGGCCTCGATGCGCGCTTTGAGCGTGTGGATAATGGCCGGGTAGAGTGGTACGACCTGGATCTGCCGGATGTTATTGAACTACGCCGGAAATTCATCGGCGGCGAAAGGGCGCGCTATCATTTGCTGGGTTGCTCGGTGCTCGACAGCGCGTGGCTAGACACGCTGAGCGTCCATCGCCAGCGCCCGTTTCTCTTTCTGGCCGAGGGTGTGTTTATGTACTTTGAAGAAGCACAGGTCAAGTCACTGGTGTTGGCGTTGCAGGAGCGTTTTCCGGGCGCGGAACTGGTCTTCGACGCCTTTTCGCCGTTCTTCGTCTGGGCGAATAACCGCAGGGTCACTCTCACCAAAATCGGCGCCCGTTGTCACTGGGCCATAAAACGCGGTAAAGACCTCGAAAGATGGGGCGATGGCATCTGCCTGCTCGACAAGTGGTTTCCCTTCGCTCAACCTGAGCTGCGTCTGGCTCGTGTTCAATGGGTACGATTTATTCCACTGTTGATCAAAATCATGGGCGTTTTCCACTACCGGCTTGGAAAGACAGCAAGATGAAAGATGCACTACGCCGCCCAACAGGTCGTTAGGCGTGCTCACAGTAGTGAGAGAAGAGGAGAGAAGATTATGACTACCAAAAAGAATGCTCAATCGGACACAAAATTCCTCGACATGCAGGCCTATGTCGGCATCACCAAACACAATGGCGGCTTTGAAGCAACTAACGAGCTCCTATCGCTATGCCACATTGAGGATGCTCGCGAAGTCCTGGAAGTCCTGAATGTAGGCTGTGGGATAGGCGTCGGATCCGCCTACATCGCCAGGAAGTACGGTTGCCATGTGGTGGGCGTGGATATTTCGGAGAAGATGATTGAATGGTCACGACGACGTGCCAGAGAGGAGCGGGTCGAGGCCAAGGTTGAGTTCCGGACAGCCGACGTGTTGGACTTGCCCTTCGAAGCAGACCGCTTCGACGTTGTCTTCGCCGAATCGGTGCTTATATTTGTAGAAGACCAGGCGCGGGCGATTCGGGAATGTGTGCGGGTGACAAAGCCAGGCGGCTACGTTGGTCTGAACGAGGGCTTGTGGATTAAGCAGCCGTCTCCTGAGATGGTTGCGCGGGTTAAGGATGCACTCGGTCCTTTTATCCCGACCATTGAGACCTGGCAGGCGCTTTGGGAGGCATCCGGGTTACAGGAGCGGGTGGTGAGAATCTGCCAGACTGACTCCCGCACGGAAGTCAAGAGCCGAATACAGTGGATCGGTTGGTGGTGGATTCTGAGAGCCTGGGGCCGGGCGCTGCGTCTGTACATCACGAATCCTGCAATCAGGCAGTCCATCAAGGAGATGTTCGATGTGCCATCGGAAGTGTTTCAGTACGCGGGATATGGGCTGTTCGTCGGCAAGAAGTAGGAGCGGAAACGCAGTTATGACCGTGACGTGGGGCTGCATCAGGAGTGGGTGGAGAGGAAACCTATAGAACATCTTACAGGAGGGACAAATGAACACCAATGTTGAGCAACCCAAAAGGGCATCTGAGGTAATCAGGGCGGTTGGTTGGAAAGCAGGGCTCAGGTTCGCCGCATTCGCGTTGCTGCTGCCAATGGTCTTGTTCATCGCGGCGGGCCGCCTGAATTGGGTGTGGGCCTGGGTCTATGTCGGCGTAGCTGTTTCTTTTACATTGATTAGCCGGATTATCGTGATACGCACAAACCCAGATTTGATAGCAGAACGGGCCCAATCACTCGAGCGGGAGGACGTCAAGGGTTGGGACAAACTGATCGTCTTTCTCCTGATCCTGGTTGGCCCGCTGGCCTGGATGATCGTGGCCGGGCTGGATGAACGCTTCGGGTGGTCGCCAGAGATTTCCCTCGCCCTCAGACTCGCTGCCCTGGCCATCATGGTGCCGGGCTACATTGTAAGTGTCTGGGCCATGGCGGTGAACAGGTACTACTCAGCCGTGGTGCGCATCCAGAAAGACCGGGGTCAAACCGTCGTCACCGATGGGCCATATCGGTTCGTGCGCCATCCGTCTTACACCACCGGGATTGTGGCCTACCTCACAATACCAATTATGCTGGGCTCGCTGTGGGCGCTCATCCCCTGCAGTCTGGTGGCGGTGGTCACAGTCGCCCGCACGGCGCTTGAGGACAGGACGCTGCAGGAGGAGCTTGATGGCTACTGGGAATACGCGCAACAAGTGCGCTACCGGCTGCTGCCGGGCATCTGGTAGTTGCTAGGGCGCGAAATGGTTGAACATCTTGGCGCTGCTCTACATCGCCCGCACGGTGCTGGACGACCGGACATTGCAGGGTGAACTTGCAGGGTACGAGGAGTACACGGGGTGGGTAGGGTATCGGCTGATACCAGGGTTAGGCATGCTCACAACAGTGAGAGAAAAGGAGAGAAGTCTATGGCTATAGAAAAGAATGCTCAATTGGGCATGAGCTATCTCGACATGCAAGCCTACGTTGGCATTACCAAACACAATGGCGGGTTTGCAGCGACGAACGAACTCCTGGCGCTATGCCACATCGAAGATGCCCGCGAGGTTCTGAATGTGGGCTGTGGAATTGGCGTCGGACCCGCGTACATCGCCAGGAAGTACGGTTGCCGTGTCGTGGGCGTGGACATCTCGGAGAAGATGATCGAATGGTCACGACGACGCGCCAGAGAGGAGAGGGTCGAGGACAAGGTCGAGTTCCGGACTGCCAATGTGCTCGAACTGCTCTTCGAAGCGGACCGGTTTGACGTCGTCATCTGCGAATCCGTGCTCGCATTCGTAGAAGATAAGCGGCGGGCAATTCGAGAGTGCGTGCGAGTGACCAAGCCTGGGGGATACGTGGGGCTGAATGAGACGTTTTGGATCAAGGAGGCATCTCCCGAGCGCGTCGCGCGGGCGCAAGCTTCAGTAGGTTTAGGTACAGATATTCTGACCGCTGCGACCTGGCAGGCGCTATGGGAGGAATCCGGGTTGCGGGACAGGGTGCTGAGACTCCACCAGATTGACCCCCGCACGGAAGTCAAGGATCGAATCCAGTGGGTCAGTTGGCGGTGGGCTGTGAGAGCCTGGGGCCGGCTGTTCCGCCTGTATCTCACGCAACCGACGGCCAGGCAATCCATCAAGGAGATGTTTGATGCGCCATTGGAAGTGATACAGCAGATGGGATATGGACTGTTCATCGGCAGGAAGTAAGAGTGGAAACGCAGTCAGGGCTCAGTCACGGGTGATGCGCAAATGGTTTTCAAGAATCTCTTCCGCCGCAAAGGACGCACCATTCTGACGCTGGTGGGTATTGCCATCGGCGTGGCGGCCATCGTCGCGCTGGGAGCGGTGGCCAAAGGGCTGAAGGCCGGCTTCTCTGCCATGACTCAGGGTAGCCAGGCCGAGGCGATGAGCGCGTTGATCAGCAGCCTCGATGAGGCGGTGGCCGATGTTGGGATAGGTGAATTAGTGACCGCAATTGGGGCAAACGCAATTGCCGCCTACGAATTCAAGCTCGCGCGAACTCGGCCACCAGGAAGGTGTGGTCCGAGGGACGTTCCGCCTGCCTAGCCTCCACATCAATCCAGGCCCCGGTGGACTTGCGAGCCAGCGGCTCAGTGGCCCAGATGTGGTCCACCCGCCAGCCGATCCCGCGCTCTAGCACACCCTGCACCCGGTAATCCCAGAAGGTGTACTGCCCTGGCTCATCCGGGTGGTGCAGCCGGAAGACATCCACGAAGCCCCACTCCCGCACCCGCTCCAGGGCCGCGCGGGCCTCAGGATGAAAGTCCACGTTATCCTTCAGCCTCTTGGGATCGTACACGTCTATAGGCTCGGGGGCCACGTTGAAATCACCCATCCATAGGAGCGGCTCATCGGGCGAGTAGTAGCGCTCAAAGAAGGCCCGCAGTCGGGCCAGCCACTCCAGCTTGTACTGGAAATGCTCCGAATCCGGGGAGCGCCCCTGGGGGACGTAGGTGTTGACCACCGGGACGCCTCGGACCACCGCCCGGATCAGGCGCGCCTCGTCCGGCTCCTTGTCATCGTCCAGGCCGAAAGCGACCTCCTGGGGCTCCTCCCGGCTGATGATGGCCACGCCCGCGTAAGCTTTCTGTCCCCGGAAGACTATGTGGTAGCCCGCCTCCCGAAACGGCTCTGCCGGAAAGTCCTTGTCCTGCACCTTGGTCTCCTGCAGGCCTAGGATGTCTGGAGTCTCTCGGCCCAGCCAGTCCAGCACCAGTTCCAGGCGGGACCGGATGGAATTGGCGTTGTAGGTAGCCACTTTCAGTATACCGTCAGACATTTCGCCTCCTCTCAAGAAAACTTCAACAACAGCGGCCTTCTGCACACCTCTCTAGTCGAGGCGTGCCGTCAGCATCTTAGTCGCCAGAGCGAACAGGGCTACTGCAAATCCGCCCAGAGTCAGCAGATTCACTCCCGCGGTCCAAAAGGTAGCTCCAGCCAGAGCCCCTCGTAGTGCCTCCACCGTGTAGGTCAGCGGCAGGCAGCGAGCCACTAGCCGCAACCCCGGTGGCATGGCCGCAAGGGGGACGAAGACGCCGCAAAGGAAGACCATGGGGAAACGAATGAAGTTAGCCAGGGTCTGGGCCTCGAAAACCTCCCGTACTGTCACCGAGACGAAGGCCCCCAGGGCCGAAAAGGTCGCTGCCGAGAGGACGAGAGCCAGGATCAGGAGAGGCCAGTTGATCCCCCACAGTCCAAGTACAACCATGGATACCGCAAGGATAGCCACTGTCGTGACCAAGCCGAAGACCATGCCCCCCAGCACCTTGCCCAAGAGCAGCGCCGGCAACGATATCGGGGCCAGTAGCAATCGCTCCAACGCCCCGATGCGGCGCTCGAAGGTGATGACGATAGCTTCCATGCTGGTGGTGCCAAAGAGCACGGTCATTCCCAAGAGACCCGGCGCCAGATCCCGCATCTCCCCCGGCTGGCGGAGGGCAAAGGCCAGGATGAGGGCGAAGGGGAAGAGGATACCCCAACTGATGTTAGGCGGCTTGAGGTAGTAGGCCCGCAGGTCCTTGAGGGCGATGTAAAAAATGCCCCGCAGATCGTCACGCCACATCATCATCGCCCTCCCTTCTCCACCAGCATCACCTCAGCGCTCAGGCCGGTCAGCTCGATGAAGGCCTCCTCCAGAGTGGGCTCCACGGTTCGCACAGACAACACCGGCCGCTCCTGGCGCTCGGCCTCGGCCAGTGCCAGGCGCAACGCCGTCGGCACGTCTTCAGCAGCGAAGCGCAGGAGCCCGTTTTCCCCTTCCTCCACACCTGGTCCTACAATGACCTCCACCATTGCCCGCCCCCGGACTCGGGCCTTTAGCCCCTCTACTGTGTCAAGGGCCACGATGCGGCCCTTGACGATGAGGGCTACCTGGCCGCACAGCCGCTCTGCCTCCTCCAGGTAGTGGGTGGTCAGAAACACCGTCACCCCCTCTTCACGCAGTTGTCGGATCAGCGCCCGTAGGGAGCGGGCAGAGAGGATGTCCAGGCCGGTGGTTGGCTCGTCCAGGAAGACCAGTCGGGGCCGGTGAACCAGGGCCGCCGCCACCGTCAGGGCGCGCTTCATCCCCTTGGAGAGCTTGCCAAAGGGTGTGTTGCGCTTCTCCCACAGGCGGAAGCGCCGCAGGAGCGCATCGGCCCGCTGGCCGCGTTCCCGCCGGGGAACGCCGTAGAGCTGCCCCATGAACACCAGGTTGCCCCAGGCCGAAAGCTCGTCGTACAGGTTGGAGGTCTCGGGCACCACGCCGATGCATTTCTTGATGCGCGTAAGCTCCTGGGCCAGGTCGTAGCCCAAGATGTGGGCGCTTCCCTCCGTGGGGCGAGTCAGCCCGGTCAGCATGCGGATGGTGGTCGTCTTACCTGCCCCGTTGGGCCCCAGGAAGCCGAAGACCTGGCCCTGGGGTACCTCGAAGCTGATATGGTCCACGGCCAAAAGGTCGTCGTAGTATTTGGTGAGGCCGGAGACCTGGATGGCTTTGCTATTGTTCACTTAGCCTCCTGATGGTTTAGACGCCTGCACAAACAATTGCAGCCCTCCCGACTCGCCTTTAATCTCATCAAAGCCAGCCTCTCTCAATAGATCAGCGACTTCCTCGAAAGTGAATTTGAACATGTCCAGGTGGTGAAAGAATACCAACAGTTTGCGCTTCCATTGGGAGAGCCAGGCCCGGTTATAATCCTTGAGGATCAGGCTGCCGCCAGGTTTCAAAACCCGGAATATCTCCAACAAGCCTTTCTGTGGGTTCTCCCACTCGTGAAGCGAGGATTGGGTGATCACCAGGTCAACAGAGTTTGACTCTATTGGCATATCCTCGGCTTTTCCCAGCCTCGTCTCAAGAAAGGCCGCCTCGACCTCATCCATTTGGTCGTAAACCACCGCTATCTTCATTGCCAACCTTCCGACTCGGAGGCGAAGGCGATGGCATTCTCCAGCAGCTTCAACGTCTCGGCTTTCTCCGGGTCAACTCCTCCCTCCAGGCTCCCCTCCGGATGGGGGCTGAAGATGACCACCCTGCCCTGGCCGTAGGTTGCACAGATGAGGGCGGCAGCTCCCTCTTCGTAGACAGCCAGCGTCTCCACGCCCGCACCCGCTCTCATCATCGGCCCGTTCTGATACCAGATGTCCACTTTCCCCGCATAGCCTTTGACCACCGGGTGCTCAGACCTGCCAATGGTGATGGTTCTGATACCCCTTCCCGCCCTTCTCTCGTTCTCGATCTCGATGATCCCCAGGCCTGAGGGCCGGCCTGGCACCTCCACCTTTCGGGCGGCGATATAGGCCCCGGCGCAAATGCCGATGTAGCCACCGCCCTCGGCGATGAACTCCCTGATTTGCTCGAAGCCCTCCTCGCCGAGGGCATCCACGTATCGCGCTGTGTAGCCGCCGGGGACGATGAGCAGCGAGCAATCCTCCAGCCTGCCACCCCTGATGTCCTGCTCGCCGACCTCGCGATAGAGCATCGCCAGCTTGTCGAGGGCGACCTCGACATCCTTGGCCAGCACCGCCCCGGCTCCGGCGTAAACGCAGACCAACTTATTCACCACATCCCCTTTTGTCCCACCGCCTTTGGGCAAGGCTGCACACCCGCTTACCGCCGGGATGAGAAATAACAAGCAAACTAAAGCCAGTTTGTGGTTTTCCGACCCTGTGGTATAATTCCAACGCAGGGAGGCCTCACGTGTTTGAGAGCAGGAGAAAGCAATCATGAAACAGAACACAGAAGTAACAGACTATTTTCTGCAAGAGATAAGAAAGCGATTAGGTGCTCGTCTCAAACAAGTTATCCTCTTCGGTTCCAGGGCTCGCGGAGACGATGTTCCCGACTCTGACTACGATTGCCTGGTGATCTTGGACGGAGTCTCCCCTGCAGTGAAAGACGCCATTGATGAAGTGGCAGGAGAAGTCCTTTACCGATATAATATCGTGCTTTCAATATTTCCCATATCGGAGAAAAAACACCACGAGCGAATCTACGAGCCCTTCCTGATGAATATCCGCAAAGAAAGAAGGGACCACTTTATGGACGAGCGCGAAGAGCTAAAAGAACAATTGCAACGGATGGTTCAGAAAGCTTCTCGCTCCCTTTCAGCCGCTAAACGACACATCGAGGAAGGGGACTATGATTTTGCATCATCCCGCGCTTACTACGCTGCTTTTTACGCGGTGGAAGCTGTTCTGCTGACCAAGCACCTGGCCTTCTCCAAACACAGCGGAGCCATCGGCGCCTTCAACCGGCAGTTTGTTAAAACAGGCGTTTTTCCGAAAGATTTCAGCAAGCTCATCAGCCGACTATTCCGCGAGAGGCAGACCGGCGATTACGAATTCGACCTGAGCATCGAAGAAAACGACGCCCGAGAAGATGTTCAGATTGCCGAGAGCATACTTCAAGCTATATAGCCTATCTAGCTGAGCAAGGGTTCATCTCAGCGGCTGAATAGTGGCGGAAAGAGGGCCACTATTCAGCCAGCAACTCCAGCAGCATGGATGCGGCGTACTCAACCACCGAGGAGCATGAGCCAGGTCCGCCTGGAGCATGAACCTGGTCATACAGTGTACCACAGTGAGTAGTGCCCAGCTCAGCGGCGAAGCGCTCGCGGTAGCGGGTGGCCAACTGGCGGGCTGGCCCATCGTCCTCCGCCAGGCTGTTACGCCCGTGCAGTGCCCCGATGATCATCACTCCGGCGCTGAGCGCCCCGCACATTTCTTGCTTGCTTCCCCCTACGCCACCAGCGAAGCCGGTGGTCATCCTCACCATGCGAGGGTCGAGGTCGCCCAAGACGTGCCCACCCACGGCGAGCATGATCGCCTCGGCTCAGTGATAGCCTCCCCTCATCAAATCGCCGGCCTGACGGACTACCTCATGCTTGTTTCCCACCATTGATCACCGCCTCCATTCTTTCTACAGCCAAGCGCACATTGGGGTCGTCCTCTTCCTCCATGGCCACGATTCTGGCGCCGGCCTCCTTGAAAACGCGGACCAGGTCAGCGATGGAGTAGAAACGGCTGCGCATAAGGAGCAGCCTCTCGCCTAAAGCAGTCCACTTAACCACTCGGAGACGAATGTCCGGCTCCTCAACGACCAATCGCCCACCCGGACGCAACACCCGCAAGGTCTCCTTCGCGGCGGCATGCTGGTCGCGAAGGTGATGAAAGGTGTCCACCATCACGATGCGGTCGAAAGCCCCATCGGCAAAAGGGAGGTGCTCGGCCAGGCCACAGCAGACGATCATCTGTTTCTGGCGAGCCTCCCTCAACATTCTCCAGGAGGGGTCGCAAACGATCACCACGTAATCGTCGCCGAAGGTTTGGGAGACACGGCCCGTGCCGCCGCCGATGTCCAATATGCACTCCGATGGCTGGACCTGGAGCAGCTTCATGAGCCGTTCCGGACCCAGGAAGTGGAACACGCGGTCGTAGAAATGGGCGATGAGGCCAAAATGGTCAAGGCGCACCGTTTACATCCTCAAGACGAATCCAGCTTCTCCAGCCGAGCCATCACCTCGTCCAGTTGGCGACGCAGCATCTCGGCTTCCTCGCGTAGGCGGCCTGCCTCGTCCTGCTCGTACCCTTCGACAGAGCTCAGGGCAAGCTCTCCGTGGGCGTGCTCGATGCTCTCGCGACAGGGTTGGACACCTCGCAACTCACCACCCAGGTAGCGTTCCAGGGCATAGCGCACCGTGCCCGAGGCGCCGGTCACGGCCTCAATGCCGTACTGCTCAAAGAAGCCAATGGCCCGGCGACCCATCCCACCGGTCACCATCACCTCTACAGCGCAATAGTTTTTCACCTCAATGCCCTCATTGGCCAGCAGTCGCCAGAAGTTGCGGACTAGCGTCTCCGCCAGCGGCACAATCTCATCAACATTGCAGGCGGACCATAGCGCAGGCACGAGGTCTTAGTATCCTTCGGGCAACTTCGGAAAACTGGAGGCATCTACAAGCCCCTGGTAGTAGTCGTGGTTAACCCAACGCTGGTTCAAAAGGCAGAGGGCCTGCTTCATCTCGAAAAGAACCTCGATCACCGCACAGCCAACGTCTTGAGTGTTACCCCGTTCCTGGCATGACAGGATACGCCTCAAGGTCTGACCAGCGGGTATCCGTACCCCACGCTGTGGAGCCGTAGACGCCACCCAGTATGATGTCGCCAGGATGGTTGGCAATCATACGGGCGCAGAGATCTTGCGCGAGTTGTATTCTTTCCTCGCGTTCCATGTGGGGAATCTTTCTCACTTTCGGAAGTTGACTGTATAGACCCAGAAGTTGCCAAACCGCTGCTCCAAGCTGAACCCTGCCGCCTCCACGCGCCGGATGGTCTCGAAGGCGAACAGATAGTCGGGGTCGGTAAACTCCTCGGTGACGGAGAGCAGCCCACCCGGTTTCAGTACGCGGCGCAGTTCGGCCAGCGCGCGGGACTGGTCGGGGATCTCGGGCAGCACCGTGACCAGGAAGGCACGATCCACACTGGCGTCGTCCAGCGGCAGGTGGTAGGCGTCAGCGACGTGGGTCTCGACGTTGGTCAGCCCGGCTTCCCGGACTCGTTCCTCCACCTGGGCGATCATCTCCGGCTGGATGTCCACGGCGAAAAGCCGACCCTGCTGGCCCACGCGCCACGCCGCCTCCACGGTGAAGACACCTGGCCCGGGGCCAAGTTCCAAAACACGCTCGCCGGGACGAATGCCCACCAGGTCGAGGACGGGCCGTAAGTAGTGGCGGCGGATGGGGTTATTCACCAGCCAGTTCAACGACGCTGGGCAGGGCGCCGAGTGGCCAAACCGATGCGCCAGTCTGGAAATCAACTTGAGCGGGAACAGCCAGAAGAACAACAGACCGCCAATAACAGCCAACACAATCCCCGATACCTTGATCATGGTCTTCATTTCACTACAATCTCCTCTCCGATCAGTTCTCGCCAATCCTCCTCGTTGCTACTGCAACATCCACAGGCTGAGGGCCATGACCATCATGCCCATGATAACGCCCACGATAGACAAGTGCTCCTCGCCAAAGGAGCATGCAACAGGTACCAGCTCGTCCAGCGAGATAAAGACCATGATGCCTGCTACCGCCGCGAGCAAAAAGCCCAACACCGCTTCGTTGAGGAATGGCAGTAAGACAAGCGCTGTCAGCCCCGCCCCAATGGGTTCCGCTATGCCCGATAGGAACGACCACAAGAGGGCCTTGCTCCGGCTGCCGGTGGCCGCGTAAACCGGCGCCGACACGGCCAACCCCTCCGGGATGTTGTGGAGGGCGATGGCGACGGCGATGGAAATGCCCAGGGCAGGGTTCTGTAGCGCGCCCGTGAAGGAGGCCATCCCCTCAGGGAAATTATGGATGCCGATACCCAAGGCGACGAACAGCCCTGTCTTGAGCAACTGGCCATTGCGCGGCCTGTGCTGCCTCCACCTGCGCCGATCTGGATGGGGACCAACGAACAACCCCCTCTTGCGCAACTGGCCAATGTGCACCTCTTCTTCGGTGCGGTGATGCTCGCCCATGTACTCATGCGGGACGAGGGCGTCAACCAGGAACATCGCCAACATCCCGCCAAAGAAGGCCAGGTGGGCCGGGCCGAAACCGATGGCCTCAATCCCACCTTGCAACAACTCGACGAAGGAGACCAGGATCATCACCCCGCCCGAGAAGCCTAACGTGAGGGTCATGAAGCGCGGTCCGGGCTTGCGGAAAAAGATGACCAGCAGGCCACCTAACGTCGTGGACAGTCCGGCCAGTGTCGAGAGCAACAGTGCGAAGCCGATTGTGGCGTTCACTCACTAAGATCCTCCTACCTTTGACCAACACTTGCTATGCAACAGATGAAGAAAGAAGCGGTCACAGTGGCCGCACCACGATCTGTGAGGCCAACTCCCTACCTAAGACGTGTCGCGCTTCCCCGATCTGCACCGTCAACGGGCCTTGGAAGGGAGCCACTGTTTCGACCTGGACCATGGTCTGTGATCCCAACCCCAAGGAGGCCAAATATCGCAACAGGTCGTCATCTCCCTCTGGCACGCGCAGCACTCTTGCCCTTTGTCCCGCCGTGAGTTCGGCCAGGGGACGCCCGGCCTCGACGGCTATCTCTCCCTCGGCTGTCGGCATGGGGTAACCATGGGGGCAAGTCTCTGGATCGCCGAGAAACTGGGCCAGCCGTTCCTCCACCAGGGGCGAGGTAACGTGCTCCAGCCGACAGGCTTCCTCGTGAACCTGATCCCAGGGCAGGTCCAGCATGTCGGTCAGGAAGCGCTCCCACAAGCGATGACGGCGGATCAGCGTCAGGGCCTGAGACTTCCCCTTCGTTGTGAGAATGACGCCTCTGTAGGGCTCGCGGGTAACAAGCCCCTGCTCGGCGAGCTTCGTCGTCATCTCGCTGACCGAAGCCGCGGAAATCCCTAGCCGCTCGGCCAAGGCTGATGTGGTGACAGGGCTTACTTCTTGCTCCAGCTTGTAGATGATTTCCAGATACTCTTCTATACTCTCGCTGATCATCCTCGTACCTAAATAAAAAATAGGTATACCTAAAAGTATTATTAGGTACACCTATTATACTATCTTTTGCCTAGAATGTCAAAGCCCGTGTTGATTTCGTCGAAAGCTTAGTTCACCTCAATAAGCTGTCCCCAGGGCTGACCCTCCTGGTTGTAGTCAATACGAGCATAGGTCAAGCGGCGGCTTTTGGTAAACCTCTCTGGATGCTCGAAGAGCTCCCTCCAGGTGGACTCATCTTCATCGGAGAAGTCTCTCACCCAAACCCACGTCCCCGTGTTGAGATAGAGCCCCCCCGTCTCCAGGGGCTCGCTCACGGGTGCATGGGTGTGACCGAAGACCACGATGCGAGCGCCCTCCTCCCTGCTTTTGGCCTCGGCTGCCTGGTGCAAAGCCGAGTGCACCTTGGCTGCCTCATACCGGGCCAGGGTCACGGCTGATGCCTTGGCGATGCCCAGGCTTTGGACATCCCTTAGATCCTCTAGCGTCCTGCCAGGCCTGCTAATTTTCGACGGCTTAGGCCTTTCTTTCAGGGACAAGCTGCCCAGGATCAGTGGGATTAGGGCTACCTTCAGAAACGTTACCAGAGCTTTGACAGCGAAGACGAAATCAAAGGCGAAGCCGTACCAGATCAGAGAGGTGATGGGCTTGACACCACCAATCCAGTAGTGTTCTCTCTCCACGTTGTTGAAGAAGTCTATCACGAAACGCGAGCCGGGCACCAGAACCAACTGATCCTCACGGGCTGGATCGTGGGGCTCCTCGAAGTTGTCGAAGCGGCTGACCTTCTCCGCGTACTGGTTACCGTGCTCAACGTAGATGCCCTCGCGGCTGATACACCGCTCCTCGAAGGTCAGCAGGGCCTCCCGTTCACCACTGGCTCCCGCTGCCTGCCTGATCCGATCCTGCACGGCTATCCAGTGGAGGTTCACGTCGTGGTTGCCCTTGATGATGGTGACTCGCCGCAGAGGGCTGGCGGCGCTCAAGAAATCTCGCAGAGCGGCGAAGAAGACGGGGTGACCGGCGATGATCAGGCTGACCTTCTTGAGGGAATCTTCTTCGGAGGAGGACCGATAGTCTTCTGGGGGGTAAGCTTTAGCGGGGTCGAATGCAGCGAGGGAAGGGGCTTGCAGGAATTCCAGAATGTCGCCGGCCAAGATCAGCTCACAGTCCATGCCCTCGGCGTCACTCTCCTCTCTCACCCCCTGGAGAAACTGGGCGAACTCTGCGTCCTGGGTAAAGTCCTCCAGAGCATTGCCCGCCTCGGCGGAGCCTGCCCCCAGGTGCAAGTCGCTGACGATGATCTTGAATTTGCCCGCCATGAAGCCACCTCCAGTGTAGGCCAGGTGCAACGCACTTTTGAAGTGCGTTGCACCTGGCCTATTATACTACAAGGTTGCTTCCGCGTCCACCATCCTGAAGCTCCCAGAGGCGGAGCAACCAATCCGGCATGGTGGCTTCCTCGATCAAGTCACCTCGCCTCAGGTAAGGCTTAATGTCCAGGACGGGGGTGCCGTCGTAGGCATCCAGCCCCAGCACCCTCAGGACATTATACTGGCGCTCCAACAGCTTCACCACCGTAACTCCAATGGGGTTGGGACGGACGGGACTCCGGGTAGCGAACACCCCCACCAAAGGCAGTTCCTCCCTGTTCTCAGGGTGAACTTTCAGCAGGGAGCGCCTGTCTTCGCTCAATTTGTCCAAGTAGAAGATGATCACGATGTGGGAGAAGCCGTCTATTCCATCCAGGGCTTCCACCAGGTGCGGGGCGATAACCACTGTGGAGGTGATGGTTTCCCACTGGACATCGCTTGGGTATTCGATGCCGTTGATCACTCGTCCAATTGGCACCAGGTTGATGCTCTCCTGTTGAGTGCTATCTTCCATAATTGTTTCAGTTTCCTTTCTCGGTAGTCTCCCGATTGAGTACTGAACTGCTCTATGTTGCGGCTACAAGCCACACATCATCGCATCCCAGCCCCAACTTGAGCTTCACCCGCCCCAACCTGCCGTTTCTCATCGGAGAAATCGAGCGCCAGGTGTTGCAACAAAACGAAGCATAAGAAACAAACGAAGGCCACGAAAGCATTTCGCAACTTTCGTGGCCTTTCGCGTATTTTGCGATTCGAACTGCCCCCTCACCCACAGGTCTCCCCCCAGTGCGCTGCCACCTTCACGATGTCCACGATCACTAATGGCTTTTCCACAGCAGTGGGAGATAGACCTGATAGGTAATTGTAGGTGTAGCAGTCGGTGTACTGGTTACTGTCGCCGTGGATGTGGCTGTTGGTGTGTTGGTCACTGTCGGTGTGCTGGTTGGCGTCGGCGTGACTGTGGCCGTGCTCGTCGGCGTCGCTGTCGGAGTGGCCGTTGGCGTGCTTGTCGGCGTTGCCGTCTGGGTAGCCGTCGGTGTTGACGTATTGGTCGGCGTGACTGTAGGTGTGGGTGTATCGATTGGCGTGGGTGTGATGGTGGGCGTGGCAGTGGGAGTGGGCGTGTCAGTGGGTGTAGGCAGGGGAAAGGCTTCTTGGCCACTTGCCGAACCGTCTGGATTGAGATTGAGTACCACGACGGAAGGCATGACGGGTTCGTCGTCCATGCAGAGTTGCTCCACATCCAGGACTTCGAAAGTGGCCGCCCCGACAAAGTCAGGAATTGTCCCAAGGTAGGCCAGATCGAAGACCTTCATGTGCTTGGGAGATATCCAGGGCACGGCTATGGTGGCTAAGGCATTTCCGGTCTCGTCATAGATGAGGATCTCGCCACTGATCTTGTTGCAGTTGGCGTTGTTGCGGATAACGATCCTGGAGGTCGCACCATTGCTCTCCATGACGCTGTCGGAGGCGCCGCCCTGGGATTGCTTAGATACGAGGGGCAGAGCAAATGTAGTCACTCCTGTAACTTGCTGAAGGGTAAAAGCGTTGTAGCTCAACCCCTGGCTGCCATCGCTGTTTATTAGATTTACCACGGAAGCGATGGGCTCGCCTGGATGCGGGTCTCCTGGATACTCCATTCGATCATGAGATTCGATCTCAACCGCCCCAATGTAGACGCCCAGGTCTACGAAGTACGACAGGTAGGAGGTATCTATGCCATTCTGACAGACCCAGCCGCCCACGAAGATGATCTCGGCGCCACTCATGTCAAAGAAATCCACAGTGACAAAAGTGGGCTGCGACTCCTGGGTCAGGTTTTGCACATAAATCTCCGCGTTCCAACCAGCAAGGGCTCGATAGACCAACGGCGCATAATTGGCGGTATCCCCGTAGTCAGCAGATACGCCAGCGTAAGTCAGAAGCATAGTAGAGCCGGCATCCCATTGATCCACGACGATGGCCAAGGGTTCGGGTGAGGTAATGTGTACCGAACCTACCCAGCCAGCGGTGATCTGAGCAGGGAACTCCACATACCCGTCAGGCCCTACACGAATCGCCTCACCTGGTGCTATGGACTCGATTTGCTGCTCCGCCTGGTGCTCGCAGCTTCCCCTTTGCGTGTAGTATATCCGCATCGAGACACAGAGATTACCGGCATTCTGGATAGTCAACTGTCTAGTGCCCCCCGCTTGATTTATCGCTTGCAAAGCGGCGTAGTAGTTGAAAAGTGGGCCTGAACCCAGCATAGTTTCGGAGAAGCCGTTATACATACCAGAAGCCGAACTCCCGTTGTGTACCATCCGATCAACGACGACCGCCAGGAGCTCGCCGCTGTATGCGTAGGTATCCTCCCAGGTTATCCACGCCTCAGGGCTATCAATGCTGCCTGCGGCCTCGCATGCGGCCTGATAGACATCACCCGACACAGAATAGAGGATGGCCGACTCGGCGCCGGCGGGGATTTCGGCTTTCACAGCCAGGACGCCCCACCTATCAAGGATGGGATGACAGAGATGGTCCATGGGCCCAATACCTGGGCACTGACCAGAGTAATCTCCCCAGAAGAGGCTGATCACTCCAGTCTGAGCACCTCCTACGTTCTGGGCCTGGATACGTGTGTCCCAGCCCTCCCCCTTGTCAATGCGGGGGATCTGAATCCTTTTGCCGGGGCCAAGGGTAGCAGTTGGTGTCAGGACGTTAGTCAGCGTGAGGGTGCTCTGCTCGAATAAACTTCGATCAGGGGCAGCCCGGAGAGGGGAGCCCGATAAGAGCAGGCAGACCGCTGCTGTTAAGATCACGAAGATCAAAGGGCCAACAAGCCTCCCCAACCTAGTCGTAGGACCGTTCACTTCTTTCTTCTCGTTCATCTCTACCTCCTTTGCATTGTTCAAACCACACGAAAGCATTTTGCACCTTTCGTAGTCTTTCGCGTCTTTGCGATTCAAACTACCCCCTCACCCACAGGTCTCCCCCCAGTGAACCACTACGAGCATGATGTCCACGATGTCAGTGTCGCAGTCACCGTCCATGTCATAGCGTGCGTCATAGCAAGTATCCCCACATTTGCAGCGCCAGCGGCTGGCGACGGCCTGGATGTCGTGCACGTCCACTTGCCCATCTCCATTGAAGTCGCCGATAAGCACACAAGGCGTGCCCACGCCTGGCCCGGCGTAGACACCGGTCTCTGGAAGACGAGCGGAGCCCCCAGGGAACTCAAAGTAGAAGTAGTAATTATGATAGCCTACCTCAGATAGTTGAGTCGTGTAGCGGTAGGTACCGTTAGTAGCTGTGCCTGTAGCGAGAGTCATGCCATAGGGGATACCATCTATATGGACCTTGGCCACTGTGGGGGCTTGACCATCAGCATTGTAGTAATTGACAATGTACGTGAAATCCGAGGACGCTGGCCCCGTGTAGGGCACCACAATGCCAGCGGGCAAATTGGGGACAACAACACCCGAACGACCGCTGAAGGTCTCTGTGTACTGTCCCTTCCAGTAACTGTCTCCACCTTTGGCCGGGTCGTAGGTATGACCCAGCCCAGCCTCGTTGAAATCGGGTGCCAACATATTGTTTCGGTGCCCCTCGCTGTCCATGAAAGCTTGGTTGGAGCTCTCCACCCACTCAGGGCCCGTCATCCCCTGGATCAGGTTCTCCCCTACGCCCCCCTCATAGCCGACTGCGCGGGCTCGTTCTGTAGGGCATCGGCCGGCCGGGTCGCAATGACCGAACTGGAAGCCGGAATTCAGGATGGCCTGGCTGTGGGAGTGAGCAGCATAGTTAAGTAAAGGGTTGTAAGCCAGAGGCGATATTGGCGCAATCTCGGGGTAGCCGAAAGCGCCTGGATCGGCCCTTGCCTCGTTTATGAGCACCAGCAAGTACCGCTCGTCAAAGTTCGGCACCTCGAAGAAGGCACTATTGTAACTCTCGTTGGAATAGTCCGAATCACCGAATTCGTTGTAGGCCCTTACACGGTACCAATAACTCTCCCCCAGAACGAGATTTGTATCAGTATAGACTGCAGTATCAGCCGGTACGGTGGTGATTTCGACGTAAGAGATATTAGAAATCCCTTCACTACGTTCGATCTTGAAGCCATCCTCGTTTTCGGAATTGTCTTGCCACTTTAATCGTATCACGGCTTTAGGAAAGGCGCCCACCTCTAGGCCTGTGGGTGGAGAAGGAGGCGGATTGGTGACGATGAATCCGTCGGGGAGCATCGCAAACTGGCCATCAGGGTTGGTGAGTGTTACAGTATAGACACCAGCCGCAATACCTGGTGGGACGGTGGTGGTAACGCTGGTCGAGTCGATATAGGTCACATCAACACAGGGAGTATCGCCGATTTCAACCGATGGTATAGCCAGGAAATTCTCGCCGGTGACCATGATGGTGACAGGTCCGTTATTAAACCCTGTGTTAGGCTCGACTAAAGTGATATAAGGTGGAAGCGTCCCAAATTCAGTGTGGTGATACGCCTGTGTGGTGTGGACGTTGTGTGCTTCATCGAGCTTCACGGATGCCATAGAGTCGTCTACTAGAACTACATGAGTAAGAAGGTAAGGGCCATCGACACCGCTGCGATAGATGGCATTCCCGTCAAAAACTAGTGAGAGCGTTTGTAGGCCAATATTAAGGAAGGAAGTCTCCGTGGCGGTATCAACCTCGTCCGTCTCTGCACTAAGGAGGGACGCCGACAGAGTCACGGTTGAGGCGGTTGTAACAGTGATGCCAACATTCACTGTTAGATTCTCGTATCTCCCATCTCCGTCTATGTCTTGGGCTTGGTCGGAGTAATTGCCGGCTAAAGAGGCGGACTGAGGGGAGACTGCGATAGTTACTTCATCGCCTCTGGCAAAATCCGCAGCGTTCCAGACTCCTGTGGCCGACCCAACGATTAGGTAATTTCCTCCTACATTCGTTTCATAATAGGAATTACCATAGATGCCATCTTTTGCCGCGCCATCATTGTGATCTCCATCATCATACAAGGTGATTCGATCCGCTGTATTATCAGGTCTCGCAATATCCGCTTCTACGACTGCCCCGATGACAGGCGTTAATCCATCTGCCAAGGTTCCGGTTATCACAATCGTCTCGTTTTGCTGATACCACTCCTTGTCCGTTGCAAGCTTTAGTGATGGACCGCTCTCTAGGATTGCGTAGACAGCAAAAGGTTCGGGGTTTGGCCCAGTGTCAATGCCTTGGACCATTGCGATCCAGGTTCCCTGCAGAGTGGTGGTCAAGGCATAAGTCTCCCAATTGAAGAGTTCACCCAACTCGAGACTTGAATAGTCGATATTGGGATTCGTTTCAGCGTAAGCAGGATCAATTGTAGTATTGGTGGGATCAGTCAGCGTGAGGTTTAAGTCACCCGCCGTCCAGCCTAATATAAAGCTACTACGACCTGTGATTTCGACATTAATCGCTTTGGTAATCGTCTCCCCGGTACTGATTTCTCCCGAAAGCAAGGGGGTGTGGGGCACGTCTGCTACGCTTTGATCGCGCAGGGAGAAGGAATTCTGGGCATGCTGAGTGCTTCCAGTTCCACTGAGGTTGGGATTAACATATTCTGTATACGTGTGCTCGGGCCACATGTATGAACGGATTCCAAACGATTTTGCCCAATCGTTTTTACCGTGGATATCAGAGGTGGTATAACATTCTACGTTTCGTGGAGGGGTGAACAAATGGTAAATCGTGTGGGCGCTGCTTAGCGTGATGATCAGATCGTTGCTTTCATCCGTCATTCCAGGAATCAAGGCGAAGGGGCGAAGAGCAGGATGTGACTGGAGTGTGAAGTCACCACCAATTAAGTGGTATTGAACACCATCCGGTTTCTTGTGCCTAAGATCCCACAACAACCTACTAGGTGGTAACATCTCTGCAACAGAGATCAGATCCCGCCATGACCCGTCAATGATTCCCTGAGCTCCGAAGACCAGCGTCGTTGGCAATGGCTCGACCCCTCCATTGGGCGTACCCATCATGAAGACCCTCTCGACATCGCCTCGATAGAGATCCGTTGATTCGATATACGTTCTAGCCACCAATCCTCCCATGCTATGGCCGATGATAATAACCTTTTTTGCCCTCGCTTTTTCCTTCGCCCGGTCTATAGCTTTTATTAGCTCTAAAGCGTTCTCGCTCAGCTTCCGATCAGCTCGAATGTCTTCCACAACCTCAATAACTTGGTCAGGGCCCCGATCATCTAGGATCCACGCTACCATGTCGCTAGTCGTTGGATCGTCGAACTGGTCTCTTCCTCCATGCCAACCAGGGACCAAGACGATAGGAGTCTTCGGTGGCCCACCCCAATCTGGTAAGAGGTACCCATAAATGTCCCAGTTACCGTTGCGATCGTCTTGCCAGGCTACGATCCCTTTCCAGATCGCTGGGAATCTCTGATAACCCGAAGCTGTGCTTACTGGGAATTCACTTTGGGTAATCAGGTCATACCCATAAATGTCAAAATCATCTCCGCGTCCATCCTCCCACACTATCGTGTACTCCGAAATAGCAGGGAAACCTTGGTACCCTGGCGCTTCGCTCACTGGGAATGCATACTGGGAATCCAAATAGTAGCCGTAGATGTTCCCATTTTCTTCCCACACCACAATGCTGCCTGAGATAACAGGATTCATTTGGTCGGCTGAGGTTGTTCGCACGGGAAACTCGGTGTGGGTATCCAAATTATATCCATAAATATCCCAGTTGCCATTGCGATTGTCCTGCCAAATGACAATGTTCCCTGAGATAGCAGGATTTGTTTGGTCTCCCGGGGCAGTGCTAACAGAAAATTCAGTTTGAGTGTCTAGATTGTAGCCATAGATATCTGTATTACGCCAACAAGAGCATTCACTATCAAACCACGCATTACGTGCGTCTGTCCACACAACAAAATTGCCTGAGATGACAGGGCTTAGTTGGTCATTTGGGGCCGTGCTGACAGGGAATTCGGTCTGAGTTCCTAGGTTGTACCCGTAGATATCGTACTGGCCGAAGTGACGCCAATCTTGCCAAACCACTATGCTACCTGAGATGGTGGGAATCTCTTGATCAGCCGGTATTACCCTGATAGGAAACTCGAATTGAGTGTTTATGTTATAGCCATAGATGTCATCATTATACGTGTTGCCGTAAGGATCTGGATCGTTGCGCCCATCCCACCATACGACGATGCCGTCAGAGACGGTGGGATTTTGCTGATGAGCCTCGAACGTAGTTATAGGAAATTCTGTTCCAACGGGAAGAGCAGAAACAATCACTGGGGATACTGTCTGCATCGGAGTAGGCATTGTGGGTTCTCGTATCTCGGGGAGAGACGATGGAGTTGGCGACGGGGTCGGCATAGGCGTGTGAGTACTAATGGGGGTAGGAAATAGAGGAAGAAAGGGTGGAACTGGTGTGGGGTTGGACATATGCTGATTCACAATTGATTCAATGTGTGCCTCCGTCTCAAGCGGCAAGTGAAAAATGAATGCTAAGGTAGAGGCAGATAGGAGTGGAGTATAAACAAGGAGGAGCATGCAAATAATGAGGAGATTCACCAGCTTTTTCATTTAGACCACCTCCGTTTCAGGACAATTGCTACAGATCCTGCTTAAAACTGCCCTCCATGGTGTACGAAGGCGCAGCCTTGGCTGGCGTCTCATGGGTTGCGTTGTTTGCTTCGTTGGCCTGAGCAACCATCAAGGGCATCTTCGCACCCATTGGTCAAGCTTCGTTGAGTTACTCCAATTATATCACATTTGGGGACGTTTTGCAACTGGACTTAAAACGATCAATCCTGTATAATGGATGTTGCCGAGCTCAAGTGTCTTGTTTTGAGGGGAAGATTCGTGGGTACTCTGTACATAGTTGGAACGCCTATCGGCAACTTGGAGGACATATCTCTGCGGGCTCTGCGCATTTTGGGCGAGGTGGACCTGATCGCCGCCGAGGACACCCGCCGAACGCGGAAGCTCTTGACCCACTATGGCATTCAAACGCCTCTCACCAGTTACCACGAGCACAATAAGCTGACCAAGCTGGACGAGCTTATCAGCGCTTTGCAGGAAAAGGACGTGGCCCTGGTCTCCGAGGCTGGCATGCCCGGCCTATCCGACCCAGGCTATGAGCTCATTGAAGCGGCTATCGCACGGGGTATCTCCGTGGTGCCGGTGCCTGGCCCTTCGGCACTGATCACCGCTTTGGTGGTCTCAGGACTGCCTACCGACAGTTTTCTCTACCTGGGCTTCTTGCCCCGCCGCCAGAAGGAGCGCCGCCAGTTCCTGGTCTCGGTAGCCAGAGAGAGACGCACGCTGGTAGCCTTCGAAGCGCCCCACAGGCTGCTTTCCAGCTTGGCCGACCTGAAAGATGTGCTGGGCGACCGTCGTATGGCCCTGGCCCGAGAACTGACCAAGCTGCACGAAGAGGTTTGGCGCGGGAGCATCAGCCAGGCCCTGGCTCACTTCGAGGAGAACCCTCCCAAGGGTGAGTTCACCCTGGTCATCGAGGGGGCGAGGGAGGAACGAGTAACGTGGGATGAGGAACAGGTGATGGAAGCACTGGCTGAACTGCTGGCGGAGGGTGTGGCTAGGAAAGAGGCGGTGCAAACTGTGGCTGAACTGGCGGGCTGGCCTAAGCGAGAGGTTTATAAGGTGGCGTTGAAGAGGGTTTTCGAAGCGGAAGTCCGTGTAGGAGGGGCAGAATGGGTCTGGAGTGGGGT
>CAYUPJ010000031.1:0-27178 GCA_964446635.1 uncultured Anaerolineae bacterium
GACCGGCTACGGTGGGGCTGGGCTGCCCTGGGCCAATGGTTAGAGGCCTTGCCGCCTTTTTGGACGGCGCTGGCGATTTCCCTGCCCCTGGGTGCGTACACCCTGGCTCTGCCTATCGCAGTGGCCGATGTGGGTCCGCTGGTCGGCGTCGCGCTGGTGGTGCTGCTGGGGATCATTAACATCTTGACCATCGCCGCTATCTCCGAAGCCGTAGCCCGGAGCGGTATCATCCGCTATGGCAATGCCTTCCTGGGGCGGGTGGTAGCCGACTACCTGGGAAGCATCGGCTCCTTCATCTTCACCTCCGTGCTGGGTGGCATCTTCTTCATGCTCATGCTGGTTTTCTACATTGGTGTGGCGACTACATTGGCCGACGCGACATCCATCCCCGCAGAGGCATGGACAGCGCTGCTCTTCCTCGTCGGGCTGTACTTTCTTTCGCGCCAATCGTTCAATGCCACAGTCGCTTCGACGTTGGTAGCACGAGCGGCAACCGTCGGTCTGCTCCTGATCCTTTCCGTGCTCGCTTTTGCCCATTTGAGAACAGAGAATCTTGCCTACGTCAAACTACCCTTCGTTGGCGGGCGCCCTTTTGAGCCCGTACTTCTGCAACTGATCTTTGGGACCATCCTGTCAATCTACATCGCCCATCCCGCGGTGGGCAACATCGCCACCATCACCCTCCGCCGTGACCCCAGTGGCCGCTCCCTGATCTGGGGGAACGTCGCTTCGATCGTCATCACCACAATCATCAGCAGTATCTGGATCCTGGCGATGAATGGAGCCATTGCCCCGCAAACGCTAGCCGGTCAGTCCGGCACGGTTTTGGCCCCACTGGCAACGGTTGCCGGGCCCATCGTACACGTATTGGGGTCTCTCCTGGCCATCCTGAGTATGGGCATGGGCTCGATCATCATTTCTCTGGGCCTTTTCTACCTGGTACGCGAATGGCTACCGGCACGATCGCGCCAGATCGGCGAACACGGAAGATTCCTGTTCTCCACAAGCCCGGTGGTGGCTGCCTTCGTGTTGACGGAGTGGCTCTTGTTGACCAACGCCGAATCATTCGCCAGGCTAGTCAGCTTCTTGGGCGTCATCGCTACGTCCCTGCTGGGGGGCATTTTCCCAGTTCTCCTGCTGGTGGCCAGTCGGCGCAAGGGCGAGGTTGTGCCAGGTGTGGTATACCGCTTTCTAGGCCATCCGTGGCTGATAGCAGGCATCTACTTCCTCTTCCTGGCCGTACTGTTCGTCCACGGCTTGCTCATCTGGCAAAATCCCCTAGAGCGTGCTGGCGCTTTGCTCGTCGGCCTTGTCATGCTGGCCGCCACAGTCCTCATGGTGCGCCGGGGAGCTTTCACCCCGCGCGTGGTGGTGGAGCTACGGGAAGATCAGAGGGAACAGGAACAAGCCACTTTCGCCGTCACCGCCGCCGGTCAACCGTCCACGGCTGAGGTAAGGCTGGGATATCCTGATGGCGAACAAATGGTCCAGGCTGCCACCGGCAAGATACCAGCATTCTCTTCACTGCGCTATGCCAACTTCCATCTTCTCACCCCCCAGGCCCAGGAGCTCAAGGTATGGGTGCACCGGATTACGCCGGAGGGAGACTCCGAGAGCTTGCCCGCGCTGCTAGAAGTTCACTGCGGAGACAGGAAGCAACAGTTTGACCTGAGGGTGTCCGGCCAGCAGGTTGTGTTGCCACTGTCCGATGAAGCATGTCGAGTAAAGATCACACTAAACCCGAATCGGCGAATCGGCGAATCAGCGAATCAGCGAATCAGCGAATGGGCGAATGAGCGAATAACATAGGAGGATGCGAAGAAATGGAAGTCACAACAACCCTGGGGCCGGTCACCGTCCTTTCCGTGACCGGCGACATTGATGCGGAGACCTTCCCGCAATTGATCAGCGAGGCCGACAAGGTGCTGGAGGCCGGCCACATCAATCTAGTGCTCGACCTGAGCGGCGTGGACTACATTAGCAGCGGTGGGCTGATCGCTTTGCAGACCATCGTTGGCCGGGCGGCTAGTCAGGGTGGGAAGGCCGTTCTCTGTTGTGTGAACAGGCAAGTGGCACAGGTATTGAAGATAAGCGGCTTCGATCAGCGCCTCAGCATCTTTACCGACATCGAGGCGGCAATGGCCAGTTTTTAGGGGAAGTGAATGGAGATCCGGGAGATGAGCGCTCACCAGCTCATCGTCAACCTGGAAGCAGCACAGAAGCAGGGGATCACTCTGCTGCAGGAGTTGATCGAGCAGGCCGATCAGGTCATCCGGTAACGATCACTCCAGGTACTCTGCTGGTGTCAGCACGGTGAGTGAGCTTTTGTCCCTGAAGTGCTGGGCATTCCAGGTCACGAAGGTGTCGGCCCCCGGCGCGCGCTCGGCCAGGTTAAGGATGAGTGTATCCAGGAAGGCCATGCGCTTTTCCTGCATCCGCGCCAGTGGGGCCTCGTGGATTTCCCGGCGGAAGAAGGCGAAGGCTTCAATCTCGCCCGGCTCTGGCCAGATCACCGTCAGGCCATAGGCCGCCTGCAGCCAGAGCGGCCATTTAGCCAGCCGTGATGGGGTTAGATTGAAGGAGAGCTGCCCCAGGATCTCCATCAGGTTGTAGACAGTGATGGCTGGGGTACGATCTCGCACCACCGTCAAGAAGCGGGCGTTGGCCTCGTGACGGGGGTCACGATAAAAGGCGAATTCCAGGAGAAACACGTCGGTGTCTATTACGACCATGAGCGCCCTCGCAATACCTGCATGGTTTCTTCCAAGGTTTGGGTTTGATCGAGGGCAGCCAGCTCTGACTGGACGGTGCGAGCCAGAGCCTGGCCTGCGGCGATCATGGCCGGATCGTCAGCGGGTGGTTCCAACCGTACGTTTCCCGTCCCGGCCATCTGTCCGTGCATCTGAGCCGCTACCCGTTGCACCTCCGAAACAGGAACACGGCGATAACGGCTCCCAGGAAGCCGGATCAGTCGGATCACTCCCTGTTGTTCCCAATTCCGCAGCGTATTGGGATGGACGCCCAGGCGTTTCGAAGCTTCCTTGAGAGTCAGAGCTATTCCTTGTTCTGGCATGGCTTGCCCTCCTTCAGCAATGTAGCATTTGTAGGTATTATAGCTATTTGTGAGATCAAGTCAAGTAAGGAGTAAGCCTGGATGCGGCACAGAGGCAAGGAATCGCCTTGCCACAGGAGTTGATCGGACGGGCAGACCAGGTGATCCGGTAACGTGGCAACTGGTTGGGACTACTACCACGACGGGAGGACAAGATGACACAAACAGAACGTGAGATGAGGGCCAAGTCGTTGACCTTAAGTTTGCTGATCGCCTTTGCCGTCGCCTTTTTCCTCTACTATGGCCTGGACACCATGAATAACTCGGTGTTCAGCATTGACTTCATGCCCTATCACCTGGCCGGCCGATTGCTGGCCCAGGGCGACCTGGAGCCGCTGACCAACTATATCGAGACGGGAGGCTTCTTCGCCTCGAGCGGGCCGTTCTTCGACTATTTTCACCAGTATTTCTACCCCAACGGCACCGAACACGCCACGCGCTGGGTCTATCTGCCGGCCTACGCCTGGATCTTTCGCCCGCTCGCCGCGCTCGACTTTCCGGCCGCCGCCCGTGTCTGGTTGGCGGTCAACGCGCTGCTGGGGCTGACAAGCCTCTGGCTGCTGGGGAGCGCGCGCCGAAGGGTTCCGGGTGTTGGGCCTCTGGCGGGCTGGCGGCTGGCCTGGTTCATTTTCCTGGGGCTGACCTTCCAACCGACGTTGGACAACCTGTGGCACGGCCAGGTGACCGGGCTGATCTTCGCCTGTTTTTGCCTGAGCTACTGGCTGCTGCGCAGAAGTCGTCCCTTCGCCGCGGGGCTGGCCCTGGGCCTGATCGTGCCCCTAAAGTTCTACCCGGCGCTGTTTGTCCTCTACTTCACCTGGCGCCGACAGTGGCGCGTGGTGGCTGGCGCACTGGTCAGCAGCCTGGCGGTTTTAGCCGTCAGTTTGCTGACGACCAGCTGGAAGGGTAACCTGGCCTATTTCCAGCTCGTCCTCTCCGAACTCGGCGGCGGGGGGATCGCGGCCTTCAACAACCAGTCCATCTCCGGCTTCCTGGCCCACATTTTCACCCGTGGCGACATCTCGTCCTGGCGCAGCTTTGACGTACCGTTCTGGTTGACCGGATTGCGCCTCGGTCTGGTCCTGGCCCTGGTGGGCGCGGTGATCTGGGCCATGCGCCGCCCAGCCGTCGCCTCGGACTCGACCGCCGCACAAGACCTGGACCTGGCGCTGGTCACATTCGTCATGTTGCTGGTTTCGCCGATGACCTGGTACCACTACTACATGTGGCTACTGCTGCCCCTGGTCATCTTGTTCGACCACCTGTTGCTGGCTCCTGAGGTGAACAGTCGGCACGCCGTCTGGCTGGCCGTCGCCTACGGCCTGGTGGTCGTGCAGGGCATTGTGGTGATCCGCCCGGTGGCGGCGGACGCTTTGCAGAATGTTTGGCTGCTGCGGGTGCTGTTGTCGCAGAGCTTCGTGGGAGCTGTCCTGCTCACACTGCTGACCCTCAGGCTACGCACCCGCATGTTTGAGTCCATCGTTATTATTGGGAGGAGAGAAACTTGAGACGTTATCTGATTCTTTCAATGCTTTGCCTTTTAGCGTTGCTACTCGCCGCCTGTGGCGGCCAGCAGCAGTTGTACACCATCGGCGCTTTCCAGATGATTACTCATCCTTCACCTGATGCAGTGCGGGCTGGATTCGTCCAGGCTCTGGCTGATGCCGGCTACAAAGAGGGCGAGAATATCCGCTTTGACTTTCAGAACGCTCAGGGCGAGATGCCCAACACCCAGCTCATCGCCCAGAAGTTCGTGGCCGATCAGGTGGATATGATCTTCGCCATCGGCACCCCGCCGTTGCAGGCCGCCGTGCAGGTCGCGCCGGCAACGATGCCGATAGTCTTCGCCTACGCTTCGGACCCCTGGGGGGCTGGCGCTGGCACCAGTCCAACTGAGCACCTGCCTAATGTGACGGGGGTCTTCGACACCAGCCCACTGGACGCCGAGGTCGCGTTGATCAAAGAAATCCTGCCCGACGCCCGGCGGGTGGGCCTGATCTACAATGCAGGCGAGCCCAACTCCCGCTACGAGGCCAGGCTGTTCAAAGAAGCAGCGGCCAAAGAAGGGCTGGAGGTGATTGAGCAAACCGTGGCCAGTCCAGCCGAGGTTTTGCAGGCAGCACAGGTGCTGGCCAGCCAAGGCATCCAGGCCTTCGCCAGGATAGGGGATTACGCCACGGCCAGCGCCTTTGAGTCCATTGTCAAGGTGGGAGAGGAAAAGGGCATCCCCGTCTTCTCGATAGACCAGGAGGACTTGGGACGAGGCGCCTTGGCCGCCATCGGTTGGGGCTACTTTGAGGAAGGCTACGACGCCGGGCAACTGGCAGTCCGGGTGATGAAAGGCGAATCGCCAGCCAGCATCCCCTTCCAGTTGCCGGATAGGGAGTGGCTGTCCGTAAACTTGAAAGCCGCCGAAGCTTACGGGGTAGTGGTGCCGGAGGCCGTGGTGGCCCGGGCGGACAAGGTGATTCGCTAACCAGGAGGAGCTTATTTATGTACGCTAACCGCACTCTACTGATGGTGACCATCGTTGCCCTTCTGCTGGCCGGTTGCCAATCCCAGAAGACGCCGGGGCCGGTGATCGGCATCTGCCAGACTGGCTCGACCCCCATCATGGACGACGCATTACAGGGCGTGATAGAGGGTTTGGCCAGCGCCGGCTACCGCGACGGCGAGACGGCAATCCTGGACATCAAGAACGCTGAAAACGACCTGCCCACTACCCAGACCATCGCCCAAAAGTTCATCAGCCGGCCAGTGGACGTGATCATCACCCTGGGTACCCCATGCCTGCAAGCGGCCCTCAAGGCCACGGAGAGCAAACCAGTGCCCGTGGTATTCGGCGCGGTGGCCAACCCCTATCGCGCCGGGGCGGGCAGTTCTGACACCGACCACCTGCCCCACGTTACTGGTGCCTCGGCCTCGTCGCCGGTGGCCGAGCAGTTGGATCTGGTGCGGACGGTACTGCCCCAGGCCGACAAGGTCGGCTGGATCTGGTGCACTGCCGAGACCAGTTCCGAGTTCTACGTTGGGTTGGGACGCCAGCGGGCGGCGGAACTGGGAATCGAGCTGCTGGAAGCCAACGTCAACACCAGCGCCGACGTCAAGCAGGCCGCCCAGTCGGTGGTAGCGCGCGGTGCCGATGCCATTGTGGACGGCGCCGACAACATTGCCTCCAGTGCCATAGACGCAGTGATCGGCGTCGCCGAGAGCAGTGACATCCCCTTCATCACCGTCTACCCAATCCTGGCCGAGCGGGGGGCGCTCATCGCCCAGGGGTGGAACTACGTGGAGAATGGACGCAAGACCGCCGCAGTGGCGGCGCGTGTCCTGAAGGGCGAAAACCCGGCACAGATCCCGTTTCAAACGCTGGACGTGAAGACGTTGGTGGTCAACGAAACCGTCGCCCGGCGCCTGGGGCTGACCATCCCGCCCGACCTGCTCTCCCAGGCGGAGCAAGTCATCCGCTGAGAGCCGATTTCATCTGCTTGACTTGGAGGGAAAAAGGGGTAGAATATGAGGTAAACGTCTTGAATCCATCATATCAAGTCAAGGGGGCGGTGAGCCGGTACGCCCACATCCAAAAAACGAAAGGAGAAAGAAACATGACTGAGGAACTCAACACAACGACAGAAGCAAAAGAAGAGCCAAAAGAAACCGCCATGCCAACACGTACTGGGGTGGGAGCGAGTCTCGTCGGTCCGGTGGGGGTCGTCTTGATCACGGCCTATCTCATCCTGGCCGCCGTCTTCCTGCTGTACGGCGTCGTGCAGTTCTGGCCACCGCCAGCCCCGGCCACGGGGGCGGCTCCGACCTCATCGGCGGTAGCCTTCCTCTTCTGGACGCTCTCGGTGTCAGATGAGGTCCGCCTGATCTTCATCGTGGCCATGGCTGGTGCGGTCGGCGGTCTGGTGCATGCGCTACGGTCACTCTATTGGTACGTCGGCAATCGGGAACTGGTGTTCAGTTGGTTGGCGATGTACATCCTGCTGCCCTTCGTCGGCTCAACCCTGGGGCTCGTGTTCTATTTCGTTATCCGAGGCGGGTTCTTCTCACCCCAGGCAACGATCGAGCAAACCAGTCCCTTTGGCTTCGCCGCCCTGGCCGGCCTGGTGGGCATGTTTACTGAGCAAGCGGTGCTCAAACTCAAGGAGGTAGCCGAGACCTTGCTGGCCAAGCCGCAGGAGGGTAGAGACACCGTGCCAGAGGAGTAGGCGGATTCTTCCCATCCACAACGGACGTCCCTGCCAACTGCGGCTTGCACCTTTGGGCCCCGACGTCAGTGGCGCAACTGACCCAGATTATGACTACGGAGGTCACTGCTTATGATTGTTATACGCATCTTCTTCCAAGTCTTTATGTCATTTGCCTTTCTGGTCGCCAACGTGTTGATCTTGTTGGGGATTTTGGCTCTGAATCGGCGAGTCGGCACCAAATCCAACCAGGCAGCCACGCCAGCTAAGGAAGCCCAAGGAGAGAAGCACCTACACGCATCTGACATCCTTAAATTGGAATTCGAGTACGCCCGCATTACGGCCAGCGAAGCCATGCAGGACCGGCACACCATGATCAACTTCTACTTATTGGTCGCAGGCGTCGTGGTGTCGGGCGTAGTTGGTGTGCTGGTACAGAAGACTGGCCTCCCGAAAGCGGCCGGAGCCCTGCTCCTGCTGCTATGCGGCATTGGGTGGCTCTATTTCTTGAAAATCATTCGCCTGCGCCAGGCCTGGCATGACAGTGCCCGAACGATGAACCAGATCAAGGAGTTCTACATCCAGCACGCGGAGGAGTTTGACCCTGATGTATTGCGCAGCGCCTTCCGCTGGCAGGCGCACACGTTGCCAGCTACGGACAAGCCGTGGACGGTGTTCTTCTATTCGGCCATGCTGATCGCTCTCCTGGACAGCGTGGCCTATATAGCGGGAGGGGCGCTATTGGACGTGACTGCCACACGGGCCTTTCCCCTGTTCGTCCTGGGCTTACTGGCCCTGTTCGGGGTGGCCTTCTTTGCCTTCCACGTGTGGCTATATTTCGCCTTCTTGAAACCGCAGCCATCTGGTGAGGCAGTTCGCGGCGTGCCCAGTGAAGATTAAGGAGATTCCCTTATGCCATCAGGATCGTCCCAGCCAAACGACACCAACCCATGGGTGAAGGTCCTTGACCAGGTCGAGGATTACCGGTTCGATGAGCGGTTTCGAGTCGTCCGCGCGACGCTGCAGTATCGCCGTTTTGACGGCCAGATGAGCGATCCTGTCACCCGCATCAACTTCGATCGCGGCGACTCTGTGGGTGTGCTGCTGTACGATCCCCAGGATGACGCTGTGATCCTGGTCCGCCAGTTTCGCTACCCCGTCTACGCCAGCCTCAACCCCGATGAGCGCGAGGGCGATGGCACCAAGCGGGCGTGGCTTCTGGAAATCGTGGCCGGGGTTGTGGATGAGGATCAAACGATCAAGGAAGTGGCTCACAGAGAGCTACTGGAGGAAGCCGGTTACGAGGTCAAAGGCGAACTGCAACCCATCATCGCCACCATCTATCCCAGCCCTGGCGGCTCCTCGGAGCACATTCACCTGTTTCTGGGCGAGGTAGATCGTCGTCAACGAGCCGGCAAAGGTGGCGGCATCGCGGCAGAAGGAGAAGACACTCAGATTGTGGTATTCCCCTTCCGTGAGGCCATGGAGATGGTCGCCCGCGGCGAAATCTGCGACGCCAAGACCATCATCGCGCTACAGCATCTCGCCTTGATTAAGGCTGGTAACATCTAAACCAGCCACACGAAACACAAAGCCCCTCGGCAAGGTGACAACCGAGGGGCTTTGTCATTATCAGCTATCTCTGCTGAGTTACCCGATCAACACCCGCACGCTGTTGCTCCGACACTTGGGGCACATGCGCTCCTCGTCGGCGGCGGGGTCGTAGGTCATAGCCCACTTGCTGCCACACCGCATACAAACCATCGTGGCCGCCGTTGGCTCCTTCAGTCTGTCGAGGGCACTGCGGATAGGGGTCTTGGCTTCTTTCAACGCCTCGCGAGTCTGCTCCATTTCCTCCGCTGTGACCCCCGCCCACAGCTCGTCCAGTTCCCCCATCACCCTGGCCCACTTCTGGCCCTCGGCGGCGCTGACCCAGTCTAACTGCAAGCGCTCAGGGCGCACACCCCGCTTCTCCAGGCCCTCCCACAAGGCATCCACGCGGCGCACGGTCTGGCGGTTGGCGTTGATGTAGTGGCAATCGGCGTAGTGACAGCCTGAGACCAGCACCACGGGCGCTCCCTTCCGGAAGGCGTACCACACGAAATCAGGACTGACCCGCCCGGAGCACATGGTGCGGATCAGTCGGGCATGGGGTGGGTATTCCATGCGCCCCACCCCCGCTGTGTCCGCCCCAGCATACGAGCACCAGTTGCAGGCAAAAGCCACGATGGGCGGCTTGGCCCTTCGAATGGTCAGATCGTCGGATGGTCGGATGGTCTGTTGGTCCTCGGTCAACCGGCCTCCCGATTTGCTGACCATCTGACCAAGGACTACCCGACCACCCGACCACTCAAGCATGGCATCTATCATGGCGTAGATGGCCTGGTCGGAGAAGTGGCGCATGGCGATGGCCTCGTACTGACACTCGGCGGCGCAAGTGCCGCACCCCGCACAGGCGGCCGAGATTACCCGAGCTGGCCGCTTCTTCTCCCAGACGATAGCTCCGTACGGACAAACCGGAGCGCACAGCCCGCAGGCATTGCACAGGGCCTCGTCAACCACCGCAGTGATGGCCTCCACTTTGATCCTGGGAGCGCTCAACAGGATCTCGGCTCGGGAGGCGGCAGCGGAGGCCTGGGTCACCGAGTCTTTGATGTCCTTGGGCGACTCGGCACAGCCGGCCAGGAAGACGCCCTTCGTCGGCGCGTCCACCGGCTTCAATTTGGGATGCGACTCCATGAAAAAGCCATCGGAGGTGCGCGAGAGGGTGAGGAGTTGCTTGACCACCTCACTGTCCTGGCGGGGCACGGCACCGATGGACAGGATCAACATGTCCAACTCGTGTTCCTCCAGCCGCCCGGCAGTGGTGTTCTCCACCAAGACCCGCAGGTTGCGCGTGTCGGGATCCTCGGTCACCTCGCCCGGCAGCCCCCTGATGTACTTGACCCCCGCCGCCCTGGAGCGCATGTAGAGGTCCTCGAAGCCCTTGCCGAAGGTCCGCATGTCCATGTAGAAGACGGTTATGACGATGTCTGGGTAGTGATCCTTAAGCAAGAGGCTATCTTTGACCGTGTTCATGCAGCAGATGTTGGAGCAGTAAGGATTGCCCCGCCCGTCGCGTGAGCGAGAGCCGACACACTGAATGAAGCCGATGCGCTGGGGCGTCTGCCGATCAGTGGGACGGACTAAATGACCTTCGGTGGGCCCGCCGGCGGAGATCAGCCTCTCGAACTCCAGGCTGGTGATGACGTTTTCGTAGCGGGTGTAGCCGTACTCGTCCAGCGTCGTGGGGTCGTAGGCTTCCATCCCCGTGGCCACGATGACGGCCCCCACCTCGAACTCGATGATCTCATCCTGCATGTCGAAACTAATGCACTGCTTGTCGCAGGCCTCCAGGCACTTGCCGCAGGCAATGGGGTTATCGCCCAGACATTCCTGCATGTTGATAATGTACGACGAAGGCACAGCCTGGGGAAAGGGGATGTAGATGGCCCGGCGGGTGGAGAGACCCGTCTGGAACTCGTCGGGCTTGACGACCGGGCAGACCGGCACGCAGTCGCCGCAGGCGGTGCACTCCTTCTCGTCCACATAGCGGGCCTTCTTGCGTATCGTGACCTTGAAGTTGCCTACATAGCCAGAGATGTCCTCTACGTCGCTATAGGCCAAGAGCTCAATCTTGGGATGCCGACCGACATCCATCATCTTAGGGCCCAGGATTCATATACTGCAGTCCATGGTGGGATAGGTCTTGTCCAGTTGGGCCATGATCCCGCCGATGGAGGGCTCCTTCTCCACGAGATAGACCTGATGGCCGGCGTCGGCCAGGTCGAGGGAGGCCTGGATGCCAGCCACACCTCCGCCGATGACCAGCACGGCGTCGGTGACAGGCAACTGCTCTTCGGTCTGAGGGAGGAGCCAATGGGCTCGCGCCACCGCCACGCGCACGATGTCCTCGGCCTTGCGGGTGGCCGCCTCCCTATCGCGGAGGTGCACCCAGGAGCAATGCTCCCGGATGTTGGCCATCTCCAAAAGATACTGGTTCAGGCCCACCTCCTGAATGCAGTTACGGAAGGTGGGCTCGTGCAGGCGAGGCGAACACGAGGCCACCACCACCCGGTTGACCTTGTGTTCCACCACGTGGCGCTTGATCTCCTGCTGGCCGGGGTCGGAGCAGGTGTACTTGTTGCGCACCGCCACCACCACGTCCGGCAGCGTCGCCGCATACTCCCGCACCGCCGCGGTGTCCACACTGCCCGCGATGTTCAGACCACAGTCGCAGACGAAAACGCCGATGCGTAGGTCTTGTTTGAGCATTTGCACCTCCAGTCAAAAACGCATCCCCTTCCCAATTCCCCTAAAAATAAACCCGGCTTCCCAGCACGCCTTGGCGCTGAAGACGTTGCGGCCGTCAACGATGACCGGCGTACGCATCAATGCTTTCACGCGCTTCAGATCCAGCCCAAAGTACATCTGATGCTTGGTGACCAGAGCCAGGCAATCGGCCCCGCGCAAAGCCTCATCTAAATCGCGAGTCAGCTCCTCGCCCTCATAGTCCCAGACGTAGGGATCGTGAGCAATGACCCAGGCCCCCCTGGCCTGCAAAGCGTGGATCAGCGGCTCAGCCGGGGTGTTGCGGACGTCGTCAGAATCCTCCAGGTAGGCGAGCCCCAAGACCGCCACTCGCGCCCCCTTGACCTCCCTACCCGCCTCCGCCAGGGCCTCCTCCACCAGGCGCGCCATCTGATCCGGCATGGCGTCGTTGATGCGGCGGGCCAGGGTGATCATCGCCGTGTCCACGTCCCGGCTGCCATATTCCTTCACCCCAAAGCGCAACAACCAGGTGTCCTTGGGCAGGCAATGCCCACCCACACCGGCGCCCGGGAGGTGCATGTGGCGGTCCGGACGGGCATTGATCAATTCCCGCAACTCGTAGACATCCACCCCCAGGCTCTCGCAGATCAGCGCCATCTCGTTGGCGAAAGCGATGTTGACGTCTCGATAGGCGTTTTCCACCGTCTTGGCCAGCTCGGCGGTGAGGACATCGGTGGCTGTGATCTCCTTCTTGACAATGGTGCGGTACAGCTCCACCGCCAACTCGGTGCTCTGGGCATCAATGCCTCCCACCACGCGGGGAAAATCCACCATGAATTCCAGAAGTTTGCCCGGCATCACCCGCTCGTAGGAAAAAGCCAAGTAGAAATCCTGGCCGGCTTTCAGGCCGGAGGTCTCCTCCAGGATGGGCTGTACGATGTTCTGGGTCGTACCTGGTGCGACTGTGGATTCGATGACCACCAAAGCGCCCCTCTTCACGTACTGGCCTACTGCGGTGCTGACCTCGCGCAGGGAGAGATATTCGGGAACCCTGCGGGTATCAGTCGGCGTCTGAACGTCAATCAAGATGATATCGGCGTCCTTGCAGACCGAGATGTCGTCCGTCACCCGGAAGGTCCCCTTTTCCACCACCCGGCCAATCAGTTCGGCCAGCCCCGGCTCTTGTCCATCAAAAGGGCTCAGTCCCTTATTCAAAACGTCAATCTTCCACCCGGAGCGCTCAGAGCGGCGCTGCACTCCGACCACCTTGTGGCCGGGTACGTCGGCCAAAAGCACCGCGCAGGGGATACCGACGTATCCCATGCCGATGATTACGATCATTTTCGATTTTCGATTTTCGATTTTCGATTTTGGCATCTTCCCTCCTGCCTAGCACTACCATTTGAGACCTGAGACTTGCGACCTGCGACTTGCGACCCCTAAATCAGCGCCTCGTCCATCAAAGTGACCAGATCCCGGATCTCCATCCCAACCTCCTCCCCTAGTCCCACATCGTCCATGGCGCACTTGAAATGGATCTGGCACTTGGCGCAGGTGGTGACCAATAACTCGGCGCCGGTGGCCTTAGCTTCGCGCAGGCGGTCCACCTGGATCTGCTTGTTGATGGCTCCACAATTGGTCCAACAACTGGTGCCACAGCATAGGGCATTCTTGCCACTGTGCTCCATCTCCACCAACTCCAGCCCCAGGACTTCGATCACCTGCCGGGGCGCGTCGTAGACGCCCAGGTGCCGCCCTAAACGACAGGGATCGTGATAGGTCGTGATTCGTGATTCGGGATTCGGGATTCGGAATTCACCCTCCCCTACCTTCTGGGCCACGAACTCAGCGATGTGCACCACCTCCATCCCCAGGTCGCCCACGCTTGTGCTGAGCCTAGCCGAAGCATAGGCGGGATAGTCAACCTTCAGCGTGCGGGCGCACTCCGGACAGGTAGTGACGATGCGCCTGGCTCCCGTCTCCCGCAGCATAGCCGCGTTCAGCTCGGCCAGCTTGTGGAAGTTGGCGACGTCCCCTTGCCACAGAAGGTCGTGGCCACAACAGCGCTCGTTCTCCAGGACGATGGGCTCGACACCCAGGCGGTTGAGCACCCTGACGGCGCTCCGG
Source organism: uncultured Anaerolineae bacterium (assembly GCA_964446635.1). Classification (GTDB taxonomy): domain Bacteria; phylum Chloroflexota; class Anaerolineae; order VGOG01; family VGOG01; genus CAYUPJ01. The sequence goes on from CAYUPJ010000031.1 coordinate 13,744, forward strand.
GCGATTTCCACTCCCTGGGCACCGATCTTGTTGAAGAGGACATCGTAGTACGGCAGGCAGCCGACGAAATATACAGTATCGGAGTCGGCTGAAACCTTGAGATCCTCATCGAGCCACTCCAGGCGGTTCTGCTTCAACTCTGGTGAAACCATCATTCGCATCCAGGTCTGGATGGCCTCGCCGTGCGAGCATAGCCCTTCTTCGCCCTCCCCTCGGGCTAAAGCTCGCAGGTCGCGAATGAACTCCACGTAATGGACAGCCGAGGGGCAGCGCTCGGAGCAGTGCTGGCAAGTGAGGCAAGACCAGAGGAGCACATCGGTCAACAACTCCTTCCCCTCACCCCATAAGGCCCTCTCCACCGTCAGGCGAGGCGAGTAGGCCGGCTCCCGCCGCGAGATGGGGCAGACCGCAGTGCACTTTCCACACTCCAGGCAGTAATAGGCTTTGGTGCGCTTAATTATTTGCTGAATGGCTTCCATGATCTCTCTAGCAGGTAGATGGTAGCAGGTAGGTTGTAGCAAGTAGGCAGCAGTCGGAAGCTACAACCTACTTGCTACAACCTACAACCTGGCTGTGAAACTCCGTTATTTTCTGGACGAACGCCTCCCCTTCCCCTGTTCCCACCCAATCCAGCTTCAGCCGCCTGTCCCCGATGCCCAAGAGATGAGCGATGGCCCTGGTCTCCTGGAAAAGCTCCTCCGCCCGTTGGTTGCCGAACTCGTAGTGGCACTCCTCAGGCGGGCAGCCCAGAAGCAAGACGCCGTCAGCCCCCAGTTCGAAAGCCTTGAGAATGAGGCCCGGATGCAGCCGTCCCAGGCACATCACCCTGACGGGGCGCACGTTGACCGGATAAGCCAATCGTTTGGAGCCGGCTGTCTCCAAGGCGCTGTAGGCGCTCCAGTTACAGGTGAATACAACGACGCGAGGTTCGGTCATAACCTTTCTCTCTTTCGTCCCATGAATTCTTCAATCTCCTGAATGATAACGACGAAGTAAACTTCTGATGGCGCTCAGCCTGCTCCATTGTCTTCACCGAGTACGCACTATTAGAGGCAGATAAATAAGCCCTTTAGGTGTGTAGCAGGAAGATAACAAAACCATACCGTCTTGGGGCTGTAAGGTGATCTGGCTTACCTGGCTACCGTCGTTGTAGCGAGCCGTGCTCACCCATTTGAAGGCATCGGCCAATACAATGCCATCGCCCGTAGCCGCAAGCACCGCACTGCCGTTCTGTCCTGCTTCGAAGGGATACGTGCCCAGACTGTGCCAGCCCACGTCGCCGGCCGTCTCATCAAGAAACGCCACTGTTTCACCTTGCGCATGACGAATTGTGACCGACACGGCGATGCTCTGAGTTACGGCGGGTGCCACCCAAGCCAAAACCTCGTATGTGCCGCTGTAAGCCAGGGTGGGAGTATAGATGACAGTAGCCTGGGTGCCGGCCGAAGCTACATGCACTGTCATGCCAAACTGACTATAATTGGCGGCCTGCTTGCTCCAGCCTCCTGACACCTCAGCTTCATCGTCATCCACGCGCACTTGGAAGAGAGGGGCCTGACGACCGTTCAGCTTACAGTAGACACCGGGCAGTGGCACCGTTTGAACTTCCTTGGTCGCGTTGATCACGGCCAGACCACCGCTGAATGGTCGTGCCCACACCCCCAGTGCCCCCTCTTGGAACTGCACGTTATCCAGCCACAGCTCTCCAACCCCATCGCCTACCAGGAACTCCAGCTTGCCGTCATTGGCCATCACGCTGGCGTCGTCTGTCAAGTGAAAATGCTGCCACTGGGGCGCGACGATGGCTTGTACATCGAATCCGTAGCTAGTCCAGGGTTCGCTTTGCTTGATGACGTTGGCATACACAGTCCGGGTCACGTCGCTGCGTGCCCAAAAGGACAGTGTATAGCTCTGCCCGGCTGTGGTCTCCATGTCGAATTGGCGGAACTCGACAGGCCAGATGTTGGCTGCACTGGTGAACATGATATGGGCTGCAGCTGTGCCGGAAATCCCGCCGGTAACATCCACGTCGAAGGTAGCGGCTGCACCGACATCGGTGTTCACCCACCAACTCCAACCGTCCAGACCATCCTCAAAGTCACCGTTGATCACCTGATCAGGAGTGTCCAACGTCTCCAACAGTAGCATTGGATCACCGGTAGGCTGACCCAGGTAGCCACGCCGGGGCAGCGTGGCCGAAGGATACCCTGGTGTGGCGCCGAATTCGTCGTACCACCACAGGTTGCCATGCCAGTCCGCGCCATAGTCGTAGGAAAAGAGGCCATCGCCCATCAAGGCACTGGTCAGCCCGTAGCGCATCCGCTGGTAGCTGGCTGCGGCCTCGTCCTCCATAGCCGACGGCATCTGGTCCAGGTGGCGAAAAGTGTACTTCTCCGAGTAGAAGGCTTCCGGCGCGCTCTCAATGAAGGTAGTGTGCGGCGTGTGGCCGCGGCCGCTCCAGTCATGGTAGCTCCAAACCACCTCGTCCCAGCTCAACCACTCGATCCCGTCCAGGATGGCAGGTAGTTGCCACTCGTAGAGGCGTCCGTTGAGCCAAGGAGCGTAGATCTGAGGGCCATCGTTGCCCATGAGGATGGCGTGGGGTAGACGGGCCCGCACCTGGGTGAAAAAGTCTCCCATGCCTGCCTGGTAGGCAGCGTCCAGGATCGCCGGATCGTCTGGTTGGCCGTCCAGGTTGCTGTCTATGTCATCGCCGAACAGCCAGGAAATGGCTTCGTGCAAGCGGTCCCAATAGATGCCGTCGTAGGCTAGATCCGCGCCTTCGTCCGGCTGGGATGACAGAAAGGCATCTATGCTTTGCTGGGCCAGCACCGTGCGGCAGTAGGACACGGTCATGTTGTACATCGGATGGTTCCAGTAGGGCACCAGAAGGACGTCGCCAGCGGTGTTGCGCAGCAAACAGCTGTAGCCCGGGTCGCCAGGCTGGCTGTTCCACCACTCGGCGGTGAGAGGGTCCCCATCGGGGTAGCCGTAGGTGGCGTTATGGGTGAGCAGGATCTTGGCGTTGGGGTTTACGGCGCGGATGGCGGCGGGCTGGTTGGGCTGGCCGCCCCACCAGCCCGGGACGAACAGGTCGTAGCTGGCGAAAAAGCTCACTCCCCGCGCCGGGTCGTAGCCGCCCCACAGGTTGGCTATACGTGGGTAACCACTGCTCCACGGTCCCAGCACTCGCAAATGGGTCTGGCGCTCGTAGTCGTCCGGGGCGCGTGGAGTGGACAGGTCAGCGCAGCGCACATAGAACCATCGCTCGTCCAGATCGTGGAATCCCGCCACGACGGTGCTGTGGCCCGTAGTGCCTTGGCCCTGCTGAAAGTCGTGCAACATGGCGTGGTAAGGGGTGTCCGGCTGCTCGCTCCAACGACAGTTAGCCGGGGCCGTGGTGGTGAGGCTCAGCGTGACGGAGAGGGTGCCAGCAGGGAGGAGGCCGGACGGAGGGTCCAGTGGCCCCAGCGGAGATGCGGCGATGGTCACGCTGGCGCTGGCCGGCGCCCCGCAGGCGCCGGTCGCGTCGCACGGCGTCAGCTCAAAAGTCACCACGTCCCCGACAGCGGCCTTGCCGGGCACCAGGATAACCTCGTCGTTGGGTGCCGGCCCGTCCCGGCTGTACGCTACGGCGATCTCGTCCGCGCTGAGGGTGCGACGGCTCAGCCGCACGTCGTCGAAGGCAGCGTCCATCACGGCCCAGCTTTCCGCGCTGCCCAGGTAAAAGCGATCGGCGACGCCAACCAGCGCCGGGAAATCGCCCTCCACGGCAAGCATGCCATCGTAGTAGACTGCCAAGCGGTTGGCGCTGGCCGACCAAGTGGCGGCCAGGTGATGCCATTCGCCGGCCTGCCAGCCGGGCGGGTCGGGCCAGGTACCGTAGTAGCTGCCCTCATTGCGACTGGTGATGATGATGCGGTCGTCGTTAACCTCCACGTAGAGTTGGTGCTCGTCGTCTATCACATAGGAGAAAAGGCGCGGATAGTCGTCGTAGGCAGGGTCGTCCAGGTCATAGGTCAGACTGATCCACATCTCAATGCTGCCCTCGTTTGGGTCCGTGTTGCCAGCGGCAGCGTAGGCCAGACGGCTGTTGGCAGCCTCACTGGTCTGCACGGCTTGGCCGAAACGGCCGGCGACGAAGGTCAGGCCTCTTTTCTGGGCCGGGGCCACACCGTCCGTACTGAGGAGACTGCCGTCCAGGGGCAGCAATAGGCTCTGCGGCACGTCTCCGACCGCGATCTGGTTGCTGTTAATCAGCCATCGGAAGGTGCTTATCCCTTCCGGATTGCCGTCCGGGTCGCTGAAGGTCGCGCTGCCGCGTAGTGCGCTATCAACGTAGGCATCGACGGGTCGCAAGGTCACGGTCGCCCTGGGTGGGGCGAGAAGGTAGCTATTGGCAAAGCTGGCGTTGACCCATGATGTAGAAACAGGTCGTTGCTCCGTCAGTGGAGCGGCAGTCCGCTCGCCCCAAGTCGGAACAACTGTTGCCAGGAACAAAATGGCAGACACTGCCACGACAGCCAACGCAGCAAACAGTCGCTTTTTGGACATTTCACACCCCCAGTCTCAGCTCACGTGCAACAGTTCATCAGATGATGAAAACGCAGAGTGCTAGCGGAGAATTATCCGCTGCAACCTACCAACTCAGCTAACATCGCTTCAATTTGCTTATCCGTGGAATAGCCTGCCGTAATCGCACCTGACGGGCAGTGGGCGGCGCAGGTGCCGCAGCCCAGGCAGGCGGCCTCGTCCATCTGGGCGACCAGTATGCCCCGCCCATCCTCGCGCACCCTGACGGCGCGGAACTCGCAGATTTCCTGACAAGTGCCACAAGCCCGGCATCGGGCAGGATCCACCTGGGCGACGATGGGCTCGACCACGGCCCAGCCCTTGCTCAGCAGAGCGGCCACCCTGGAGGCCACAGCCAGGCCCCAGACTTGTGGATTGGATATTGGATATTGGATATTGGAAGTTGGAGGAAAGATACCCAGACTTCTAACTTTCGACTTCCAGCTCCCAGTTTCCAGTTCCCAACTTCCAACTTCCAATTCACTCTCAGGGGCCAGGACGATGGCCCCGATCCTCAGCTCTGCACCCGATTCGGGCATGACGGCCGTAAAGTTGCCCAAGGAGCCGCTCACGGACAGAGGCGGGGCCCCGCTCCGAAACACCCGAAACCCCTGAGCCTTCAATGCCTCGGCGCAGACTGCACCAGCCAATCCGTTCCCGATCACCAACACACTTTCATTGAGGGAAACAGTGCTTCTGACCCTGGCGTCACCCTGGCGCACTTTGGCTACGGCGGAGGCGATGAGGCTCCTGGCCTTAGCCGTAGCCCTATCCCGCTCATCGGCGTGGACCCAGGCGCACTGCTCGCGGATGTTCACGAACTCATAGCCAGCAGACGTTTGACGTTTGACGCTTGACGCTTGAACTCCATCCTTGCAGCGCACCCGCTGATAGGTGCAACTGTAGCAGACCTGATCAAGGGAGCAGCAAGAGCAGGCAGCCAGCACCACCCGGTCCAAACCTGCCTCGACGATGGCCCGCTGAATGGTCGCCGCCCCTTCCTCGTGACAGGCGAAGGGTAGATCCCCAGTGAAAGCCACGCCAGGCAAACGATGGATCTCACCCACCACCGCGTCAACGTCCACAACGGCTCCGATCTCATCGCCGCAGTGGCAGACGAAGACACCAATTCTAGAGGGGACTGGGAGAAGAGAGGGAAATGAGGGAACTGAGGGGAATGTTCGATATGTAGCCAGGTCGGCCATGACTTTGGCAGCAGTGGCAGAGGCACCCCACACATCATCAGGCTCAACCCAATACACGCCCTCCGCTTCCTGGCTCTTGCCATCTGCCATCTGCCATCTGCCATCTGCCAGAATAACCGCGCCAATGTTCAAAACCAGGCGCTCTCCCGGGGCCGCGTGGTCAATGGCCTGGGGTTGGCAAACCTTGACGCACTCCAGGCACTCGGAGCAGACGCCACAGGAGAGACAGCGCTCCGCCTCGGCCACGGCCTCCTCCTCGCTGAAGCCCAGGTTGATCTCGGCGAAATGCCCTCTCCCAGCCAAGGGGAGCTTGGGCATGCGCGCCCTGGCTTCCGGTTCGACGACGGGTGGGGTATAGTACTCGATGTCACTGGTGTCGAGCCGCCCAAACGTGCGTCCGGCGGCCAGGTCCTCACCCCTGAGATATCGGGCGATGGACTCGGCCGCTCGCTTCCCCGCCGCGATGGCCTCGATGACCGTGGCCGGCCCCGTCACCGCATCGCCGCCGGCGAAAACGCCCGGCACACTGGTCGCCAGGGTGAGAGGATCAACGACAATCCAATCTCCAACCCTTCGACTAGGCTCAGGGCAGGCCTCCAATCTCCAATCTCCAACTTCCAATGCCTGGCCAATAGCCACAATGACCGTATCCGCCTCGACCACGAACTCCGAGCCGGCGACAGGGACGGGCCGCCTTCGCCCGCTCCCGTCGGGTTCCCCCAACTCCATGCGCAAACATTCCAAACCCGTCACCCGCCCACTCTCGCCCAACACCCTGGTCGGCGTAGCTAAAAATTGAAAAGCGATACCCTCTTCCTCGGCCTCCTTGATCTCCCACGGATGGGCGGGCATCTCCTCGCGAGAACGGCGATAGAGAATCGTGACCTGCCGTCCCCCTAATCGCCTGGCGACCATGGCCGAATCAACGGCTACATCGCCTCCACCAATTACCAGCACCCTCTCGCCGACCGTGACCTCCCGGCCCAGATTCACCTCGCGCAGGAAATCCACCCCATGAAGCACCCCGGCCAAATCCTCACCTTCAACGTTCAACCTACGGCTACCATGAGCGCCCACCGCCATGAATACAGCATCGTAATCTCTTCTAAGGTTGTCCAGAGATAAATCACCACCCCCCCTCTTTCCCCCCCAATGGGAGGGATGCGGGCCGATGGCGGTGTTGGTCCTGATCTCCACCCCCAAAGCCTCAATGGCCTGGATCTCGCTTTGCAGAACACCTCTTGGTAAACGATATTCAGGGATCCCGACAGCCATCATGCCGCCGGCCACAGGCAGCGCCTCGAAAACAGTAACGGGATAACCTTCGCTAGCCAAGAAGTAGGCAGCGGTGAGGCCGGCCGGCCCGCTTCCAACGATGGCAACCTTCTTAGCGTCGTGGCGTCGTAGCGTCATAGCGTCATAGCGCTGAGACGCTGAGCCGCTTGGGCGCTGAGACGCTTCATACTCTGCCACAAAGCGTTTGAGGTACTCAATGGCAACCGGCTCGTCGTGCTCGCCCCTGCGGCAAGCTGCCTCGCATGGGTGGTGGCAGACCCGACCGCAGATACCTGGGAAGGGGATAGCCTCGCGGATCAGGGCCAGGGCTTCGACGAATTTGCGCTGGGCGATGAGGGCTACGTAGCCCTGGACGTGGATGCCGGCCGGGCAAGCAACTTTGCACGGTGCCGGCCCACGTTTTTCGATGGCGAAAACGCTTGGCACAGCATTATCGGGCTTGTAGATGGCTCTCTCAGCGTCTAAGCGCCCAGGCGTCTCAGCGTCCATGCGTTCGCTTAGACGCTGCGGCGCTACGGCGCTGGGACGCTGGACTGTCACAGGACAGACAGGGACGCACTCACCACAGGCGGTGCACCTGGCCATGTCTACGTAACGGGGGTGCTGTTGTACCTCAACTCGGAAATCACCCCGCCCCCCCTTCATCCCCCCCAAAGTGGGGGGGGAAAAGAGGGGGGGCGTCACCTCAGCCTGGGTAAGCAAGCGGATGTTCGGATGCTTAGCTGCCTCCAGGAGCTTGGCCATCAGGAGGGGCTTAGGCATTCCGAAGCCATCGCCTCCCAGCCCTTCGACAAGCTCAGGACACAGAAAAGGCGCCCTCTCCACCAGGTAAACTTCCAGGCCCGAATCGGCCAGATCAAGGGCAGCCTGTACGCCAGCAATGCTACCCCCGACAATCAATACCGCCTTAGTCATAGCGTCTCCCGCTCTTAAGGTGCAACGCACTTCAAAAGTGCGTTGCACCTGGCCGATCCGTACTCGTACCCCTTCTCAAAAGCCTTCAGGTTAAACTCCTCGGTCCCCTTAGGGACTGAGGTGCGAACTGCCTCTCGCATGGCCTCTACGGAGACCACATCGGTCACAGCGGCGAAGAAGCCCAGCATGACAATGTTGGCCACGATTTTCCGCCCCATCTCCTCGGCCAGGCGCGTCGCCGGAACCGAGAGGAGTTTCACATCGCTAGGCAGATCATCCGTCTCCACCAGGTCCTCGTCAACGATAAGCAAGGCTCCATCTCTCAGAGTTGGAGCATACTTATTGTAGGCCTCCTGCGACATCACGACCTGAATGGATGGGGCAATAAGCTGAGGGTAGTTGACAGGCTCGTCAGAGATGATCACCTGAGCGCTGCAGGCCCCGCCGCGCGACTCAGGGCCATAACTCTGGGTAAAAGTGGCCTCTTTCTTATCGTGAATGGCCGCCGCTTTGCCTATGATATAGCCAGAGAGAATGATACCTTGCCCGCCAAAGCCAGTCAGGCGGATTTCTGTTCGACTCATGACTCCTCCGTTCTAGCCTCCACTACCTTTAGCCAGCGCCTCCCTGCAAAAATCGAGAAAGGTAGGCTTCTCTATGTCCACAAACACTCCCTCGATGATCTCCCCTCCCAGCTCGATATCAACTTCCTTGGGATCAACGCCGTGCCTGATGATACCCTGGTCATGGTAGTAGTGCATCTGGTCCAGGCCCGTACGCTGCTTGTTCCAGCGACCATATAGCGTAGGACATGGGGAGATGACTTCCACAAAACTAAACCCCCTCTTGTGCAATGCATCAAGGATGGACTTCTCCAGGCGCCGCACATGGAGAGCTGTCCAGCGGGCCACATATACCGCCCCACTGGCCGCGGCCAGATAAGGAAGGTTGAAAGGATGCTCGAAGCAACCGTACGGTGAGGTGCTGGTCACAGCCCCTGGAGGCGTAGTTGGCCCCACTTGCCCACCGGTCATACCGTAGTTAAAGTTGTTAACGCAAATCACCGTCATGTCAACATTGCGGCGAGCAGCGTGAATAAAATGATTGCCGCCGATGGCAATCAGGTCGCCATCGCCACTGAAGATGACCACTTTGAGCTCAGGATTGGCCAGCTTCAGCCCTGTGGCGAAGGGAATTGCCCGCCCGTGGGTGGTGTGGAAGGAATCTAGTTTGATATAGCCAGCAACCCGTCCCGTGCAACCAATCCCTGAGACCACCGCCACCTTGTCCAAATCCAACCCGGACTTCTGGAGCGCCTTGATGAAACAGGTCAAAGCCACCCCGATGCCACAACCCGAACACCAGATATGAGGCAGGCGATCCTCTCGTAGCAGATCGTCCATAGGGTGCCTCTCGGGTTCCAGGTTCAAGGTTTCGGGTTTCTGCTCACTGATCATTACACTGCCCTCCTAATCGCCTCCAGCACCTTGTCCGGATCGTGAATGTCGCCGCCGGCATGGCGAACAAGGATGACCTCGGCCTGGCCAGCGGCGCAACGCTCCACTTCCAGGGCCATCTGGCCATAGTTGATCTCTGGGACAACGAAGGCCTTCACTTCCCTGGCCAACTGCCTGATCCGTTCCTCAGGAAAGGGCCAGACGGTAATCAAGCGCAAAGTGCCTACCTTTATGCCCTCCCTCCGGGCCAACTCCACAGGCCAGAGAGCCGTGCGAGCTGAGATGCCATAGGAGCAGACCACTACCTCAGCATCCTCTAAGCCATTCTCTTCCAGTTGGATGATGTCATGCTTGTTCTTCCTGATCTTCTCCACCAAGCGGTTGATCAATATCTCCTGGGTTTCAGCATCTGTGGCAGGGTAGCCACGCTCGTCGTGGGTAAGTCCGGTGATGTGCATGTGGTAACCTTCGCCGGCGTTGGCCATAGGGGGAACGAGATCTTCGTCAGCCTGATAGGGTAGGTACTCGCTCGGAGGAACAGTCGGCTTGCGGCGCGGGAAGGTTTCGATCTCCTCCGGTGGGGGAATGACCACCTTCTCTGTCATGTGTCCCACTTCAGCATCGGTCATCACCAGCACTGGGATGCGGTATTTCTCGGACAGATTGAAGGCATGGATGGTCAAGTCGAAAAGTTCTTGAGGAGAACAAGGGGCCAGGGCGATGATCTCGTAAGGGCCGTGGGAGCCCCAGCGAGCTTGCATCATATCGCCCTGCCCCACCAGAGTAGGCAACCCCGTGGAGGGGCCACCCCGCTGAACGTTGACCAGCACGCAAGGGGTCTCGGTCATGATCCCCAGACCCAGGTTCTCCATCATCAGACTGAAGCCAGGGCCGGAGGTGGCCGTCATGGCCTTGACCCCACCCCACGAAGCTCCCAGCACGGCAATCATGGAGGCTATTTCATCTTCCATCTGGATAAAGGTCCCTCCCACTTGGGGCATTCGCTCAGCCATGCGTTCGGCAATCTCTGTGGCCGGGGTGATAGGGTAGCCGGCAAAGAAACGGCAACCGGCGGAGATGGCCCCTTCGGCGCAGGCGACATCGCCCATCATGAAGAACTCACCCCTCAGAACCCCGTCTCCGTTCACAGTACCGCCACCTCCTTTTCATCCTCCAAAAAGATGGCAAACTCAGGGCAGAGCATCTCGCAGAGACCACAGTTGACACAGGCCTCCTCGTCTTTGACGTGAGGTGGATGGTAGCCCTTGGTATTGAACTCATCGGACATCTCCAGCACATCGCGGGGACAGTATTCCACGCAGAAACTACAACCTTTGCACCGTTCCTTCAAAATGTGGATTCGACCATGAGGGATCTCTAATTGGTCGATATCCAGCGGCTTTCGCCAATACTTCACTTCATCCTCCCGGTATCAGCGGATCAAAAACTGCTCTGGGGGGATTGCCAAATCCCCGCTTCTGGCTGGATCTGGCGATCCAGGCCGAGCAAGACTGAATCCACTGAGTATCGTGTATTCCTTGACATTCGGGCGAACAAAGCGGGGGAAACGATCTCATCCCCCGCTAAACGCGCCCTCTACCATAAAAAGCTGTGGAAGTATACCAGCCTCCTCTGAGTTTGTCAAGAAACCTGGCTTACTCTCTCACCAAATCGGGTATCTCGCCGGGGTAACGGGCTATTTTCACGCCGGCCTCTTCCAGGGCCGCGATCTTCTCCGCCGCCGTGCCCGTGCCACCCTCGATGATGGCCCCAGCGTGGCCCAGGCGTTTGCCCGGCGGAGCGGTTATTCCAGCGACGAAGGCAACCACAGGCTTCGTCATCTTGCTGGCGATGAAATCCGCCGCCTGCTCCTCATCCGTGCCCCCTATCTCGCCAATGAGCACCACCCTATCGGTAGCCGAGTCTTCCTCGAACAGGGCCAGTATGTCCATAAAATCCGAGCCGAGGATGGGGTCGCCGCCGATGCCCACGCAGGTGGACTGGCCCAGGCCATGCATGGTCAGGGTATGAACTACTTCATAGGTCAAAGTGCCGCTGCGGGAGACCACACCCACCGACCCCGGCCGGTGGATGTGGCCGGGCATGATGCCCACCTTGGCCTCCCCAGGAGTGATCACCCCAGGGCAGTTGGGACCAATCAGACGCACTCCCTTTTGATCCAGATGTGCCTTCACCTTGATCATATCCTGGGTCGGTATCCCCTCAGTGATACAGACGACGAGGGAGATGCCTGCATCGGCTGCCTCATAGACTGCGTCCGGGGCAAAGCGGGCTGGCACGTAGACGATGGACGTGTTGGCCTCGGTCGCCTTGACGGCTTCTTTGACGGTATTGAAGACGGGCACGCCGGCTACCTCCGTACCAGCCTTGCCCGGCGTTACTCCAGCCACCACCTTCGTGCCGTATTCCAACATCTGGCGGGTGTGGAACTCTCCCTCCCGCCCGGTGATACCTTGAACCAGGAGACGAGTGCTTCTATCAACTAGTATGCTCATGCTGGCAGGATTCCCCCCTCAACCAAGGTAGCTCGCAGCGAGGCTTGCTGAGCTTCGTCCAGCGGGCCCAGGGGCGAGCGCACCGGCCCACCGTAGTAACCGAGCCAATCCAGGGCCAGCTTCAGCCCTGGGATGCCGAAGCGGGCCGTCACGGCGGTATTGGGAGGGATCATTTTCAACTGCAACTGCCGCGCCTCCTCGTGCCGTCCCTCCTGGGCATAGCGGTAAATGCGGTAGCACTGCTCCGGAGCGACATTGGCCAGGGCCGCCACCGCACCCACCGCCCCCAGAACCAGGGCCGGATAGAGGAAGCTGGCCGATCCAGCCAGGACGTTGAAGGTGGGAGGAGCAGCCCGGATGATGTCCCCTAACTTGACCACGTTCCCTGAGCTATCCTTGATGCCCACGATGTTGGGATGCTGCGCCAAACCCACCACGGTTTCCGCCGAGAGGTCAATGCCCGTGCAAGCGGGCATGTTGTAGATTAGGATAGGCAAAGGCGAGCGTTCGGCCAGCTCCAGGAAGTGCCGCCGCATCGCTCGAGCGTCCATTTGGGAGGTGTAATAGCTGGGAGTGATGACGATGGCCGCGTCCGCCCCGATGGCTGCCGCCTGCTCCGTCAGCTCCAGAGTGCACCTGGTGGACTCGCAGCCGGTGCCGGCGATGAACAGCCTGTCCCTGGGGATGGCCTGGCGAGCGGTTTTCAGCACCTCGAGTTTCTCTGTATCGCTCAGGTAAATGTATTCCCCATTGGTGCCCAGGACGAGAAGGCCGGCCAGGGACGTTTTGCTCCACCTGGCGATGTTCTCGGCCAGCCTGTCGTGGGCCACCGCCCCGTCGGCATCAAAGGGGGTGGGAATAGGGGCATACACCCCTGACAACGATATTTTCTCCATATAAGCCATGGTCATCGGTAAATATCTTTCTCCTTGCGGGTAATTTCGTACACTTCTACTACTTTTGCCTCATCATCAACTCTGTACAATACGCGATAATCTTTGCGCACTATAATTCGCCAGCACTCCTTTGTGCCTCTGATCTTTCTACAGCCTGGCGGTCGAGGGTCATCCCTCAAAGCAAGAAGAGCTCTGTCTATGCTACCTGCCACGTCACGAGGGAAGCGAACGAGTTTCTCCTCGATGCGCTCATCAACGAAAACTTCGTATTTCATTCGAGGATTCCCTCGGCTACCAGGCGTGCTCTAACCTCGCTGTAAGGAAGAAGCCTTTTTGAGGTCTCCATCGCTCTTTTCACAGTGATAGCATCCTCCAAGTCCTCTATCATCTCCATTATCTCCCTGTATCTGGAAAGAGGCATGATGACAAGTTCTTCATCGCCGAAGCTTTCCAGCAAGGCTTTAGTGTCTGTAACCACCACTTCCGATGTCTTCATCTTGCCCTCCTTAGGCAGACAGCAATTCATTAGTGTCAACTTAAGCCGATTTTGAACTTGGCCTGGCAGCAGACAGAGCGGC
>CAYUPJ010000032.1:0-27029 GCA_964446635.1 uncultured Anaerolineae bacterium
TACCACAAAGATCGGGAATTAGCCAGACCTATCAAGGCAGTTGAGGGACACTACCCGTATTCCCACTGTGGGTACAATGATCCAGAAAACTGCCGTAGTATCGGCTATCGCTGCCTTAAAATCTCGCCATACTCGGTCGGGCTCTGGCAAAGCCGTAGAATCCATCAATGTCGGAAAGAGAGTTGTTTCGGCGTAACCACTCAGCAGTCTGGTTTCCATGGCTATTCCTCCTCGTCAGCAGGAATTGGGGCGAACACCGCTAGTTTCTCCTCTCGGATGCACCAGTGGAAGGCATTGTAGATCACATCGTGGTAACGCTGGCAAAGGGTGGTCAATTCCTCTAGGAGGATGTTGCCCTCAGCATAATAATCAAAATCTAGTAGAAAGATTGGCTCTTCTCCGCCTCTGAAACCGCTCCGTAATGTCAATCGTTCATTCTCCTCGCCCGTGATCAAGAGCTGATTCAGCATCTCTACTGGCTCATCCCAGCAATCTTTTCTCAACAGCGCTGTGAGTTCAGGACGAAGAATCTCCCACAACTCTCTCACGCTGCTCGTCCCTGTATTCTCAAAGGTCAAGTGGTTGATGTAGCGCAACCCAACGCGCATGGCGTAAGGAAGGTTGTACACCTCGCGGGCGGCCTGGTTTACAAGCTGGAGAAGCTCCAGAAAGTCCCTCCAATGAGTGTAGGATGTCGTGGATAACGCATAAAAGTTCAATGCTAGCGAGACCGTCGTATTCCCATCAGGAGACTTGAAACGAAAGATGCGCGGCTCCGGCTTTGCTGAGGGCGGCATCGCTCCCAGAGGCTCCATGTGCACGAGTACGCCCTGCTCGACTTCCAGTCGCGGGAACTGCTCTCTCACCCACTCCTGGAATGCCACCGGTTGTTCGCTGGCAATTCGCAAGATGGGGGGAAAGCGTACTTGGCAGATGACTTCTACTAATGGGGCACGTTTAAGACGAACGTCCTCTCGTTGTGGAAAGTATATCATTTGAACACCTCCATCTAATGAGTGGATAACCAGTGCAGCGTGATTATACCACTCACGCGTCCGCAAGCAAAATCCGCAGAGCATCCACCCCGCCCACATTCACTCCCCCGCTAACAAAATCCGCAGTGCCCGCTGGGCATTGATCGCGCTCGCGCCGGCGGTGCATTTGCTGAACCAATAGTACGCCTCCTCGGACGGCATGGTGCGCAAGCCGCTGGAGATGGCCTCGACGCGGTCCATGCGGGCCAACGGCTTGACGGCTAGAAAGAGCAACCCCAGCCGCAGGCCGGTCTCCTCGTCCAGACGAAAGGGCTTGCAGCGGTTGCGGGACAGGTCAGTCACTTTGTAGCCACTCTTGCGCAACGCTTCCAGCACGTGGTCGGCCACAGCCCGCAGCGAATCGCCAGCCAGTTCCACCAGCCGCTGCGGCTTTGGGACCTCACCATTAGCCACCACAGGCCACTGATACAACGCCAGGCCATAGTCGCCGCCATCGCGGGGCACCACCCGCAGCTCGAAGGGCTTTTCGGGGTCGTACCCAACTACCTCGTCACCCACAGAATAGGTGGGGCGAGCACGATGCACCCTGGCCTGCTCCCTCGCTCTCTCCCCCTCTGAGGGGGAGGGCTGGGGTGAGGGTGGGGTCACCTCATCAGGCACGTTGAACAGGCTCATGCGGCCAAGCATGGGGATTGGCTGAGGCAGGCGTTGAGGGTCCTCCACCCGCCAGCCGTACATCGGGCCAGAGAAGTCGCGCAGCGACAGGTGCTGATCGCGTAAAGCCTCCCATGACACTTCGTCCAGCGCCAAGATGTCCACCAGTTCCACCGTGCCGACCAGTGCGCCGCGCACCACTCTAGCCGGATCAAGGCCATAGGCCAGGCAGTCTTCTTCTTGGACCGTCTGGCTGGCGTGGATGGCGATACGGCCCCGGTAGTTTGTTTGCCAGGTGCGTAGCTCAATGGTTTTGCGTCCCTGGAGGATGAGCTCAGCCCAGGGTTGGCGGATACTGAGGGCTTTCATAGTCTCCCTGTCTTGTGGAGCAGGCTTTCTAGCCTGCCCAGAGCAGACTGGAAAGTCTGCCCCACATTACTCCAATGGTTCTGCATCCAACACCGTATGCCCGAAGCCAAGAGTGGTGAACACTTCGTGGATGGTCTGGAACTGGTCAGAGTCCACGGCCAGGCCATCGGGGAAATCGGCCCGCAGAGTGGTCCTGGCCAACAGCTTGCTGGCCTCCTGACCGAAGGCATCGGTCAGTTGTTTGACCCGCTTGTAGCGGTCCCAGGCACCGTTGAAGGCCAGGCTAAGTGACTCGGCCTCGCCGAACTCGGCGTTGAAGGACTGCTCGACACGGAATTGCCCCTTGCCCAACTGGGGGATGGCCAGGCCCATGGCCCGCGCCTCGGTTGCGCCTTCTTTGCCTTCACCCTCGATACGCACGCAGAGGCGGCTCAGGCTGGTCACACCCTGGTCGTGACACCTATCGAGAAGTCCCTGGAAAGCCTGGGCTGGCGCGCCCTCGGCATGGAGTCGGACCCTCCTTCCACAGATGCAGGGGTCCTGCCCACACACCGGGCAGGCCTGGCCGCAGATGCACTGGCTTACGGGATGGTGACACACAGGGCAAGTCTCCTCAACAACATCAATGATCTCTATCCCCTCTCCTTTGATGCGCAGGCCCAGCCGCCTGGCCTCATCGGGCGGGTATAGGATGGCATCCTCACTGATCTGTACCAGTGGGGAGGGAGATGCTATCCCGTAGCCGATCTGCTCCTCGGTGTCGTAGTAGATCCACGTATCCTGACCGATGCCATTGCGAATGGTCTTCTTGAGTTGGTTCAGGTCCAACAGCGTGCGCAGCCCCATGCGGCGGGCGAAGGCGCGGCGCAGGTCTTCGGTGGAAATCATCACCTGGCCCGCGTCCCAGGCCTTGGCTTTGACAAAGGCGGCGGGCAGCGTTGCGTCGTCGGCCGTCAGGACCTTCTGCAACTGCTTCAGCACTCGCAACACCACGTTGCTCTGGTCCTGGTTGACCTCGCCCTGATCCTGAGCGGGCAGGGTCTCGCGGGACAGGTTGCTGTGTTTCTGAGGGGCGTCGGCACTGGGATAGTAGAGGTATTTGTAAGCCTTGGTGATAGCCACCCGCACATCCAGCTCGGCGGCTTCGCCCATCTTCTTCAGCTTCGTGCGCTGCTCTTCGTGGAACTCGGCCATCCGTTCGGCGTCGCCGGTGATGCGCCCGATGGCCAGATACCGTTGCGCCACCTGCACCATGTTGTCCACCTGATCTTTGTCAGCCACCAGGAACAACACGTTGTTCTTGTACGTGCGGTAGCCCTCCAGCGACCCGGCGTGGTCGAAGATCTTGCGCACCATCTCAGGCGGAGCCGCTGCTCCGGCGTTGCTGGTAGCGGCATCGTAGTGGATCACCACCAGCTTAGGCTTGTCAGCGTCGTCATCCACGTCACCAGCTTCACTGGAGAAGTAGACCGGCTTGAAGTATCCTGTCTTCCATACCTGGCGGATGCGTCCATCCAGCTCGGCCTTGGCCCTGGTGCGTCCCACCATCCCCATCTCATCGGTCACAATCTTGTTGAGAGACGGCTCGGTCTTGAAGCGATAGCGGCGCCCATCCCAGTCGAAGAACCAGCCGATGTCGTACAGCCGCTCCGCAGCTTTAGTAACCATGGTCGGGTCGTCGTCAGGCTGGAGCACGGCCAGAGCCAGGTCGGCCGGGTCCACTCCGGTGGCGATGCCCTGGGTCAGGCTGTGCAAGAAGGCGGTGGTGGCGATGCGACGAGCGTAGGGCGGTTTACCAGCCTCCAGCCAGGGAGCGTCAATAAATTGGGCATGGGCTGGCGAGCCCAACTTGGGGCTGGCAATGTCGGCCTCAATCACTTGCTTGAAGGCCGGCCGCTCCAGGCGACTGGTCAGGTCACCAGCGATGTCTTCCACCGCCAGGTCGAGGTGGTACGGGTGAATCAGGTAAGCGTCGGGCGGGTGCGTCTCCCACAGACGGCGGATGACCCTGGCCAGCAGCCGCAGCGCGCCGCGAGTCTTCTGGAAGTTGGGAATGGTCGAGGTCTTGCGGTTGAGAGTAGTCAGCAGTTCAGGGTGGAAGGGATAGCCACTGGCCATCTCCTGGATGTACTCGGCTCTAGCCGCCCGGGCTGGCAGATCAGCGCCCTGATCCAGGGCCTTCTTGAGGTAGGTGGCGTAGGCAGCAGCCGTAGCCTGGCCGGCAGCCCAATCTATGCATCGGAACAGGCGGTGGGTGACGATAGCCGAGATCTCCGTCTCACCCGTGGGGGTAATCACTCGCTCCTGACGGGCTGAGATGCGCCTGGCTTCGGCCAGCTCCTGGGTCTCCTTACCGAAGGCATCCTGAGGATCGGCCAGGGTATAGACCACCACCACCCGTTCCCTGCTGGCTGCAAACTCGAGGAGAGACATGAGGAAGGCCACCGTCTGTTCGGCCAGGTCAGATTTTCGGGTGACAGTAGGCACAGCCTTTGCCGCGCGGAGATGGCGTGCCACTTCGTCCAGCATGATGAGCGTCGGCCTATCGCCGATCAGTTTCTCCAGAAAGCCAGTGCCCGGTGCAGAGCGATCCTGATCGCTGCCCGCAACCAGGGCATACCCTACCGCGCCACCCAGTTGGTAGGCCAATTCACCCCACAGGGTATAGGTGGTAACGTCTCTATAGTGATCAAGTCCGTCGCGGGGTGAAGAATCAGAGCCAACAAACCCCACTACGCGCACCGTTCCCCTGGCCGGAATCAGCGCCGAATCAACGAACGACGGGCCAGGCGTATACCAGTTGGCCGCGTGATAGAGAGCGATCAGGTTGTGAGTCTTGCCGCCGCCAAAGGCCGTCTCCAGGCGGATGATGGCGTTGCTGGCCGGTTTGAGACCGGTCAGCCGTCCCAGGGCCTCATCCAGCAGCAGCTTGAGACCCTCAGTGGGGTAGGTGTTGTCGAAGAAAACAGCGGGGTCTTGGTAGACCGGATCGGCTTTGCCGTCCATCACATCCTTCAGCCGCGCAGCGAAGATCTCGTCGTGCAGCTCGCCTTTCAGAACCTCGGCTCGCGGTTCACAACTGTCGAAAATCGTCTCCATGGGAACCCCTCCATACCCTACCATCAGAGGCCACCTGTGGCTTTTCTCACCACCTATTATACCACGCCTGAGCACGATTTGCAATACCTACAAAAGAAAACCGACCAGGGCCAAGCAGGACTGATAGTATACCAAGTATGGTAAACTAAAGCAAGTGGCTTGAACGAAAGCAGATACTGTGATACAATGGGAACATATCATGCTCCTGATACGTCTCATAAGTTAGCGGGCATGGTTCATACCACCAGATTTCTCCATGCCCGGCAGGAGGACTCAGAATGCGACGTTTGTTCGGATGTGCAGTGGTTATGTCAATGTTTGCTGTTCTCTTCGTCATCCTTCTGGCTTGCAGGACAGGGCTAGACAACATCCCCTCGTCCCCCCATACGTCCACATCCACGCCGGAGACCACGGCTGAGCTGAGCACCGAGCCTGGACACACCGCCATCCCCCAACCGGGCGACACACCAACTCCCACGGCGGTACCGCCCACACCCCAGCCTGCCCCACCGGAACAGGCTCTCACGACCACGCCTCAGCCAACGCCAACGCAGGGAGCACCCACGCCCAGTCCTCAGCCATCCCCAACCACGGAGGCACCCACGTCCACCCCTCTTGCGAGCCAGGGCACACCCCGCTTGACAGTTGCTATGCAATCGCCCAGCGGTGAGGCATTCATTGTCATTGACGGCAATGGCTTGCTTCTCGTGGCATGGCTGGACAATCCGACAGACAGGCCGATCGAGGACACAGTACAGTTTGCCCTGGATTCCACGGTTGAACCCATCGCCACCTGCCAACTCCAGGCACCACCAGGTTCAACAGCCACCTGCTCAGTAGCCGTGTCCGCCGACGGCTGGGCGTGGCAAGATCGCCGGCGCGTTCAACAGCGCACCCTGTTGGCAACAATGGGGCAATACCAGCTCACGGCCTCGGTCAGCGTGGCCGTGCTGCCCAAGCCTGTGGTGCTGGTCCACGGCACAAACTCTGGCGCCTGGGCCTGGCAAGCCTGGATTGACATGGACGGCTTCCTGGCCACTTCTGGACTACAGGGCTTCGCTGTTGGCGATGGGCAGTTTGGAATTGAGCCGATGGACATCGGCGACTTCACCCAGCCACGCCGACCCACCAAGACCATCGCTGAGAACGCGGCCATCTTGGCCCGCTACGTGGAGGCGGTCCGGCAGGCGACGGGCGCTGAACGGGTGGACCTGGTAGGCCACAGCATGGGTGGGCTCATCTCCCGCCACTACGTTGCCACCCTGATGCCCATGGTGCAACGTCCGGGGCTACCACCAGTGCCGGCCGTGAACCAACTGTACATGATCGGAACCCCCAATGCTGGCTCTACCTGCGCCATCGTACCAGCCGCCCTGGGTTTATACGCGCCAGCTTCCACGCAAATGACGCCGTCCTACGCGCAGCACATCTTCAATCGCGAGATCAACGACCCGCGGGGCGTCCCCTTCTTTATCTTGGCCGGCGATCCCATCCGCGACTATGCCGCCCTGGTGTGCACCGTAGTGCCCACGGACGTGTACGTATCTGTGGCCAGCGCTGCGTCCGCGATTCCGGTGATCGCCACGCAAATACCGGTGCTCCACGGCAAGCAGACCCAGTCGCCTGAGGTGTTCGATACGGTGTTTCACAGCCTGTCCCGGGGCCCGGATGAGTACCCCATTCTACTCCCCACGGGGCCTGCTCCATCACCGGAGGACGTGGACAGCCTGCAGATCGCTGCCCTCCAGAGCGGGACGCTGACCCCAGACAAGCCCACCACCCTGGCTGTGGACGTGGATCAAGTGCCAGCAGTGAGCTTTGTACTCTACGCCCCTGGCGAGGACGTGGACATGGCCATCACGACCAGCCGCGGCCGCAAAATCCGCCCGGATACGGCCCCGAAGCTGCCCGACGTCACCATGCGCAAGGAAGATGATCCCAGCACCCCTGTGACCAAGGGCTTTCGCATCACGAGCCCAGAGACAGGCAGATGGGAGGTGCAGTTGACCCCGACGGCCAAGCTGCCGAAAGAGGGGGGCTTGTGGGCGGTGGCCGTTTTCGTGGAGAGCGACCTGCGACTAATGGCCGAAGCCCGGCCAGCGGTGGTCCAGGCAGGCGAGGCCGTCACATTGAGGGCAGTTCTGACAGGCCCCAGCGATACGGCCAGCACCAAGGTCAGCGCCGTGATCCGGGACACCACAGGCCAGGTTGTGGCAGAGACATCTCTTTTCGACGATGGCGCTCACGAGGACGACGAGGCAGGCGACGGGGTGTTCGCCGGGACGTGGACAGCCCCGACCGCCGGCCTCTACACCGTCGCCATCACTGCCGTGGGCCAGCGCACCAATAGCGAAACCTTTCAACGGGTGGCAGTCATAGCTGTGCAAGCTAACTGACACCGCAACTACTACGTGGAGTTTCTGCTAAAGAAAAACCGACCTGATCCAAGCAGGTCGGTTTTCTGGCGGGAGCGACGGGATTCGGACCCGCGGTCTTCGGCTTGACAGGCCGATATGTTAGGCCACTACACTACGCCCCCACTGAGGGTAAATGATAGCATAGAAACTACTTTTCGTCAAGTTGCCCTGAGCCACTGGTCCAGGACTAGAGGCAGGAATAGCAATACCAGGTTGACTGTAGCCTGACAGCTAATACTGGCGCTCAAGCCATAGCGCTGGCACACGTAACCGTAGACAAAGCCCAAGAGGGCCATAGCCACTATCACCGCAACCAACACCACGGGAAAGCCGCTAAGCCCAGGCAAGAAGAGTACCCCTTCACCCAGGCCATACAGCAAAGCAGCGACGACCAGTCCTCGCTCCCGCTGCAGAAACCCTCGAAAATATAGCCCCTCAATGGGAGCAGCCAGGAGAACCACGTTCTGGAAAAGAGCGGCCTGGCTGGTCAAAGGGAAAAGTCTGGCCGAGGTAGTTTGCAGGGCATCTCTGGCCAATAACAGCAGCGGCAAGGAGATGACCAGGCCCACTGCTGCTCCACGCCCCAGGTTGAGCAGTCCGTATTGTACAGCGATGGCCTGCCTCTCCGCATAGATCAAGCCAATGCCCAACAGCACCAGCCAAAGTACGAGCAAGCGAGCTTCCATCCCCATGGGCAAGGTTCCCAGACCAACGACAGCGAAGATCAGGAAAGTCAAATAGGGATCGAAGTTCGCCAGTATGTTCCGTTTTCTATCACCACGGCGTTTGGACTTCACAACGGCCCCATCACCTCTCCCACTACAGCCAGGGCAACCTCGATATCGTCCCCCTCAATACCGTAGTGGGTTACAGCCCGCAGACGCTGGCCGCCGATGGCCAGCAGCTTTACCCCTCTCTCGTCCAACCTGGCCGCGAACTCCGCTGGCGTCAATCGCTCGCTGTTGAGCTCGAAGATGACGATGTTGGTCTGCACCCGGCCCGGATTAACCACCAGTCCCGATATCCCGGCCAGGCCCTCAGCCAGGCGGCGGGCGTTGGCGTGATCTTCCGCCAGGCGATCAACCATCTGCTCCAGGGCGACGATGCCCGCTGCCGCAATGATGCCCGCCTGACGCATGCCACCACCCACAATCTTGCGGTTGCGCCGGGCCTCGTAGATGAAATCCTTATCTCCGCAAATGACCGAGCCCACAGGCGCTGACAGGCCCTTGGACAGACAAAACTGCACCGAGTCCACATTCTCCACCAGTTCCCTGACGTCAACTCCCAGAGCCACCGCCGCATTGAAAACGCGCGCTCCATCGAGATGCACAGCCAGACCGTGACTTTGCGCCAGTTCGCAAACGGCCTTGGTGTACTCAGGCGTGAGGGCTGCCCCGCCGCAGCGGTTGTGAGTGTTCTCCAGGCAGACCAGTCTAGTGCGGGGATAATGGACGTTCTCAGCGCGGATGGCAGCTTCGATGTCCGCCAGGTCCATGGTGCCGTCGGGTTGGTTGAGCACGGTACGGGGGTGAATGCCACCCAGCGCCGCCGAGCCGCCGGCTTCGTAGAGAAAGGTGTGGGCCAGGTGGCCTACGATGAACTCGTCGCCCCGGCCGCAATGAGTCAAGAGGGAGACCAGATTCCCCATGGTGCCGCTGACCACGTAAAGGGCCATCTCCTTGCCCAAACGCTCAGCAGCCATCTCCTCCAGCCGATTGACCGTCGGATCCTCTCCGAAAACATCGTCGCCCACCTCGGCCTGGTATATGGCCTCACGCATGGCAGGCGTAGGCAAGGTCACGGTATCGCTTCGCAAATCTATGATTCTCATTCCAGTTCCTCCCAGAGAGCATCTGCTTCATCGTCTGGCAAGGCAAAGTACTGCCGGTAAGTGAGGCCAGCGATGAAGGGATCGTCCGGGGAAGGTGAGGCCGCTCGTCGGCGGGCCTTATCCTGAAAGTAGGCCACTGCCTCAGCCAGTGCCTCTTCGGACACTACCGAGGGCACCGTTACATCGGGTGGCAGTAGTTTACCCAGTTGTGACCGCTCCTGCGGCTCCAGACGTCGGATCAGATTCAGGACTCGCAGGACTCGGGGGGAAACCGACACACCTATACTCATCTCATCTCCTCCTCACTAATACCTCCGGACGATAGCCCGGTAAGTCTGCGGCTGGCGGCATTGCAGGAACTGGAACTCTTCGCGGTATTTCCGAACTTCGTCCAGGTCAATGCGCGCCACGGCATAGCCTTCGACCCCTTCCTCAACAGAGGCGTACAGCTCACCCCGCGGGCCCACCACCATGCTGTCGCCGAAGAAGGAGTAGGTGTACTCCTCCCCTACCCGATTGGCTGCCGCCACGAAGAGCGAGTTTTCCAAGGCTCTGGCCAGCACATAGGTCCGCCACTCTTCCGCATCGGGCTGAGCCCAGTTGGCGCAGACGATCAACAAATCTGCCCCATCCAAAGCCAGGCTACGGGCCACCTCAGGAAAGGCCAGGTCCCAACTGATGAGAAAACCCACTTGGCCAAACCCCGTCTCCAAGACAGGATACCGATAGCCAGGACGGAAAGCCAAACGCTCCTCCCCCCGCAGGTGCACCTTGTGGTACTGGCCTATGAACTCGCCATCGGGGCCGATGAGGATGGCGGCGTTGTAGAGGATGCTCTCCACTTTCTCTTTGGCCACCATCCCGAAGGCGATGTGGGTGCCAAACTCGGCGGCCCGCTGGGCCAACAGGTTGACAGTAGGCCCAGGTACCCGCTCACCCAGGTCGGTGAAACGCACTCCGCACTCGTAGCCGGTGGTGACCAGCTCGGGGAACACCACCAGGTCAACCTTCTGCTCGGTACAGATCTTCTCCAGATAATCGGACATCTGCACCAGGTTCTCACTCACCTCGGCCAGACGAGGATTCATCTGTACCACAGCTATTCTGATTTCTTTCATGCGACTTGACTCCTTTTGACGTTATGCGTGAGGCGTGATTGTACGCTCACGTTTCACATAGTATACACCACAACCAAGGGGTTAGTCAAAACGCAGGAGGCGTCAAGGTGCCTGGCACTTAGTGCCAGGCACCTGAGAGACACCTGGCTATGGCCTCCTCGATTTCGATGCTAACCTCCCCGCGCCCCTTGCTCAAGTGGGCCAGAAACTCCACGTTGCCAGCCGGTCCCTTGAGGGGTGAGGTGATCAGTCCTCGCATCGCCAGGCCATGATCCTGAGCCCAACCGAGGATTCTACTCAGGACGGCACGATGGACTGCAGGATCCTTCACCACTCCCCCCTTGCCCACCTCGGCTGGTCCGGCCTCAAACTGAGGCTTGATGAGAGCGATGATGTCACCTGCCGGCTTGAGCCAGCCCATGACGCTGGGCAGCACCAGTTCCAAAGAGATGAAAGAAACGTCTACCGTGGCCAGGTCAATGGGCTCTGGCAGGCTCTCCAGGTAGCGCACGTTGACGCGCTCCATGACCACCACCCGCGGATCCTGGCGCAGACGCCAGGCCAGTTGGCCATAGCCCACGTCAATGGCGTAGGCTTTGCTCGCGCCCCACTGCAACAGGCAGTCAGTGAACCCCCCAGTGGAGGCCCCCACATCAGCAGCTACCGCCCCAGCCACCAGGATGGCGAAGCTGTCCAGCGCCGCCTCCAGCTTCAGCCCACCCCGACTGACGTAGGGCAGCTTTGCCCGCAGGCGGATGTCCGCGCCCCCGGCCACCTGCATCCCAGGCTTATCCACCACCTGGCCATCTACCAGTACCTGGCCGGCCATGATCAGCCGTTTGCCTCGCTCCCGGCTCTCGACCAGGCCCCTCTCCACCAGCAGCACATCCAAGCGCTTCTTCTTCACAGCTATAGGATAGCCACAATTGGTCAAAAAGTCAAGCCTGATTTGCTCAAATCGCCATAATCTGGTATCATTTAGAACTGCCGATGGAGAAGTAGCTTCTGATGACAAACGTGAAACGTGAAACGTGAAACGTAAAACGTAAAACGTGAATCACGTTTCACGCTTGCGGAAGTTACTTTCCATCCTGGCAAGACAGAACAGGATGGAAAAGCCATGTTAATCAACCTCCTCAAGACCATGCGGCCCAAACAGTGGCCCAAGAACGTGTTCATCTTCACCGCCTTGGTGTTCGTTGAGGAGTTGTTCACGCCGGTCCCTCTATTTAGGACTATGGCTGCCTTCATCTTCTTCTGCCTCATGTCCAGTGCAGTTTACCTCATCAATGACGTGGTGGACATCGAAAAGGACCGCCAGCACCCAACCAAGCGCCTGCGCCCTCTGCCATCAGGGCAACTCAAGCCTTCGGTAGCTATCGCCGCTGGGGTGGTGATTCCCCTCATCACCCTGCCCCTCTCTTTCCTGTTAGATCGCTACTTCGGTTTCGTCGCCCTGGCCTACTTCCTGACCATGACCGTCTACTCTTTTGTCTTCAAGAACATCGTCATCCTCGACGTGCTGACGGTAGCCGCTGGCTTTGTCTTGAGGGCGGTAGCTGGGGCGGTGGTCATCTCCGTCCCCATCTCCCCCTGGCTCTACGTCTGCACCACCTTGCTGGCCCTATTCATCGGGATCAGCAGGCGACGCCACGAGTTGATCCTCCTGGCGGAGAACGCCAACGAACACCGCGCCAGCCTGAACGAGTATACCCTTCCTCTGTTAGATCAGATGACCGCCGTTGTCACTTCAGCCACAATTATCGCCTATTCCCTTTACACCTTCTCCGCACCGAATCTGCCCCCCAACCACGCCATGATGCTGACCATCCCCTTCGTCCTCTACGGCCTGTTCCGCTATCTCTACCTGATCCACGTGGAGGGCAAAGGCGGCACCCCTGAGGAGATATTCCTAAGTGATCTGCCCATGATGATAGCCCTCGGCCTTTGGGCGCTGGCTGTGATAGCCATCCTATATTACCTGTAGAGAAACCCGTTTTCTCATAGAAAACGGGTTTCTTCAGCTTTATCTTGCTGAGGAGTGCAAAATGACAATGAACCTGAAGAACCCTTATGACCTTTCGGACAAAGTCGCTGCCCTCACCGGCGGCGCAGGCATATTGTGCAGTACCATGGCCCGTGCGCTAAATGCTTGCGGAGCCAAGGTAGCTATCCTTGACATCAACCTGGAAAGTGCGAAACGAGTTGCGGCCCAATTGCGCGAAGGCGGAGGACAAGCGATAGCGATTGAAGCTGACGTGCTAGATAAGACCAGCCTTGAGGAAACAGCCAGACAAGTGATCGCTGCTTTCGGGCGTGTGGACATCCTGATCAACGGCGCTGGCGGCAACAAGAGAGAGGCCACCACCAGCGACGAGCTTTCCTTCTTTGATCTACCCGCCGACGCTATCCGCTGGGTCTTTGAGCTCAACTGCGTTGGAACGGTACTGCCCAGCCAGGTCTTTGGACGGTATATGGCGGAGCAAGGTTCTGGGTGCATCATCAACATCTCGTCTATGGCCGCCTCGCGCCCGCTGACCAAGATCGCAGCCTACTCTCCAGCCAAAGCCGCAGTGAGCAACTTCACCCAGTGGCTGGCAGTGCACATGTCCCAGAACTACTCCACTAAGATCCGCGTCAACGCCATTGCTCCCGGCTTTTTCCTAACCGAGCAAAATCGGTACTTGCTGATGGACGAAACCACCGCTGAGTTGACCCAACGCGGGCGGACGATTATTGACCACACGCCCATGGGCCGCCTTGGCGATCCCGAAGAGCTAGTCGGCACAGTGCTGTGGTTGTTGTCGGATGGAGCCAGTTTCGTGCACGGTGCGGTGATCCCTGTGGATGGCGGCTTCTCTGCCTTCAGCGGGGTCTAGTCGGAGACCTGTATCGCGGCGTTTGGAGGAAACAATGGCTGTCGCCTATGCACCAGGGAAGGTTATCCTTTTCGGCGAGCACGCGGTAGTTTACGGCCAGCCTGCCATCGCTGTGCCTGTGACCCAGGTGAAAGCCACGGCTACCGTCGAGACGGGCCCTGCGGGCCAAGGCATCACCATCATCGCCGAAGACCTGGAGCGAAGCTACTCCCTGGAACAGGCGCCGCCCGATGACGCCTTGCGAGCCATCGTGGTCAGCGCCCTGGAGCATATTGGGGTGGGGACGAAACAGGACCTGACCATCACCGTCCGTTCCACCATCCCCATGGCGCGAGGATTGGGCAGCGGGGCGGCGGTCGCTACAGCTATCGTCCGCGCCCTTAGCAAGCACTTCAAGAACCTGGGCTCTATGCATCCGCTCAGCCCCCAGATGATCTCCGATTTGGTATATGAAACCGAGAAGATCCACCACGGCACGCCCAGTGGCATTGACAACACGGTCATCGCTTTCGAGAAGCCGGTCTATTTCGTCAAGGATCAGAAGATGGAAATCTTCCCGGTCAAGAGCCCGTTTCTCCTGGCCATCGCCGATACCGGTATAGCCAGCCCTACCAGGATACCGGTGGGTGATGTGCGAAGGGCCTGGGAAAGAGAGCGGGAGAAGTACGAGGAGATCTTTGACGAGATCGGGACCATCGTTGAGATGGGACGCCAGGCCATTGAACGAGGAGAGATCGAGACAGTGGGGCGACTCATGAATGAGAATCACCGCTTGCTCCGACTCCTCGGCGTCTCCTCGCCGGAGCTAGAGGGCCTGGTGGAGGCTGCTCGGCAGGAGGGTGCACTAGGAGCCAAGCTCTCCGGGGCCGGGCGCGGGGGCAACATCATCGCCCTGGTCACTCAGGAGACGCGCAGCCGAGTGGGCCTGATGTTGCGGTTGGCCGGGGCGAAGGATATAATTGTCACCGAGGTAGGTTAGCAATGCAACCGTTAGCTCACAAGATGTCATTGCGAGCCGAAGCCCTGAGCGGAGCGAAGGGGCAGCGAAGCAATCTCCTTCGCTTCACCTGTCAGCCACTTTGGAGATTGCTTCGTCGCTCCGCTCCTCGCAATGACAACAGACGAATTGAGGGCCAGAAACTTATAGTTTTGCTCTTGGCCTTTGTAGTACTCATCCTCAGTACCACCTGCGCCTCTCCAAAACAAGTCACCCCTACTCCAGAGCCTGAGGAACGAAAGGCAGCCCTGGTGGATCTGATCGCTTTGACGAACCCAAATCCTGAGTTCACTGAGCAAGTCCTGGCTTATTTGGGGGAGGCTGGATTCAGCACCGATGTCTACGAAGGGGAAGAGGTCACGGTTGAGTTTTACAGAACCCTGCCTACGAAAGGCTACAAACTGATCCTGATTCGCACCCACTCCACCAATGTCCTCAACGAGACCATTCCGGGTGGTCCCGTGTTCCTATTCACTTCAGAGATCTATGAAAAGAATAGGTACGTCAAGGAACAATTGACGAACCGCATTGGGCGCGCCAGGCTTCTCTACGGCGACGACTCCTCCCTCTACTTCGCTATCGTCTCCGGATTCATCAGACAGGACATGACAGGCCGTTTCGATAACACCTTAATCATCATTGGCGGGTGCCAAAGCCTGGGCACGCCGGACCTGGCGCAGGCATTCATTGACCGAGGAGCCGCAGCCATCGTCGGCTGGAACGAGTGGGTGGACCTGTCTCACAACGACCAGGCACTCCTATATCTATTGCGCGGCTTAACTACGGAGAAACTGACCCTGGAGCAAGCCGTGAGAAAGACCATGAACGAAATCGGACCTGACCCGACTTACGACAGTATCCTGACCTATCTCTCGGAGAAAGGAGGCACATTCACCCTTTGGAGCGATTAAACCGGCTAGACGCGAGGAGCACTTGGGTGAGGCTCTTCGCGGTAATGCTGATAGCTGCCCAAGTGGCGTTATGTGCTCCCGTTCAAGCCGCCCCATCGCCAGGGCCCGTCGCCCAAGGTGCGCCCGTTGTTCACGTCGTCCGTTCAGGCGAGACCCTGTTCTCCATCGCCCGGCGCTACGGCGCGACGGTTGAGGCCATTGTCCAGGCCAACGACATCGCCGACCCTCGATGGATCCAAGTCGGCCAACGACTGATCATTCCCAGCGCTGGTAACTCTCTGCCATCCCTTCGACAGGCTCAGGACACCGCCTCAACCCAAATCCACATCGTACAACCAGGGGAGACGCTGACTCGCATAGCCTCGCGCTATGGAACAACCGTTTCGGCCATCGTCGAGGCCAATGAGCTTGCCAACCCCTCCCTGATCCTCGTCGGGCAGCGGCTGGCCATCCCTGGCGCCACTCAGACTACGCCCCTGCCCTCACCCTTTATCGCCATAGAGCTAAAGCCCCTCCCGGTGATTCAAGGACAAACCCTGGCCATCAAAGTACAGACCGACAGGCCCGTGAACCTGACCGGCTACTTCACTTCGACAGGGCTCAGCACAAGCGACAACAGACCTCTGGCTTTTGTGAGAGAAGACAACCAATACTGGGCACTGGTAGGCATTGAGGCTATCGCGCAGGTCGGCCCATACCTGCTGGAACTCAGAGCTTCCGATGGCACAGGGAAAACAACCAAAGCGACCGAACTCATCCGAGTAATACCCGGCGACTTCGCCACGGAGCAAATCGTCCTCTCGCCGGATACGAGCAAGCTGCTCGATCCCGCTCTGATCAGGGCAGAGAACGAGCGTCTGAACCAGATCTTCGGGGTATTCAGTCACCAACAACTATGGGATGGGCTGTTTCGAGTCCCCATCCAAGGCAGCGTGCGAGTGACTTCAGCCTTTGGGACACGGCGTTCGTACAGCGGCGGGCCGCCCACAAGCTATCACGGGGGCATAGACTACGGAGCAGAAGCAGGCACGCCGGCGCTGGCTGCCGGCAGTGGCCACGTAGCCCTGGCCGAGGAGCTGACCGTGCGTGGCAACACAGTCATCATTGATCACGGCCTGGGTGTCTATAGCGGCTATTACCACCTTTCGGATATCGCTGTCCAAGCAGGCCAGGAAGTGGAACGAGGCGACCCCATCGGCCAGGTCGGAAGCAGCGGGCTATCCACCGGCTCCCACCTGCACTGGGAGATCAGGGTGCGTGGCGTCTATGTAGACCCTCTCCAGTGGACGCGACAAGTGTTTCCTTGACAAACGCACTCTCCCCAAAAGACAAAACGCCGACTCTCAGGCCGCCAAGCCCACAGAGTCGGCGTTTCCATTGAAACACTACGCCCCTCAATTCCTCGTTGCCCTGTTACTCATTGCCTCATTACTCATCGCCTCGTTACCCGATATAAAGCTCCGGCTTCAACACCCCGATAAAGGGGAGATTGCGGTATTTCTCGTCGTAGTCCAGGCCATAGCCAATTACGAACTTGTCGGGGATGTCGAAGCCCACGTAGTCCAGGGGAACGTCCACCTCGCGACGCTCCCGCTTATTCAACAGGGCACAAGTCCGCAGGCTGGCAGGTTGGCGCGTCTTGAGGTTGCTAATGATGTAGCTGAGAGTCAGACCGCTATCTACGATGTCCTCCACGATAAGCACATCGCGCCCTTGGATATTTGTTTTGAGGTCCATGACGATGCGAACGACACCGCTCGATTCGGTGCGGGTGCCCCCGTAGCTGGAGACGGCCATAAAGTCTATCTCGTGAGGGATGGTGATGTGCCTGGTGAGATCCGACAAGAAAATGACCGCTCCTCTGAGGATGCATACCGCCAGAAGGTCTTTGCCCTGATAGTCGGACGAGATGGCCTGGCCCAACTCGGCAATCCTGGCCTGCAATTCCTTATCGCCGATAAGAATCTCCGCCACGTCGTCCTTCAACATCGTGAATCCCTCCCATGCTAGCCCTGGGCCATTTTCCTGGGCACTTGGTGGCAATGGCGGCAGCGAGCTTCGTAGACCTCGTTCGCACCTACCATGATCACGGGGTCGTCATAGGAAGCAGGCTGGCCGTTGATCAGGCGTTGGCTGCGGCTGGCCGGCGCACCGCAGATGACGCAGATGGCCTGCACTTTGTCCACCTTCTCGGCCTGGGCCATCAGCAGAGGCATGGGGCCGAAGGGCTCGCCACGGAAATCCATATCCAGCCCCGCGATGATCACTCGCCGACCACCGTCGGCCAGGAAGTCACAAACATCGGCGATGGTCCAGTCGAAGAACTGCCCCTCATCAATAGCCACCACCGTGGTATCAGGGTCCACCAACTGAGGGATGTCCTTGGCCTCCCCCACGACGATAGCATCTAGATGCATACCGTTGTGAGAAGCCACCTTCTCGACCTGATAGCGATCATCCAGGCGGGGCTTGAAGACCTGTACCTTCTGCCTGGCGATCTGGGCCCGCCTGACGCGGCGGATCAACTCCTCTGTCTTGCCACTGAACATGCTGCCGCAGATCACCTCGATCCAACCGCCACCTTGCCTTTGGTACACATTCCCCTCCGCCAGAAAACAAAAGGGCAGATACAGAGACCCGCCCTCGCCTATCAACTGGCTTTCAGAGCTACAAGCAGTTCACCTCGCCGACTCGGCAGTCTCCTGCTCTGCCTCCTCTTCGACCTCCTCGGCCTCTACGCGAGTCAATTCCTCGGCCCTAAGCCCCTCACTCTTCTCCAGACGCCTGATGAACCGTTCCACCTGGCCACCGGTGTCCACCAGCCGCTGCTCGCCAGTGAAGAAGGGGTGACAAACCGAACAGATGTCCGTGCGGATCACCTTCTGCGTGGAGCCGACGGTAAAGGTGTTGCCACAACTGCATGTCACCTTGGCATCAGAATAGTACTCAGGGTGAATGTCCTTTTTCATCGGTTGCCCTCTCTATGAATTCTCCGCATAGACACTAACCCTCTTCCTGCCCCGGGGCCCGTTCTCGAACTTCACGAAGCCGTCAATGGTAGCGAAGATGGTATAGTCTTTGCCTAGACCAACGTTCCTGCCAGGCTTGAATTTGGTGCCCCTTTGGCGCACGATGATATTTCCTGATCGCACCTTCTGGCCGCCAAACTTCTTCACGCCCAAGCGCTTGGACTCACTGTCTCGTCCCAGGCGGGTCTTCCCGCCTCCCTTTTTGTGTGCCATAGCGATTACACCTCCCTCAATTCGAAACTACACTACGATCTCGTCAATTGTCAGGCGAGTGTAGCCTTGCCGATGCCCTTTCTTGCGCCGATAGCGCTCCTTGGGTATGTATTTGAAGATAATGATCTTTGGGCCTTTGACGTGGTCGGTCACAGTGGCTAATACCTTGGCTCCCTCGACAGTGGGCTGGCCTACGTGTACCTTATCACCATCAGCCACCAAGAGCACCCTGTCCAACTCGATTCTCTCTCCGACCTCAACCGGCAAGCTCTCTACTTCTACAATCTCGCCCGCGCTAACTTTGTATTGCTTTCCGCCTGTCTCAACCACAGCGTACACTGCTCTTTCCTCCCATACGATCTCTGTGAGTTTGCGACGGTGATTATACTAGCCTTTCCCCTATTTGTCAAGGCCGCGTTGCGGAACTGGACTTATCCCAGAACCAACCGCATTTTCCATCGCGTGAAGCGGTTCAACTACCTGTGCCATCCGGCCAATATTTACCGTTACACTGGTCATATCTTCCTTTGCCAGCATACGCCCAGCAAACAGAATCTCCAGCCCCAGAGGCACGCCATTTTCGTCAACGTCTACGTAAACGTACTTGCCGGCTTCAAGCGTGTCATCTACCTCGCCTTTCCGCAGTCGAATGTAAATTGCATCTGCTTGGGGATCGTAATCTATTTGCATCCTTATCACCGTAAACCAATTATACTACATTCTCCCAACGAATACAAGATTCAGTACATCACAATTTGCTCCCGCTGGATCGCCAGATCCAGCGGCCTGGCGGCGGATTTGGCAATCCGCCGCGAGCAATTGTGCTCTGTGAGATTGCGTGCTTTGACCAACACAAGAAGAGGTACAACTCGTCACCAATACTAGCGAGACGGGCAGTGTCTTGCCCAAACTGCTGTCTTGATGTCACTAACGGGAAGCACACTATTCGCATCGTTTCTATTGACACTCGGGGAGACGTGTACTAGCCCTCCTGACTTGACATGGTATCAAACAGGAGCCGCTCCCGCTGGACAGCATACGGCTCCTCGACCAGCCCCAAGGCATCCAGTACCTCATCAGGCCGGCCAGTACCTTCATCCCCAGCCCGAAGGCGCATCCCCAAGACCCAACCACCAGACTCCTTCCCCTCAACCCACAGGTCCTCGATCAAAGGGCGCAGATCGTAATCCTTGCCCCGGCGCTGGCGCAGCAGTTGCCCCGCCGAGAGCAACTCTTGCAGCTTCCCCTCCATCTCCTCCCGCGATCCATCCCAGAACACCGCCACCCGATACTCCGCGGAGCGCAACTGGGACTGCAGCGAGGGCAACTTTGAATACACCTCCTCCACAGAGAGTAGCTCCACGCCAGGCGGCAAGTGGGGCACTAACCCCTTGGCGAAATTGTAGGGAGAGATGTGACGCTCCAGGACGACATCCATCACCTCACCCCGGCTGGTGAAACCCACCGGCAGAGCAGCAGCGAGGGCTATTTTGGGCCGGGGGTTGAAGCCCTGGGAGTACACCAGGGGCGCTTGTGCCCGGCGCAGAGTCCTCTCCCACAGCCGCACCAAATCCAGGTGGGAGATGTATTTGATTTCCTCGCCCTTGGCGAAGGTGATACGCAAGCGCTGCGGTGTGGTTGATTTCATAGATTTAAACTTAAGTCCCCCGAGTTCCCTTGCCTCGGAGGAACTCGGAGGAACTTGGGCAACCCTTATTGCAGACAATAAAAGACATCCGAAACCCCGCAGCCGATGCAGACTTCCCGACAATCCATGCTCGGCTCGCCGCGGAGACTGCGCTGGTACTCTTCAATCAGAAAGCCCTTCCTGACCCCCACGTTTATGTGATCCCAGGGGAACACCTCATCGAGGGAGCGTTCTCGCCGGGCGTAGAAGTGGGGATCGAGGACAGCTTCGGCGAAGGCCCGCTGCCAAAGGCCCTCGTCGAAGAGCTCGTCCCAGGCATCGAATTTGGCTCCCAACTGCCAGGCGCGGTGGATGACCTGACCCAGGCACCGGTCGCCGCGGGAGAGGGCCGCCTCCAGCAGGGTCGTGCGAGGGTCATGCCAACTGAAGCTGATGCCCGACTCCTTGAGCCCCCGCCGCAATAACTCCTGTTTCTCCTCCAGGCTCTCCTCATCGGCCAAAGGCAGCCACTGGAAAGGGGTGAAAGGCTTGGGCACAAAGGTGGCCAGGCTGACGTTGACCTGAGTCTTCTTGCCCTGGTAACGCCGACCGATAGCCCGCACCTTCTTCACCAGATCCACGATAGCCGCCACGTCCTCCAGGGTCTCTGTGGGCAGGCCCACCATGAAGTACAGTTTGATCCGCTGCCAGCCACTGGAATAAGCCGCCTCTGCCGTGCGCAACAGGTCGTCCTCGGTAACGTTCTTGTTGATGACATCCCGCAGGCGCTGGCTGCCGGCCTCCGGGGCGAAGGTCAGGCCGGTCTTGCGCCGCCCCTGGAACATCTCCGCCAACTCCACGGAGAAAGAATCAATGCGCAAGGAGGGCAGGGAAATCGCCAAAGGCGGGTGCTGATAGCGAGTAGTAAGCTCTTGTACCATGGGCTCGATCTGGCTGTGGTCGGTGGAACTCAGAGAGACCAAGGCCACCTCCTCGTAGCCTGTATCCTTGACGATGCTCTCTACTGTTCCCAGCACCTCCCCCAGAGAGCGCTCGCGCACAGGCCGATAGATGAACCCAGCCTGACAAAAGCGGCAGCCCTGGGTACATCCCCGCTGGATCTCGATCATACCCCGGTCGTGTATCACCTCGATGTAGGGCACCACCAGCCTGGTCAGCGCAGGAGGCAGCATCTCCACGATGCGCTTTCGGACCCGGGGCTTGGCTTCAGGAACCAAGGACTCCACAACCTCCACCGTACCATCGTCGCCATAGCGGACATCGTACAGACTAGGCACATAGATGCCCCCTATCTTCGCCGCCTCTCGCAGAAAATCCGCCTTTATAATCCGCAATCCGCAATCCGCAATCCGAAATCCCCGATACGCCCTCACCAACTCCAACAACACTTCTTCCCCTTCCCCAATCACGAAGAGGTCGAAGAAGTCGGCCAGAGGCTCGGCATTGTAGGCGCAACTACCCCCTCCGATGATCAGCGGATCGGCGTCGCTTCGCTCCGCCGCCAGGGGCGAGATGCCAGCCAGGTCCAGCATGTTCAGCACGTTGGTGTAGTTCAGCTCATACTGTAATGAGAAGCCAATTATGTCGAATTCGGCCAGAGGTCGTCGTGATTCCAGGCTGTAGAGGGGAATACCAGCGTGTCGCATGGCCTCCTCCATGTCTACCCAGGGCGCATAGACCCGCTCGGCCAGGATGCCCTCTTCCCTATTGAGGATGTCATAGAGGATCATCAGGCCCAGGTTGGACATGCCTACTTCGTAGACGTCGGGATAGGCCAGGGCCACCTTAACGCCAACCTGGCCCCAATCCTTGACTACGCTGTTCCATTCGTGGCCAGTGTAGCGGGCAGGTTTAGCTACCCTTGGCAGAATGTCATCCAAAACTTGCTGGGTTATGTCCATTCCAGTCACCCACCGATCTAACCAGGACACATAAACCGCTATGAAACGGTTTGAAAGTGCCGTTTCATAGGATTTCAGCATGAAATCAGAGTGGGGTTGTCCTGCTGCAATAGCAGGGTTATGTCCACTCTAGTCACCCACCAGCTTAACCAGGACGCGGCGGCGGCGCGGGCCATCGAACTCGGCCAGGAAGATCCCTTGCCAGGTGCCCAGTACCAGGCGGCCATCCTCCACCAGGAGAGTTTGGGAAGATCCCATCAGGCTGGCTTTGATATGCGCCGCAGCGTTGCCCTCCGCATGGCGGTAGTTGTCGTGCCAGGGCACGATCTTATCCAGCTCCATCAAGATATCCGCCCGCACGGTAGGATCCCAATTCTCATTGAGGGTCACGCCAGCCGTGGTGTGTGGCACGAAGACATGGCAAACGCCGCTCTGCATCCCTTTCTCCCTCACGGCTCGCTGCACTTCCGCCGTGATATCCACCAATTCTGCACGCGACCTGGTGCTGATCTCCAACTGAGCAATCATCTTTGCCCCCCTGAGTTCCTCTGAGTTCCCCTGCCTCAACAGGAACTCCAGGGAACTCATAGGAACTCTAGCTATTAGTTGTAGTATTCTTGCAGGAGCACTAGAGCGACAGCGCCCAAGAGCCCCACGTCATCGCCGAGGGCAGCGGGTACGATGGGCGTATTCTCCCAGTAATACCTGGCCATCGCTCGTTCGCGCACTGTGGCCCGGATGGGCTCGAACAGGAGATCGCCGGCTTTGGTTACACTCCCCCCGATGATGATCAAGCTGGGGTTGAAAAGGTGCAGCAAGTTGACGATGCCAACGCCGATGTAGAATCCAGCCTGACGGAAAAGCTCAATGGCTATGGGATCGCCCGCCTGCGCCGCCTGGTTCACCACCTTAGCTGTGACTTTGTCCAGGTCGCCGCCAACTAAGTCGGCGATAGCCATCCCGATGCCGGTTCTGATAAACTCTCTGGCACAGCGAGCGATGGCCGGGCCCGCAGCCAGGACCTCTAGGCAACCGACGTTACCACAGTTGCAGCGGGGGCCATGAGCCTCGAGAGTCTGATGGCCCACCTCGGCGGCAAAACCCTGGGCTCCCAACAGCAGCCTGTTATCAACGATGATACCGCCGCCAATGCCAGTACTCACCGTGATGTAGATGAGATCGGCGACGCCCTGACCGGCCCCAAAGCGCTGCTCCGCCCAAGCAGCCGAGTTCGCATCGTTGCCCACCACGACGGGCAAACTGAACTCCTCTTCCATGATGTCCTTCAGGGGCACATTCTCCCAGCCAGGCAGGTTTGGAGCTTCTATGATGACCCCCTTCCAGGGATCCAGAGGCCCGGGCGCAGCGACGCCGATGCCCTGCACCTGCCCTCGCTCAGCCGATTCCATCACCTCATAGATTGCCCCTTTGATGCGGCCGATGACCGGCTCCAGTCCTTCCTCGGCCAGGGTCAAACAACTGGCGCGGCGGAGGATCTTCCCCTGCTCATCCGCCAGGGCCGCTCGAATCTGAGTACCACCCAGGTCTACGCCCACGATCAGTTTCTCCACCATAGCCCCTCCTCCCCATCTGATTGGACTTTGGACAAAGCTGAAGAAACCCGTTTTCTGGCAACCTCACCACTGAAATCTAACTGAATCAACCTGTTTCAAGTGGCAACGAAGGGCAGTTTGCCATGAGAAAACGGGTTTCTGGCCGTCCTCGTGATTTTGTCCAAAGTCCAGATCTGATTGCGCCTCAAGTATACCACGCTTTCACGGCTTGCGCCAGCACTTTTCTTAGGCGATTGGAGTTGTCGTTGGAGTAGTATACCAGATTCCGACCCGTTTGGCAACAACGAAAAAGCCACCTGAGCAATTGACACAGGTGGCTTTTCTCTTCGTGTTCACCCTTGGGGTGTTAGGCGTTCCTGTTCATAGGTCATTGATTGTACCAGGATCTAATCACATCCTCAGCAAGCTTATTTTGAGGGGTATAGTCCGCATCTTCAGATCCGCCTGCATCAGGAGACGGTTCCCAAGACCACCAGTACATTCCATAGAACCAGGATTGATTCCACAGGGAGGAGAAGGTCGCCTCATAACAATCAGCCTGCTCTTGTAAATCAACGGGGCCGCTTGTCCCCGATTGCCACGGATGGATGTTCGCCCCATCCACACTACGGTAGCCAATCTCTGTGAACACAATTGGCATTTGCCACGCTGTGTGGAGAGCTTCCAGGTCAGGGAGGCGTCGCTGCCAGGCTGCAATCAGCTCGTCAACTGTTGGGTCTGTTTTATCTGTTAGCTCATAATAGGCATCAATGCCAATGTAGTCAAGTTGGTTCCAAAACCCAATATTATACTCATTCCCCCAATTGGCTGCATAGATCAAAGAGCCGCTGTAGATCTTGCGAACACTGCCAATGATCTTTCCCCATGACTGGGTATGCTCAGGGCCATTGAGTCTAACGAATTCGCACCCTACGGAAAGCATTTCAACGCCGTTTTCTTGGGCTAACGTCGCATAGTGATTCATCATCTTCTCATAGCTCTTAAACCACGCCTGGGACTGCTTAGGCTCGAACTCCCCGCGCCAGGTTCCATCCAGTGCATTCACATGCGGCTTTAACATGACCTTCATTCCAAGCTCATGAGCTCTGGTGATAGCATGGACTAAGCACACGTCATCAATGGTTTTGTCACTATGACGTTGCATCTTATTCGAGGTTCTGCGGTCTTGATACCAGGTCGGTACGATCTGAATCCACTCTGCCCCGGTGGCCGCCAGGGTTCCCAGCGACTCATCGGCAGAGCCAGAACAGAGTGTATCATGCCACCAGCTCGGAAGCGATACACCTTTCTGAAACACTGGGTTATTGGCTTCCACCAAGCTGGCCGATGTTACAACCTGTGCTCCTGTTAATACGAGAGCCATAACAACAAATACAACGAACCGCGTTCTCATCATACCACCTCCTAAGTGATTTCTAAGGATCCCCCGCATCCACACCACGCCCAACAAAAAAAGCGTGCTGTCGGCCGATCTGCTCTCCAACAGCACGCTTTTCAGAATCTGTCTTCGGCAGCCCGGCCGTCGTATTAGCTGATAGCGATTTGCTATCTGCTAATGTAGACCCGTGACTTTGCGCCCCCACCTTTCGATGGGTTTGCCTTTATCGGACCCTATGCAATTGAAAAAGAACTCTTTTCACGCAATTATATTATAACAAATTCCTCCTGTCTTTGTCAAGGGTAAAAAATACGGTATAGTTGAGATTAAGTTAAGATTCCGTTACCGTTCCACGAGGAACAGGGGATGGAGATCGAATTGCAGGTAGAACATGGTGGTGTACGATAGTTGACAAAACCCCTCAACCATACTATAATCCTCCACATCGTCCGACAAAGGAGAACAGGAGGTTCATGATGGGTAAAACTTTTGTTACCGCCCTGGTTGTCGCCGCATTTTGCGGTCTTTTCGCTCCGCTGGCTTTGGGTAGCGGTCCAGAGGTACGCCCTTACTACACCTCTGCTCTGGACGAACTGGGAATGACTTATGATGTGTGGGACGTGGCTACCCAGGGCGATCCGTCTGCTGACGACCTCATGGGCTACCAGATGGCGATCTGGTTCACCGGCTATCCCCGCAACGACACTTTCACCTTGGCCAACGAGGTGGCAGTAGCGACCTACCTCGATGCCCAGGGCCGATTCTGGCTGGTGAGTGAGGATTATCTCCACGACAGAGGGCTGACCTCCTTCGGTCAAAATCGCCTGCGCATAGGCAGCTACACCAACGACGTGAACCAGACGGACCCTGAGGGCGTCGCCTATTCCCCTGGCACCGGGTTGGGTCCCTACAGCCTGATACCGCCACCTGGCTGGTCGGGCGAGCTTTACACCGATAACGTCGTCCTATGGAGCGGCTGAGGGGTCTACTCGCCTTTCCGTTGGAAAGGTACGGGGAAGACCAATTCCACAAGCTACAAGTGCAGCAGCGCCAACTATAAGACGGCCTTTTTCGCTTGGCCTTTTGAGGGGTTGGCGAACCTGGCAGACCGCGTAGAGGTGATGTGGGCTGTTATCGGCTGGTTTGGAGGGTGTACTGGGCTTGGGGCCAATCAGCCCTGCGTGCTGCTGGTAGACGACGACCAGTCGTTCACTCTACACATTTATCTGCCGCTCATCTTTGAAGTAAGATCGGATCATCCTTGTGAGGAGAGTGATCGTTAAGATCGCTCTTTTTTTAATTCTTGCCCTCGGTCGGGATTCTTGGTGGTTAAATAAGGAAAACCCTTACTCTGACATCGGGAACATAGGGAAAACCATTATCTGGACTAAGGAAAAGGAGTACTCAAACGTGCGCGTTTGACGCAGGTGGCTTTTTGTACTATACTATCTCTCGTCTGTAGACAAGGAGGCACCGATACATGGATCGAGAACAAGCCTGGGCTTTGCTCACCGAGTATACCAAGAACGAGAATCTGATCAAACACGCGCTGGCCGTGGAGGCAGCCATGAGGGCTTATGCTCACAAGTTCGGCGAGGACGAGGAGAAGTGGGGCATCACCGGCCTCATCCACGACTTCGACTACGAGCAGCACCCCACCGCCGAGGAACACCCAGCCTGGGGAGCGAGACTGCTGGAGGAGCTAGGCTGGCCTGAGGACATTATCTACGCCGTCAAATCCCACGGCGACCGCCTGGGGCTGCCCCGCCAGAGCCTGATGGACAAAGCCCTCTACGCCGTGGACGAGCTCACAGGGCTCATTGTGGCCGTGGCCCTGGTACGGCCTTCTAAGAGCATCATGGACGTGAATCTCAAGTCCATCAAGACGGATTTGCCAATGGACTAACTCGCTCTCTATCGAACATCCCCGTCACTTCCACAATGTAT
This sequence comes from uncultured Anaerolineae bacterium, assembly GCA_964446635.1. Lineage (GTDB taxonomy): Bacteria > Chloroflexota > Anaerolineae > VGOG01 > VGOG01 > CAYUPJ01. Next base: position 26,964 of record CAYUPJ010000032.1, read on the forward strand.
GCCCCTTCTTCTTCATTGGTGTCAACTTAAGGCCCTCCGGTGGGCAAAGGCGTGCGGCGCAGGCGA